>NZ_JBEZDT010000017.1:0-178020 GCF_040648455.1 Catellatospora sp. NPDC049133
ACCTGAAACCACGGCACCACCGGACCGGCTTCCACCACGTCCGCGCCACCCCCGCAATCACCCTCACCGGCGACTACGGACCCGGCACGACACGGCCACGCCCCCACCCGAAACGCCTGACTCCCTCAGGCAAACACAGGTAATCAGAGACGCTGTCCACCTTGTCGAACCCGTGGTCGCGCACCTTGTCCTTCGTCCAGTCGCAGCCGTCCTCGGAGATCCACAGCCCGCCGACGCCGTAGATGCCGCCGACCCCGGTGAGCGTCTGGCCGCTCATGAGGAAACCGCTGCCGTACGGGACGAGCGCATCGGGCAGGTACAGCTTGTCCACCCCCGCGTCGGGCAGTCTGCCCGGGTCGACGGTGGCTTTGCGCAGGGTGAGCGTGTCGGCGTCCAGCCGTGCGCACCAGGTGGCCGGGTAGTAGAGGTCGCTCTCGGACAGATGGTCTCCCTGAGTCAGCTGGCACATCGACCGGGCGCGAGACGTCCACAGTAGACCGGCCCGGTCGCATGCAGGACGCGACCTCGACGGCACGGCGTGTCGGCACGAGCAAGCCATTGACAAACATGAGTCACGAGTGGCGCAATGGCCCGAGGTCAAGGGGGGATTCTCCGCCCGGTTCGAGCGCGAGCGCGGCTCGCCGTCACCGGGCTCGTCGAGCTGCTCCCACAACTTTTGCCACGATCGTCAAAAGTTCCGACCAAACTTTGAATACATCTGTACATCTCGAAAAAAGAATTTTATGGTGTCCATGCCAGGCATCGGCGTGCCAGGTCGCTTCAGGACAGATCGCGTTACCGTCCAATGTCCTGGCACGCCGCCGTGAGCGGGTTGCCACGTCGAAGGACGAAGCGCACCAGTCCCGCTCACACTGGAGGAAAAGTGTTCCATCCGTCCCGATGGGCGCGCCTGACTATGGCGGGCGCCCTCACTACAGCGGTCATCGCCGCGGCCGGGTGGTTGCCCGCCACCGCCGCTGCCGCCGCTCCGCCACCGCAGACACCCGGCATCACCCTGCGCACCTTCGACCTGCAGGTCGCGCTGAGCGCGCTCTGCAACCTCAAGCCGGCGCAGACACCCAACGTCGACAAGCTCATGTCGACGATCGACTGGACCACGTCCGCCCAGTTCGGGTATGAGGACAACTTCTACACCCAAGCCCTGGGCTACGTGAACATCCCCACCGCGGGCAGCTACACCTTCCGGCTGATCAGCGACGACGGGTCCCGGCTGCTGATCGATGACAACGTGGTCATCAACCACGACGGCCTGCACGGCGCGACGGCCAAGGACGGCGCTGTCACGCTGACGACCGGCTACCACGCGCTGCGCGTCGACTTCTTCGAGGCCGGCGGCGGCCAGCAGCTGACGCTGCAGTGGCAGACGCCCGGCTCGACGTCGTTCGTGACCGTGCCGAACTCGGTGCTGAGCACCGACGCCGGGGTCGTGCGGGTCACCGCGCCCGGCAAGAAGGAGTGCGAGGGCGCCGGTGACTCGCCGGGCGACGGCCTGCCGCTGACCTCCGTGCACCCGAACTTCAACCTCGCCAACCTGCGCCCGAGCGGGTTCGAGCCGCGGGTCACCGGCATGGACTGGCTCGCCGACGGCCGCCTGGTCATCTGCACCTGGGGCGGCACCAACGACTCCGGCACCTCGCAGGCAGGTGAGGTCTGGATCCTGGGCAACACCAGCGGCAACGCCAACCCGAGCACGGTCACGACCAAGCGGGTGGCCAGCGCGCTCAAGGAGCCGATGGGCCTGAAGGTCGTCGACGGGGTCATCTACGTATCCGAGAAGATGCGGCTGACCAGGCTCGTCGACACCAACGGCGACGAGGTCACCGACCAGTACCAGCAGGTCGCGACCTGGCCGTACGGCGGAACGTTCCACGAGTTCGCGTTCGGCCTGATGTACGAGGCCCCGTACTTCTACCTCAACCTCTCGGTCGGCATCGACTACGGCGGCAACACCACCAACCCGCAGGTGGTGGGCAACCGCGGCACCACCATCAAGATCAACAAGGACACGGGCGCGTGGACGTACGTCGCCGGCGGTCTGCGGACCCCGCACGGCATCGGCTGGGGCCCGGAGAACGGCCTGTTCGTCACCGACAACCAGGGCGGCTGGCAGCCGGCCTCCAAGCTGGTGCACATCAAGCAGGGCCGGTTCTTCAACCACTACCTCAACCCGGCCGGCCCGTTCGACAGCGCCCCGGTCACCCCGCCGGTGATCTGGCTGCCGCAGAACGAGATCGGCAACTCGCCGAGCACCCCGAAGTACATGACCAGCGGCCTGTACGCCGGGCAGTTCGTCATCGGCGACGTCACCTACGGCGGCCTGCAGCGCGCCGCGGTCGAGAAGGTCAACGGCGAGTACCAGGGCGCCCTGTTCCGCATGACGCAGGGCCTGGAAGCCGGCATCTCCGAGGTCAACGTCGGCCCCGACGGCGCGATCTACGTCGGCGGCATCGGCGGCGGCGGCAACTGGGGCCAGTCCGGCAAGCTGAACTTCGGCCTGCAGAAGCTGATCCCGAACGGCAACAACGCCTTCGACATGCTCAACATGAAGGCCCTGTCCAACGGCTTCGAGATCGAGTACACCCAGCCGCTGTCGGCGGCGACCGCCACCAGCCTGGCCACCAAGTACCGGGTCAAGCAGTGGCGCTACGTCCCGACCGCAGCCTACGGCGGCCCGAAGATCGACGAGGAGACGCTGTCGGTGTCCTCGGCGACCCTGTCCGCCGACGGCAAGAAGGTCACCCTGGTGATCAACGGCCTGAAGGCCGGCCGGGTCGTGCACATCCGCTCGCCGCGGCCGTTCGGTTCGACCAACGGCCAGTCGCTGTGGAACACCGAGGTCTGGTACACCCTCAACAACATTCCCGGCGCGGCGCCGTCCAGCAACCTGGCGCTGAACAAGCCGGCCACGGCCGACAGCTCCTGCGCCACCTCCGAGGGCCCGGCGCAGGCCGTCAACGGCACCGTCAACGGCGGCAACGCCGACAAGTGGTGCTCGCTCGGCAGCTCCAAGTGGCTGCAGGTCGACCTCGGCTCGGCGCAGAACCTCACCCGGTTCGTCGTCCAGCACGCCGGGGCCGGTGGTGAGGACGCGGGCTGGAACACCCGCGACTTCAACATCCAGACGTCGACGAACGGCACGAGCTGGACCACGGCGGCGACCGTCAGTGGCAACACAGCCAACACCACCACCCACAACATCACCGCGACATCGGCCAGATACATCAGGCTGAACATCACCGCGGGCGGCACCACCGGCAACGGCGCGGCCCGCATCTACGAGTTCGAGGCCTACGGCAGCACCGCGCCGCCGGCCGGCAACCTCGCGCTCAACAAGACGGCGACCGCGGACAGCTCCTGCGGCACGACCGAAGGCCCCGCCAAGGCGGTCAACGGCAGCGTGTCGGGCGGCAACGCCGACAAGTGGTGCTCGCTCGGCAGCTCCAAGTGGCTGCAGGTCGACCTCGGCTCCGCGCAGACGGTGGCCCAGCTGGTCGTCCGGCACGCCGGGGCGGGCGGGGAGAACACCGCCTGGAACACCCGCGACTTCAACCTGCAGGTGTCGACCAACGGCACCAGCTGGACCACGGTCGCGACCGTCACCGCGAACACGGCCAGCGTCACCACCCACAACATCACCGCGACGTCGGCCCGCTACATCAGGCTGAACATCACGACCCCGGCCAGCGACGGCAACGGCGCCGCCCGCATCTACGAGTTCGAGGCGTACGGGACGACCACCCAGCCGACTCGGATCGTGCTGTTCGACGGCACCAACATGGACAACTTCCAGCACTCCAACGGCACCCCGGTGACGTGGCCGCTGGGCAACGGCGGCGTCGAGGTCCTCGGCGGCGACATCAAGTCCAAGCAGGCGTTCGGTGACTTCAAGCTGCACGCCGAGTTCTGGCTGCCGCTGCTGCCGGGCGACGTCACCGGCCAGCAACGGGCCAACAGCGGCATCTACCTGCAGGACCGGTACGAGCTGCAGGTGCTGGACTCGTACGGCGACACCACCCTCGCCAACAACGAGTGCGGCGCGATCTACGAGAAGATCGCACCGTCGGTCAACGCGGCCACCGCGCCGCAGACGTGGCAGACCTACGACGTGACGTTCCGGGCGGCCCGGTACAACGGGACCACCAAGACTGAGAACGCCCGCGTCACGGTCGTCTGGAACGGTGTCACGGTCATCAACAACGCCGAGATCAACGGCCCGACCGGCAACGGCGCGGCGGAGACCTCGGCCCCCGGACCGCTGCGGTTCCAGGACCACGGTGACCCGGGAGCCAACCTGTTCTACCGCAACATCTGGGTAGAGCCTGTGGCCTGATCCACCACAGAAAAGAGGGGGCCGGTCCGGATGAGGCAGTCCGGGCCGGCCCCCTCACTTCGTGCTCGTCGACCGGATCCCGTCCGCGGGCGGCGAGCTGAACGCGGCGCGCAGGTCCTTGCGCGAGGTGATGCCGAGCTTGGTGAACACCTTGCCCAGGTGCCACTCGACGGTGCGCGGGCTGATGAACAGCCGGCCGGCGATCTCGACGTTGGTGCGTCCTTCGCGGGCCAGCTGGGCGACCTGTGCCTCCTGGCCGGTGAGTTCGGCGAGGGCGGATGCGGACCTCCGGCGCACGGTCTCGCCGGTGGCGAGCAGTTCCTTGCGGGCGCGTTCGGCGAAGCCGTCGGCCCCGGCCCGGGTGAGCATGTCGTAGGCGGCGCGCAGTTGCTCGCGAGCCAGCGCGCGGCGGCCCTGCCGGCGCAGCCATTCGCCGTACACCAGGCGGGCGCGGCCCTGGTGGACGGCGATCCGGCAACGGTCCAGGTGCTTGATCGCCTGGCGGTAGAGCGCGTCGGCGTCGGGGCCGTCGGACAGCAGCGCCCGCGAGCGGGCCTCCATGCCTTTGGCCCATTCGGTCGCGCCTGCCCGGGTGCGTTCGGTGAGCTTGTCGAGCGCGGTCGCGGCGGCGTGCGGGTGGCCGCTGTGGGCGGCGGCCTCGATCAGTTCGACCAGCACCCAGCCGTACAGTCCCAGGTCGTCGTACTGGCCCGCCCGGGTCGCGCCGGCCAGGGCGTCGTCGTAGCGGGCCAGGCCGTTGTCCAGGACCGCGGCGGCGTAGTCGGCGATGGCGAGCGCGCGCCCTTCGCCCCGGGCGGTTGCTTCGCCGCGCACCGCTTCGAGCAGCCGGCGGGCGCGGGTCTCGTGGGCCCGCCAGGCGTCGAGGACCAGGGCAGGGTGGACCATGGGGGCGGCGCCGGTGGCGGTCGAGATGGCGGTCGCCTCATCGGCGAGGGCGGCCGCAGTGGCGAGGTCGCCGGTGTGGACGCGGTAGCAGGCTTCGTAGCTGAGCGCCATCGGCAGGAACGCGAGGGCGCCGGCGTCACGGGCGAGGTTCACGGCCCCGGTGGCCAGTTCGTGCCAGGCGTCGTCGTCCCAGAGTTCGGGCGCCAGCGGTTCCGGTGTGACCGGGCAGGCCAGCCACATCCAGCGCAGGTCCGCGCCGGTGGCCGCGGAGCGCTGTTCGTCCTGGACAGCCCGCAGGGCCCGGTGTAGCGGGCCCGCCCCGGCGCGGTGGCCGTCGGTGATCAGGGTGGCGACGGCGTCGAGCAGGAGGTCGAGCGTCCGGGGCGGGTTCGGTGCGGGTATGGCTCGGATGGCGCGGGCGATGTCCGGGCGGCCGGGTCCGGTGTTGAGCCGGCCGGCGTAGAGGTCCGCGCCGAGGGACTCCAGCAGGGTGTCGCGGGCGAGTGCGGCGTCCAGGGGTGCGAGCCGTCGGGCGGCGTCCAGGAGCATCCGGGGCGCCTCGGTGCCGCGTTCCTGGATGAAGACCAGGCGGGCGCGCAGCCGTTCGAGCTGGGCGAGGTTCGGTTCGTCCAGCGGCCCGTCGGCGGCGGTCGCGAGCATGGCATGGGCCTGGGCGAGGCCACCCGCGTCGATGCTCGTCTGGGCGGCGGCCAGCGCTCTGGCGGCCCGGCGTGCCGGGTCGGGGGTCAGTTGCGCGCTGCGGTGCATGAACGCGGCGGCCGCGGCGGCTCCGCCTCTGCGGTACGCCCGGCGTGCGCAGTCCTCCAGTTCGGTGGCCAGCGCCTCGTCGGGCCGGGTGGTGGCCTGGCCGGCGTGCCATGCCCGGCGGTCGGGGTCCTGGTGGGGGTCGGTGGCCTCGGCCAGTGCGCGGTGAGCGGCTCGGCGTTCGGGCGCCGACGCTTTCTGGTAGATCGCCGAGCGGGCCAGCGGGTGCGGGAACCGCACCATGGTGTCGAACGTGATCAGGCCTGCGGTTTCGGCCGGCGCGGCCGCATCCGCCGGGAGGTGTTGCCGCTCGGCGGCCCTCCACAGCAGGTCGGCGTCTCCGGTGGGCTCGGCGGCGGCGGTGAGCAGCAGGCGTCTGGTGTCCGGAGGAAGCCGGCGAAAGCACAGGTGGAACGCTTCCTCCAGGTCCTCGGCCACGGGACGGCGGCCGGCCAGCCACAGTCCGCCCGCCAGTTCGGCGGGCGGGACCAGGCGGGGGAGCAGGAGCAGGGCCATCGGGTTGCCGTGTGCCTCGGCGACGATGCGGTCGCGTACCCGGGGGTCGAACGGGACGTGCGCGGCCGAGGTCAGCAGGTCCTGGGCATCGGTGTCGTTGAGGCCGGGCACGGTCAGGGTGGGCAGGTCGGCCAGTTCGCCGCGGTCGCCGGGGGAGCGCAGGGTGAGGATCATCGCGATGGGTTCGGCCGCGAGCCGCCGGGCGACGAAGGCGATGGCCTGCAGGGACTGCTCGTCGAGCCAGTGGACGTCGTCGAGCAGGCACACCAGCGGCCTCTCCTCGGCGGCGCGGGAGAGCAGGCTGAGCGCCGCCAGGCCGACGAGGAAGGGGTTCGGCGCCGGGTCTTCGCGCAGGCCGAGCGCGGCCGAGAGGGCGTCGCGCTGCGGGGCGGGCAGCAGCGGCAGCCTGCCGAGCAGCGGTGCGCAGACCTGGTGGAGACCGGCGTAGGGCAATGCCATCTCCGTCTCGACGCCCATGGTGCCGGTGAGGCCGAAGCCGGCGGCGTGTTCTTCGGCGTAGTTCAGCAGGGCGGTCTTACCGATGCCCGCCTCGCCGCGCAACACGAGCACCGCGCTGGTTCCCGCTCGTGCGGCGGCGAGCGCCTTGTCGAGCTCGGCCAGTTCGCGGCCGCGCCCGCGCAGGCCTGCTCGGGTTCCGGCGACGGATGCGCCCATAGGTCGAATTGTTCCAGGTAGCGGCGTGGGTGGTGGCTGAGCGGCGGCTCGCGATCGGCTCGAAACGGTGCTCCTGCGCGGTTGGTGCCTGATCGCGAAGTTCGCGGCGCACCGTGGTGCCGGGGGTGGACCCGGGGGTGCACCGGGGGTCGGCACGGGGGTGGAGCGCCCGCCTGGCGGCGATCGTGGACAAGTCCGATGCGAGCAGACGGGCCGGAGCCGCAGATGGGCGTATCCGCGCAGGACGCTCGGACGTAAAATCACCGCAGATGGGGGCAATCAATGCCTGACTAGGGCACGTCCGCGCGGGGCCGCCGAATCCGGGGTTCCGCCGCGAGAAAGCAAGCGGCACTGCCGCCTTCCCGGTGAGGACCGAACGTCGTCCCACCATCCCATCGAGTAGCAAGGAAGCTCTCATGTCTGTCACCAATGACAGCTCGGCGATCCGGCCGTTCACGGTCGAGGTCTCCGAGGCCGATCTCAAGGACATGCACGCGCGTATCGCCCACACGCGCTGGCCCGAGAAGGAGACCGTCTCCGACCAGTCGCAGGGCCCGACGCTGGCCACCATGCAGGCGCTGGCGCAGTACTGGGCGCACGACTACGACTGGTTCCGTTGCCAGGACAGGTTGAACTCGTACCCGAACTTCATCACCGAGATCGACGGGCTCGACATCCACTTCATCCACGTGCGGTCCAAGCACGAGAACGCCCTGCCGATCATCGTGTGCCACGGCTGGCCGGGTTCGGTCGTCGAGCAGCTGAAGCTCATCGAGCCGCTCACCGACCCCACCGCGCACGGCGGCACGGCCGAGGACGCCTTCCACGTCATCATCCCGTCGATGCCGGGCTACGGATACTCGGGCAAGCCGGCCGAGGGCGGCTGGGGCCCGGACCGCATCGCCCGCGCCTACGGCGAGCTGATGAGGCGCCTGGGCTACGACCGGTACGTCGCCCAGGGCGGCGACTGGGGCGCGATCGTCGTGGACCTGATGGGCGCGCAGGAGGTCGAGGGCCTGGTCGGCCTGCACACCAACATGGCCGGTGTGGTGCCCGCCGACATCGACAACCTGTTCCAGCGCAACGTCATCGGCGCGGCCAACGCGCTGGAGAACCTGCCTGCCGGGCTGTCCGACGAGGAGCGGGCCACCTGCGAGCAGCTCGACTTCACCTGGAAGCACGTCGCCTACGCCCTGCAGATGGCCTCGCGGCCGCAGACCCTCACCGGGCTCGCGGATTCGCCGGTCTTCCTGGCGGCATGGCTGCTCGACCACGATCCGCGCAGCCTGGCGCTGATCTCGCGGACGTTCGACGGCGTTCCCGAGGGCCTGACCCGCGATGACGTGCTCGACAACGTCACGCACTTCTGGCTGACGAACACCGGTGTGTCGTCCGGGCGGCTCTACGCCGAGAACAGGTTCTCCTTCTTCGGCGTCAAGGGAGTGAAGCTGCCCGTCGCGGTCAGCGTGTTCCCCGACGAGCTGTACCAGGCGCCCAGGAGCTGGGCGGAGCAGGCCTACCCGAACCTCGTCCACTACAACCGGCTCCCCAAGGGCGGGCACTTCGCCGCCTGGGAGCAGCCGGAGTACATGGTCGACGAGATCCGCACCGGCCTGCGGTCGCTGCGCTGAGCGAACGGGGTGACCGGGCGGCCGCACGCCGGCCCGCCCGGTCACCCCGGGGATCGCCTCCATCGCCCGAACCCGAACGGCAAGGAACACCCCGCCATGACAGCGAACACCGACACGACCGCGATCCGGCCGTTCCGGGTCGAGTTCTCCGACGCCGACCTCGCGGACCTGCGCGCGCGCATCCTGCACACGCGCTGGCCCGAGCGGGAGACCGTCACCGACCGTTCCCAGGGCCCGCAACTGGCCACGATGAGAGAACTCGCCCGCTACTGGGCCGAGGAGTACGACTGGCGGCGCTGCGAGGCGCGGCTGAACACGTACCCGAACTTCGTCACCGAGATCGACGGGCTCGACATCCACTTCCTCCACGTGCGCTCCGAACACCCCGACGCCCTGCCGATCGTCATCTCACACGGCTGGCCGTACTCGGTGGCCGCGCTCTTGAAAGTCATCGAGCCGCTGACCGATCCCACCGCCCACGGCGGCACCGCGGCCGACGCCTTCCACGTGGTCATCCCCTCGCTTCCGGGCTACGGGTTCTCCGGCAAGCCGACCGAGCCCGGCTGGGGTCCGGACCGCATCGGCCGCACCTGGGCCAAGCTCATGAAGCGCCTCGGCTACGACCGCTACGTGGCCCAGGGCGGCGACTGGGGCGCGATCATCACCGACCTGATGGCCGCGCAGGAGGTCGAGGGCCTTGCCGGCATCCACACCAACATGGCCTGCGTCGTACCCGACGACATCGACGTCCTGTTCCAGCAGAACGTCATCGGCGCCGCCGACGCGCTGGCGAACCTGCCGGCCGGACTGTCCGACGAGGAGCGGGCCGCGTGCGAGCAGCTCGACTTCACCTGGAAGCACGTGACGTACGCGCTGCAGCAGGGCTCGCGGCCGCAGACGCTGACCGGGCTGGCCGACTCGCCGGTGTTCCTGGCGGCGTGGATGACCGACCTGGAGGCCAAGAGCCTGGCGCTGATCTCGCGGGCGTTCGACGGCTCGGCGGAGAGCCTCTCGCGCGACGACGTGCTCGACAACATCACGCTGTACTGGCTGACGAACACCGGCGTCTCCTCAGCGCGGCTGTATGCGGAGAACAGGTTTTCGTTCTTCGCCGCCAAGGGCGTCAAGCTCCCGGTCGCGGTGAGCGTCTTCGCCGACGAGCTCTACCAGCCGCCCCGCAGCTGGGCGCAGCGTGGCTACCCGAACCTCGTCCACTATCGCCGGCTGCCCGCGGGCGGCCACTATCCGGCCTGGGAGCAGCCGGAGGCGTTCGTGGAGGAGGTGCGGACCGGTCTGCGGTCGCTGCGGTAGGCAGACGTCCCCGTGTGGTATAAAAATACCCGCATAAAAATACCACGAAGGGAGCCGTCGTGATCGAGCTGAAGTCCGCCGAGGAGATCGGTCGCATGGCGGTGACCGGCCAGTTCGTCGGCGAACTGCTCGCCGAACTGGCCGGTGCCGCGGCGGTCGGCGTCAACCTGATGGACCTCGAACACCGCGCCCGCCGCCGGATCGCCGAACGCGGCGCGGTGTCCTGCTACTGGGACTACGCCCCCTCGTTCGGTCGCGGCCCGTTCCGCAACGTGCTGTGCCTGTCCGTCAACGACGCGGTGCTGCACGGACTGCCGCACGACTACGTGCTGCGCGACGGCGACCTGCTCAGCATCGACATGGCGGTCGGCATCGACGGCTGGGTCGCCGACTCCGCGCTGTCGGTCGTCGTCGGCACCCCCGACCCGGCCGACCTGAAACTCATCGAGGCCACCGAGGTCGCGCTGGAGGCCGCCATCGCCGCCGCCCAGCCCGGCGGCCGCCTCGGCGACGTCTCCCACGCGATCGGCGAGGTCGCCCACTCCTACGGCTACCGCGTCAACGGGGAGTTCGGCGGCCACGGCATCGGCCGCACCATGCACGAGGCCCCGCACGTCGCCAACAGCGGCCGCGCCGGTCGTGGGGTGAAACTCGTCCCCGGCCTCACCATCGCGATCGAGCCCTGGCTCTGCCACTCCACCGACCGGGTCAAGTACGACGCCGACGGCTGGACGATCCGCTCCGCCGACGGCTCGCGCACCGCCCACTCCGAACACACGGTCGCCATCACGGCCTCGGGTCCACAGGTGCTGACCCGCCGCGCCACGACGGCCGGCTGACTGGGCCACGGGCGAGCCGCCCGCGGCCCGGCCGCCGGGTTCAGCGCAGGCTGGCCGCGCCCGCGGCGGCGTACTGCTCGTCGAGGTCGCCCGACGGCGCGCCGCCGACACCGATGCCGGCCACCACCTGGCCGTCGACGGTCACCGGCTCGGCATCGACGTCAACCACGTCAACAATCTGGGCTGGACCGCGCTGCTGGAATGCGTCGTCCTCGGCGACGGATCTGGGCCGTACCAGGAGATCGCGCGGATCCTGGTGGCGGCCGGAGCCCGGGTGGACATCGGCGACAAGGACGGGGTGGACGCCCTCGAACACGCGCGCCGCCGGGGCTTCGGGGAGCTGGCTGCGATCCTGTCGCGCTGACCGGAAGCGCTGCCGGACAGGCAGGGACCGAGGCAGGCTCAGGCGGCGTCGATGCCGAACAGTTCGTGGAGAGCGTCGGCGCCGGACGGGGTGATCCGCAGGGCGCGGCCGGTGCCGACGGGTTCGAGCCAGCCCGTGTTCATCGCGTGCGCCCGCAGCGCCACCCCGAGCACACCGGCGAGGTGGGGGCGGCGTTCGGTCCAGTCGAGGCAGCTGCGGACCAGTGGACGCGCGCCGCGGCGCTTCGGGTCCAGGTCGATGCCTATTCCGGCCAGCCAGGCACGGCCCGGTCCGGTCACGGCCAGGCCCGCCTCCTGCGTGACGACACCGCGTGCCAGCAGCGCGTCCGCTAGGGCGACGCCGAGGCGGCCGGCGAGATGGTCGTAGCAGGTCCGGGCGTGGGCCTCGGCGCTGCGCCGGATGCTGTCCCGCAGATTGCGCGGCGCGGGCGCCGAAGCCGACTTCGCCGCGAACGCGGCCAGGTCCTCGATCAGCGCGGCGGTATCGGGCCCGGCCAACCGCAAGTAGCGGTGCCGGCCCTGGCGCTCCTCGACCAGCAGCCCGCCGGCGACCAGCCGGGACAGCTGCTCGCTCGCGGTCGACGCCACGACGCCCACGTGGTGGGCCAGTTCGCCGGCGGTCCAGGCGCGGCCGTCCAGCAGCGCCAGGCACATCGCCGCCCGGGTGGGGTCGGCCAGCAGCCCGGCCAGCCGGGCCAGCGGTAACGCGGGCATGAGGCCCATCATGCCCCGGCCACGGTTCGGCGAACACCGAAGTGTTCCGCACGTAGCGTCGGCCACATGACGATCTCCGCCGCGTCCGCCGTCACCTCGTACGCCGATGCCCGCGCCGTGCTCGACGAGCCGCAGCTGATCCCCGAACCCGCCGCCGAGACGGACGCAGAAGACGGCTCACTCGCCTGGCTGCGCGCCACCGTCGCCCGATTCACCGGCGACGCTCACGTCCACGCCCGCCGGCGCGCCCACGCGATGACGGCGCTTGTCGACCTCGACCCGCGCGAACTACGCCAGGCGGCCGCCAGCTCGGCGATCGGCCCGGACGACCGGCACACGGTCGTCCGCATCCTGGCCGAGGCACTGGGCCTGCCCGGCCCGGACGAGGTCGCCGAAGCGGTCGTAGCCGTCTCCGCCGGATACTTCGGCGGCGAACTCACGCCCACCCAGGCGAGAGCCGCCGACGAGGCCGTCGCGTCGCTGCTCGCCCGGACGGCCCATGCGGGCGGCGAGGCGAACCTGGAGGCCGCCGCGCAGCGGATCGGGCTGCTGGTACAGGCGTGCGACGCGACCGCCCGGTTGGTCGAGCACGCCCGCCGGAGCGCGCCGGACGGGCTCCCGCCAGGTGGCGCGGACGCTCTCCTCGCACAGGTGCTGCGCGATGACCCGCCGGTGACCGCGCTGCGCCGACGGGCATTGGCCGACATCCGCGTGGGCACGCTGGACCTCCGGGCCGGGGAAACGGTGCTGATCGACGTCACGGCCGCGAAGGCCCTCGCCGATCAGTCCGATCCCGACCCCGGTACCGGTGACGAGCAGGCGCAGCTCGCCTTCGGCGCGGGGCCGCACCGGTGTCCGGGCCAGGCCCAGGCACTGGCGATCGCCGCCGGACTGCTGGTCCGGGACGACCCGGCCGCACACGTCGCCGGCTCGCTGGACCACCACGCCGGGGCCGGCGGCCGCCTCGGCGCCTCCACCAAGTTCGAGGAGCAGGCATGAGCACCGTCGGCCCATCCGCAGCCAACGCTTTCCGCGAACTGCACCACCGCCCCGGCGCGCCGTTGCTGCTGCCGAACGCCTGGGACCACGCCTCCGCGGCCGCCCTCGCCGCTGCCGGGTTCGCCGCTGTCGGCACCACCAGCCTCGGTGTCGCCGCCGCGGCCGGGCTGCCCGACGGGACCGGCCGGACCCGCGCTGAGACGCTGCTGCTCGCGCGCCGGATCGGCGGCGGATCCTTCCTGCTCACCGTCGACATCGAGGGCGGCTTCAGCGACGACCCGGCCGAGATCGCCGACCTTGTGGCAGAACTCGCCGAGGCGGGCGCGGTCGGCGTCAACCTGGAGGACGGCCGCGCCGACGGCAGCCTCACCCCACCGCGCCTGCACGCGGCGAAGATCACCGCGGTCAAGTCAGCCGTACCCTGGCTCTTCGTCAACGCCCGCACCGACACCCATTGGCTGGGCGGCGGACGCGAAGGGCAGACCGCCACGCGCTTGGCGGCGTACCAGGACGCGGGCGCGGACGGCGTCTTCGTGCCGGGTCTGACCGATCCGGCCTCTGTCGCAGCGGCCGTGGGCGCGACCGCGTTGCCGCTCAACGCCCTCGCCACTGCGGACGGGCCTTCGCTCGCCGTCTTCGCCGACCTCGGGGTGCGCCGGGTCAGCCTCGGCTCGCTGCTGTTCCGGCTGGCCCTCGGCGCGGCCGTGGACGCGGCCGTGCACCTTCGTGCGAACGGCGTTCTTCCGCAACTGCCCTCGGTTCCGGGCTATGCCGTGGTACAGGCCCTGGCCTCGCCGGAGAGCTGAGGAGGCCGCGCACATCGGCCTCGCGGCCCGGCGGCGATAGCACCGAAGTCGCCCGAGCCCAGGCCCGGCCGACTTAGGATTGCGCAGGTCAGGACCGGCCTCACGGGAAGGGATTTGACATGGGCTCCACGAAGTCGACCGGGCCGCGCCGAGCGGTCATCGCACTGGCCTTCCTCGCCGCGGCGCTCGTCGCCCCGGCGGCGGCTCGCGCCGAGAGCGGCGTCACCGGTCACGGCATGACCGGGCTCGCCGCTGAACACGTCACCGTTCAGACGAAACAAGGCCCGATGGGCGCCTACCTCACCGATGGCCAAGGCAGGTCGCTGTATCTGTTCGCGGCGGACACCGCCGGGACCTCGACGTGCGAGGGCACCTGCGCGGCCGCCTGGCCGCCGCTGGTCACCACCGGTGCGCCCCAGGCGGGTTCAGGCGTCAGCGCGGACAAGCTCAAGACTGTGGCCCGCCCCGACGGCAGCATGCAGGTCGTCTACGACAACCACCCGCTGTACTACTTCGTCAAGGACGCCAAGGCGGGCGACACCAACGGCCAGGGCCTGGACGCTTTCGGCGCCCTGTGGTGGCTGGTCGCCCCGGCCGGCTCCGCGATCACCACCCGCTGAACCACCCCGCCACGGCGGGAGCAGCGCGCATTTGCCAGGATCAGGCCCATCGCGTCGGAGTCCGGCAGCTGCGGAGGTGATCCTTGGAGTACACGAGGCTGGGGCGGACCGGGTTGAAGGTCAGCCGGATCGGTCTGGGCTGCATGAGCTACGGCGACCCGGCGGGCGGTCTGCACCGGTGGACCCTGGACGAGGACGCCGCAGCCCCGTTCTTCCGGCAGGCCGCCGAGCTGGGCATCACGTTCTGGGACACCGCGAACGTCTACCAGGGCGGCAGCTCGGAGGAGTTCGTCGGGCGGGCGATCAGCAGGTTCTCCCGCCGTGAGGACATCGTGCTGGCCACCAAGGTCAGCGGGAGGATGCACGACGGCCCCGGCGGCAGCGGCCTGTCCCGGAAGGCGATCCTCGAACAGGTCGACGGCTCCCTGCGGCGGCTGGGCACCGATTACATCGACGTCTACTACATCCACCGCTTCGACCCCGCCACACCGGTCGAGGAGACGATGGCGACCCTGGACACCCTGGTCAAGGCGGGCAAGGTGCGCTATCTCGGCGCGTCGTCGATGTGGGCCTGGCAGTTCGCGAAGCTGCAGCACGTCGCGGAACTCAACGGGTGGACCACGTTCTCGGCCATGCAGGACCAGTACAACGTGCTCAAGCGCGAAGAAGAGCGCGACATGATCCCGATGTGCCTGGATCAGGGCGTCGGGCTGACTCCGTACTCACCGCTGGCCAAGGGACGCGCGGCCCGGCCCTGGGGCGAGCAGACGGCCCGGGGCTCCTCGGACGACGTCGCCCGTGCCTTCGACCGTGACGTCGACGAGCCGGTCGTCCACGCCGTCCAGGCGGTGGCCGGAGCCCACGGGGTGCCGATGGCTCACGTAGCCCTGGCCTGGCTGCTCTCCAAGCCCGTGGTGTCGTGCCCGATCGTCGGTGCGACGAAAGCGGATCACCTCGCCGACGCCGTCGCGGCGCTGGACCTGTCGCTGACCGACGCCGAGATCGCCGAGCTGGAAAGGCATTACGCGCCTCAGGACAACTACTGGTGGTGAAGGGCCGCGGCTTCAACCACCGAGGGCATCGCCCAGGGCCGTGCGCTGGTAGCGGACGGACTGGCCGGTGCGTATCCCGGTCACCAGCCCTGCCTCCCGCAGCACGGCCAGGTGGCCGCCGATCGTGCCGAGGCTGAGACCGAGCTGGCGGACGAGCTGCGTGGTGGTCGCCGGCACGGCCAGCGCCCGCAGCACGTCCGCCCGGTGCGGTCCCACCAGCCGGCCCAGGGCCTGCGGCGCGGCCGCGCCCGGCGGTGGGCCGAACAGGTCGGCGACGCCGCGGGCCGGGTAGACCAGCGCGTACGGCCAGGGCGGTTCGACATAGCTGATCAGCGTGCCGAAGACGGTGGGCATCAGCAGCAGACCCTTGCCGTCGAGCCGGTATCGCTCCCGTTGCGAGCGCGGGCCGGTGCGCACCTCGATGGTGCCGGTGGGGCCGTCGGAGTGCCAGCTCACCCGGGGGTCGGCCGGCCCGAGGTCCGGTCGCTGCTGCTCGCGCAGTGGCTGCCGCCGTCGCTGATCGTCGGCGCGGAAGGAGTCCTGGTCCCGTACGCCGACCAGGTGGGCACACCGGCGTCGGCGGGTGTCCTGTTCTGCGCCGTCGCGCTGGGCATGCTCGCCGGCGACCTGGTGATCGGCCGTCTGGCCGTCCCCGCGCGCCGGGAGCGGCTGGCCGGCCCGCTGGCTCTGCTGCTGGGCACGCCGCTGCTCGCCTTCGTGCTCGCCCCGGGGCCCGCCGTCGCGGCGGGGCTGCTGGCCGCGTCCGGCTTCGGCATCGCGTACCAGCTGGGGTTGGCCCGAAGGTTTCTCGACGCGGTGCCGCAGGCGCATCGCGGTCAGGCGTTCGGCCTGGCGGCGACCGGGACGATGACGTTGCAGGGCGTCGCCGCGGCGGCCGGTGGCGCGCTGGGGGAGATCCTCGAGCCGAGCCTGGTCGTGACGCTGGCCCGCGCCGCTTCGGCACTGACCGCGCTGCTCGCTTGGCGCACCCTGCGTGCGGAAGTGGGCTGACCTCGTCGCCGCCGCGGCTGAAATCTGTCACTCGGCACTGCGGGCGGCCACCACGCAGGCGCGTTGACTGCGCGGCCGGTTCGGGGCGTCGACGTGGCTCGATGGCCCTATCCGGGCGGCTGAGGCGGCCCCTCCGTCGCATCCCATAGGCTGCGAAGATCGGCGGACATCGAAGTCGCGGCCATGAAATCATCAGACCACGAGGGGTTCCGCGTGCCCTTTCCGGTGACCATCGACGGCGGCGACATCGTCCTGCGGGAGCTGTGCGAGCAGGACCTGCCGCCCCTGACACGGCTCTACACCGATCCCGAGCTGACCCAGTTCATGGGCTTCGACAAGCTGGCGACCTCCGAGGTGCCTGACGCGCTGCAAGCGCACCTGGCCGCGGCGCGCCGCACGCCCCGCACCCAGTACACCTTGGCCATCACCGTCGACGGCTCACCCGACCTGGTCGGGGTGGTCCGGCTGCTGGTGGAGGAGTACGGCCGCAACGCGATGCTCGGCGGCCTCATCGTGATCCCCGAATCGTCGGGCGTGGGCCGTGGCGTGACCGCCTCCCGCCTGCTCATGGCGTACGGGTTCGGCCCGCTCGCCCTGCACCGCATCTGGGGCGGCAGGCGCACCGACTACCTGCGCATGCACGAGCGGATGACCCGGCTCGGCCTGGTCCAGGAGGGGTTCATGCGGGAGCTGTTCCACACCCACGGCGTCTGGCACGACGTGGTCAGCTACTCCGTGCTCGCCCACGAGTGGAAGCCGGACGGACCCGAGGTGTCCATCATGGAGTCGACCGTCCCGGCGGCCTTGTCGGCCTCCGGCCCCGCTGGGCTCGTGTGGAAGGAGGACCGGTGAGCATCCCGGAACTGCTGGCCGAGCGGGAACGCGACGGCGACGTGCTCGCCTGGCGTCCCGAACTGTTCCGGCCGGGTGGCGAGAGCGACCGGCAGCGGTTCGAGCACCTGCTGGTCTCCGGACGGGTACGCGAGGTCTGCGACACGTTCGCCGAGCAGGTGACCGACCTGGCCGCCACCTTGCACCCGCCGCTGAAGGGCGATCGTGACCAGCTCGCGCGGCTGTCGGCCGAACACCTGGGCGGCGTCGAGCCGTGGCAGGCCGGCACGTGGGTGTTCTATCCCTGGTCGGGGCGGCTGGTGCACCTGCTCGACCGCGACGACTTCCGGCTGCTGCGCACCGACCGCAACCGGGGCAAGATCAGCCGGGAGCAGCAGCGCAGCCTCGCCGGACGGCGGATCGGTGTGATCGGGCTGTCGGTCGGCAACAGCGCGGCGCTGACCCTGGCCACCGAGGGGATCGCGACCGCGTTCACCCTGGCGGACTTCGACACCCTGGCCCTGTCCAATCTCAACCGGTTGCGCGCCGGGGTGCACGAGCTCGGCGTCAACAAGACAGTCATCGCGGCCCGGCAGCTGTTCGAGCTCGATCCGTACCTCGACGTGGACGTCTACCCCGACGGCCTGCACGACAACAACATCAAGCGGTTCTTCCTCGGCGGCAGCGGCCCGATCGACCTGCTGGTCGAGGAGTGCGACGAGCCGCGCATCAAGCTCGCCGCCCGCGAATGGGCGCGTACCTGCCGCATCCCGGTCCTGATGGACACCAACGACCGGGGCATGCTCGACATCGAGCGCTTCGACCTGGAGCCCGACCGGCCGCTGCTGCACGGCGTTCTCGGCGCGATCGGTTCGGCGGACCTGGCCGACCTCAGCCGCGCGGAGGTCATCGACAGTGTGCTCAAGATGATCGGCGAGATCAGCCCGAAGCTGGCCGCGTCGATCCCGCGTATCGGCGTCGACTTGAGCAGCTGGCCGCAGCTGGCGTCCGGGGTGAGCCTCGGGGGAGCGCTCATCGCCGATGTCGCCCGGCGTGTGCTTCTGGGCGAGTTGCGCGAGTCGGGCCGCTTCTACGTGGACCTGGATCTGCTGATCCGCGACGGTGCCGGGACCGACTCCCGGGTCGACCGTCTCGGCGCGGACAGGCCCGGTGTCTCAGTCCTCGGGGACGAACGCCGCCGCGACCTCGGACCGCACCCGCCAGCCGAGTGACTGGTACAGGTGCCGTCCATCGTCGGTGGCCACGAGTAGTCCGGTGCTCATCCCGTTGCGCGCGGCGTGGTCGCTCAGCGTCCGCATGACGGCGGTGCCCAGGCCGCGGCGCTGGTGCGCCGGTGCGGTCTCCACCTGGTCGATGATGCCGAACTCGCCGGTGGGTGCCAGGCGTCCGGAAGCCGCCGTGGCGCCTGCGCGGTCGACGACGGTCGCCACGACGACCCCACTGGCGGTCGCGACCTGAATCTCATAGGGCTGCCCGATTTCGGCGGTGCCCGCGGTGAACCGGATGCTCATCAGGTAGCCGGTGGTGTCCATGGTCCAGCCTGCCGAGAGGGCTTCGCGCAGGTCGGCGTGCCCTCCACTGACTTTGATCCAGGTTCCGGGTGCGGCGACCTGTCGGTCAAGGGCTGCCAACGTCTCGCGATCCCAGGTGTGCAGCACGTACCGCACGCGGTGACCGCGCAGTCCCACCTCGGCCCGGAAGCCGCCCGGGACGACGGCCGGGCGGGGCACGCCACGGGAGTCCGCCCAGCCGTGGCCCCATGCCATCACCAGATCGGGCAGGGCGGTGAGTGTGCGGTCGACGAGTGCCGGATTGGTGCTTCCGGTGTACGAGGCCGCGTCGCGTTTTTCCATCACGATCCACCTTATTGCAAAGTGCTGGCAATAAGGTAGATCTTCCTGGTGACGCCGCATACATGAAACATCGCAAGGATCCAATAAGAACTAATAGTGCATATCGCCCCTATGATGCAATCATGATCCGCCCGACCCCCGCCCGCCGTGCTGTTCTAGGCCTGACCGCTGCGGCTCTGCCGCTCTCGCTGACCGCCGGCGCCGTGCGGGAGCCCGAACCGTCGATCCTGCTCGGTGGTCGAGGCAGGCGACGTCCTCGGTGTCATCTCCTCACCCCTCGCCCAGCAGCGGCTGGCGCGCGCCTGCAACTCGTCGAGGCCGGGGCGGTCGGCAACGACCGCCGGGAGATCCTGCAGGGCCTGGCCGAAGGCGACCGGATCGTCATCGCCGGGCTGGAGCAGGTCACCGAGGGGATGACGGTCGAGTGACACGCGGCGCCCGGCGGGGGTGTGTCAGGGGGTGGGTGCGGTCGCGAGCTGGGTCAGCGACGTCTTCATGGCCTGCACGAACCGGTCCCGGACCGCGGGACTGATCCGGTCGAGTGACAGGTACGGGTTGAGGTCCTCCAACTCGACGAGCAGCAGGGTTCCGTCCTGGGCGCGGCAGGCGTCGACGCGCTGGATGCCGTGGCGGACGTCGTTCCAGTCGACGAAACGCTGCGCGAAGGCCAGGTCGTCGTCGCCGGGTTCGTAGGGTTCGAGGACCCACCGCTGGTCCGGGTGCGGTGCGTACAGGGCGTACTGGAACGTGCGGCCGACGAAGTAGAAGGACACCTCGTACCGGAAGTCGATGCGCGGCTGCACCAGCAGGTCGGTGTAGTCGAGCCGGTCCAGGTCGGCGCGGGGCACGAAGGTCAGCCCGACGGAGTCCGCCCCGAACTTCGGCTTGGCCACGTACGTCTCGGTGTCGGGCAGGCGGCCGAGGTCGGCGAACCGGTCGACGGTCGGGATCACCGGATGGCCGGCCGCGAACAGGTCGAGCAGGTACTGCTTGCCTGCCATGTCGCCTTTGCCGGTGAGCTCGGTGAACACCCGGACTCCGGCGTCGGCGGCCGCGGTCCGGAACGCGTCGTGTTCGGCGCGGTAGTACAGGACCGGGCCGCTGTTGCGTACGGCGACGACGTCGAAGCCGTCCATCAGGGCGCGGGCGTCGAGCGGATGGCAGACCGCCAGGTCGAAGTCTTCCCGCAGTCGGGAGGTGAGGTAGATGTCCTCGTCGCAGTATCGGCGGCCGCGGGCCGGGTAGGCCAGATCGCTGACGTACAGGACCCGGAGCCGGGCAGGGGTCACCGGGATCTCCTCACGCTCGAACGGTCCGCCGAAGCTGTGATCATCACACGTGCGCGGAGTGTGCCGACCATGGGGCCGGAGGTCCGCACTGGTGAGTTCGCTGATTCGCGCGTCGCGAGTTCCTGATTGATTCGACGTACGACGATGTTTTTTAGCCACTGTCGCCGGGCGCGCATCTCGCATACCCGACAGCACGGCGCAGGTCCCATCGATCGGCCGTACTCAAGAAGGGATTTCGACATGTCTCGCACCAGCCGCCGAATCCGAGCACTCGGTGCAATGTCCACCGGTGAGCTATGGAGTTACGGTCATACGGTCGGCTCGGCACGGCGGCCTTCGCGAGATCAGGACGGGCAGGACATGGACCACAGCACCCGCGACGACGTGCTCGGCCGCCTGGCAGAGGCGGTCGGGGCCGTCACGGCCGCACACCCGACGCGGGTCGCCATCGACGGACCGCCCGCCGCCGGCAAGACCACGCTCGCCGACGAGCTGGCCGACGTCTTGCGGCAGCGGGGCCGCGAGGTCATCCGCGCGACGATCGACGACTTCGTCTTCCCCCGGGCACGGCGCTATCCGCGCGGTGAGTACTCGGCCGAGGGCTGTTACTTCGACACCCATGACCATGACGCGCTGAACCGGGTTCTGCTCGATCCGCTCGGCCCAGGTGGAGATCGGCGCTTCCAGCACGCGGTCTACGACCGCGCCGCGGACACCGTGCTGTCCCCGCCGGTCGAGCAGGCCGCCGCCGACGCCGTGCTCGTCTTCGACGGCGTCTTCCTCATGCGCCCGGAACTCGTCGATCGGTGGGACTTGCGCGTGTTCGTGTCGACCGAGCTTGACAGAACCGTCGACCGTGCCGTGATCCGAGAACGCGGGGTGTCGTCTCGCGCCGAAGTCGAACGGCGCTGGCGCGAGCGATACATCCCCTCCCAGCAGTGGTATTTCGCCGCGGTCCGCCCGGCCGACCAGGTAGACATCATCGTGCACAACGACGAGCCCCAGCATCCGGTCTGGGAGACCCGGGGACGCTGACAGCCCGGTCGGGGAGTCAGTAAACAGGAAAACGAGCCGCCACGGCACCCGACAACGATGGATGAAGGGGGCGGTGCCAGGCTGCTCGATGATGAGCTGCCGCCTGCGCAGGCTGCCGCGGTGGCGGACTGTCGCTTCCGGACCTATCTCCGTCTGGCGAGCACCGATGCGGAGTGTCCGCTGCTCGCCGACCTGGCGAAGCTCCGCAGGCAGACCGCCGAGCTGGTCGGCCCAAAGGAGCGTGTTCGGGTTCCCTGCGCCCGCGGGTCTGGTGGGCAGGTACGACGGTGCGACCGCAGGAGCTTCGCGGCGTGGCGCGGCCCAGGCGAGTGGCTCAGGTTCGCAGTGCCCGCAGCGCGGTGGACGACATCGCTGCCAGCTCCGGCCGGGTGGGCACGAACACCGTGCTCACTCCCAGCGCCTCGTTCGTCGTGGCGAGTTCGTGCTCGCGCTGGTAGTCGGTGGAGTTCCTGACGCCGCGCACGATGACACCGCATCCGTGGTGTCGGCAGTACTCCACGGTCAATCCGTGCCAGGCGGCCACCGAGACGTTCAACCAGTCCGCCGGAAGCAGGCGCTGGACCTCCGTCGCCCGTGCGGCGGTCGTCTGGTCCGGCCGTTTGTCGGCGTTGACGGCGACCAGCACGGTGACGTGATCGAACATGCGGCGTGACCGGTCGACGATGTCGAAGTGACCTGGTGTGAAGGGATCGAAGGTCCCGGGATAGACCGCACGAGTCGAGTCGCGACCGCCGGTAGACGCATGAGGCATCGCGTCAGAGTAGGCCACCGACGAACTCTGGACCTTGTCGCCTCCGACGGGCGACCGCTCGATCTTCGGCGGCCGAGGGCGCGCCGGGCCATCGGCCACCACGATCCGCGACTTCGATGCCGCCGCCGTACAGGTGGCCGATCCGGCCGCGTGGTGCGGCGTGCTTCGAACGTGATTGACGGGATGATCGAGTGGGTTCTACGGTCGCGCGATGCGTCCTGGAGAGGTCATCGTCACCGTCGAGCAGGTACACGCCCTGATCGACGAGCAGTTCCCCGAGTGGTCGGACCTGCCGATCGTCGCGCAGCCGTTGAACGGCACCGACAATGCGCTGTTCCGGCTGGGCGATTCCCTGACGGCGCGGCTGCCCCGGGCGGAATGGGCGGTCGGGCAGGTGGCGACGGACACGGCGTGGCTGCCGCGGTTGGCGCCGCACCTTCCGGTGCCGGTGCCCGTGCCGATCGCGGCCGGCGGGCCGGGCGGGGACTACCCGTGGCCGTGGACGGTCGTCCCCTGGCTGGACGGGCGCAATCCGCGAGCCGGGCAGGACCATGTCGAACTAGCTGTCGACCTCGCCGGATTCGTGCGCGCGATGATCGCGATCGAGCCGATGGACGGGCCGCTCAAGGAGGGGATCCAGCGCGGTGTGCCGCTGGCGCAGCGCGACGAGGTCACCCGCTGGTCGATCGGGGTGCTGGGTGACCGGATCGACGGGCGAGCGGTGACCGCGGCGTGGGACGAGGCGATGGCGGCGGGCGAGTGGCCCGGACCGCCGGTGTGGCTGCACGGTGATCTCCTGGAAGGCAACCTGCTGGTCGACGACCGGGGCAGGCTCACCGGGGTGATCGACTTCGGTGGTCTCGGCCGGGGCGATCCGGCGGTCGAGGTGCGGCCGGGCTGGAGCCTGTTCGACGCCCGTGCACGGGCGGCCTACCGGGAGGCGCTCGGGTTCGACGAGGCGACCTGGGTACGCGGGTGGGCCTGGCCGCTGTCGGGCTCGCTCTACTGGCTGGCGGACCTGTGGGACTCCATCAGCGAGCAGGATCGCGCAGACACGATCCGCTATATCGGGTACATCGTGCGTCACCGCCACGACTGACCGTGCGGCGCTCATGCGATCAGGGTCGGCCGGGCCTCGCGGGCGTCGACGGTCCGGCCGCGAAGACAGCGGTCGGACCGTCGACGCCGGTCGCCTATCGGTTCACAGCGGTCCGATCCGCCGATGGCATGCCAAGCGTCGCCCCAGTCCGAGGCGATGTGCGTGCGATATCGCCCGGCCTGGCCCGCAGACAGCGCGGCAGTCGGATCGAAGGCGTCGTGCCGCTGGTCCGGGGCCCCGGGTCGTGCGGAGCCAGAGCGTGATCCGCTCCAGGACCGTGGGCGTCGCCGTGTCCCGGCGGGCCGTGCACAGGGCAAGCAGCCAGGCGTCGAGGAGCCTGTGGTCGACGTCGACACGGAACTTGCTGTCGGTCCGCGAGTGACCTGAAGCGCAGGAGCGGCGATGGCCTGGGACGAGCGGGAGGTGCGTGGGCACGACTGCCCGGTTGTGGAGCATGGAGATATACCGGTTTCCGTGAGAAGTCCGCAGCAGGAAGGTGCGCAGCGCACAGGTGTGACGCGCGATAGGTTCAGTGCTCGGTGGGTCTCACAGGGTGTACAACGGCCGGTCCTTGGCTCGACGATGTGGCTGGGCAGCAGGTTAGCGGCGTGCGGTGGCCCCGGTCCACCGGTTTCGGGCGGCTGTCGGGTCAGGGCCGGTGCCTGACCGGTTTGAAGAAGTCTCCTGCGGCCATGTAGGCGAAGACGGACAGCCCGATCCGTACACCCTGGTTGTCGGCGGAGCGGAAGTGCACGCCGCCCCAGATGCGCGCTTCGACGACTTCGGCCAGGGCTTTCGAGAAGCTCGGGAAGTGCCGTGTCGCGTCGGCGGCGGGACTGTATGCGCTGAAGGAGATGTCGTCGCGCTGGTAGAAGTACGCCAGGGTCGCCATCGACGCCGACGTGAAGCAGGTGTGGCCTGAGGTGTACTCGGGGAACGGCGGTGTGACGAGCAGGGGCATCCAGTCAGGGTCGCCCGCGGTCGCCCGGTTGCCGTCGGTGTCGCCGAGCTGGACCGCTGTCACCGGCCGCCAGAAGTTCCAGTACTCCTTCTCGGCGTAGCAGGCGATGAGGGCGTCGGCTTCGGTCATGTCGACCATGGCGAACATGCGCGCGGCCTGCAGCGTGTTCAGCCCTCGACTGGTCGCGACCTGGCGTTTGATCTCCCATTCGGTGAGCCGCCGGTCGTGCCACCAGATCGCGGCCGAGGTCTGGTCGGCGGTGCGTGCCGAGCTGTCGACCGCGCCGAGCCGTTTGATCTCGTTGTAGTCGCGGGTGTAGGCGCTGCTGGTGAGTGCGGGTGGTCCGGAGGTGCGGAACATGGACGCGCTGGGGAGGAGGAACGGTCTGACGTGCCCTGTCCACGCGCCGGCCGACGCGAACGTCGGCGGTGTCGGGCGCCACTGGCCGGGCTGCGTGCCCGCCTGCCAGGTCTGCGACCCGAACGCGCCGTCGTTGCGACGTGCCGCGATCATCGCGGCCGCCGCCTGCGCCCCCACCGATACGCCGCGCTGTTTGGGAGAGCTGTCGGGGATGGCCGCCAGCGCGGCGTCGTACTGGGCCTGAAGCCTTGCCAGCTGACCTGGGAACAACGAGACGAGCACCTGGTACGCGGCGGTCGCGACGGCCGCTTCGGTCGACTCCGTTCCGTCGGCTGCCGGTGCGCCGAGATATGGGCGGTACGGCGTGCCCGCGATCGCGTTGACGGCGTCGTAGACGGCCCCGTGCACCATCGCGAAGCTGCGCGCCTGCTCGTTCGGCTGCTGTTGCGCGACGTCCCAGATGGCCTGCTGGGCGTTGGTGTCCCAGACGACGACGGGGTTGGCGGCGGCGGCTTGGGCGATCGGGGATCTGATCACCACCGTCGACGTGATCACAAGTGCGGCAGAAACGACGACACGCAGGACCGTACGCCTTGACATGAAGTTCCCCGTTCTGGACGTAGCTTGCCAGCCAGGCACCAATCGAACCATTCCCATTCATTGAGTGCAATGCCAAAGTCGGCTGCGGTTGACATCCGGAATGTTATCGCTAACATTTACGCAATCCGATAGGCTCTCGCCGCGCGAACCCCTCGTGGAGGGTCTGATGAGCCGTGTTCGAACCCGACCGGCGAAGCGGCGCCGACCGGTCATGGCAGTGCTGGCGGCGGTGACGCTGCTGCTCACCGCAGGACTCGTGGTCCACCCGCAGGAGCGCGCCCTGGCGTGGGACAACGGCGTCGCGTCCACCCCGCCGATGGGCTGGAACAGCTACGACGCGTTCAACTGGAGCGTCACCGAGGCCGACGTCCGGGCCAACGCCGACTACATGCGCGACAACCTGCGCCAGCACGGCTGGCAGTACATCGTGATCGACTGGGCGTGGTACTACCCGGGCCGGCACAACAACAGCCCCAACCAGGACGCGAACCTGCAACCCCGCCTGCGCATGGACGCCAACGGCCGGCTGCTGCCCGACACCACGCGATTCCCGTCCGCGACAGGCGCCAACGGCTTCAAACCACTCGCCGACTACGTGCACGCCCAAGGCCTCAAGTTCGGCGTACACCTCATGCGCGGCATACCCCGCCAAGCAGTCGCCGACAACGTGCCGGTCCTCGGCACGAGCTGCCGCGCCAACCAGATCGACAACAGCACCACCGCGGCCTGGCTCAACCTGATGTGGGGCCTCGACATGTCCAACAGCTGCGCACAGGCCTACCTGGACTCGGTGTTCCAGCTGCTGGCAGGCTGGGGCGTCGACTTCGTCAAAGTCGACGACATCGCCGCACCGACCTACCGGCAGGCCGAGGTCGACGGATACCGGCTGGCGATCCAGCGCAGCGGCCGCCCGATGGTGCTGAGCCTGTCGCCCGGTCCCACGCCGGTCGCCAGCGGCCCGCACGTGCAGGCCAACGCGCACATGTGGCGCATCGTCAACGATCTGTGGGACAACTGGTCCGCACTCGACGCGCTCTTCGACCCGCTGCGCGCGTGGACGCCGTACCGCGCCACCGGAGCCTGGCCCGACCCGGACATGATCCCGATCGGTCGGCTGTCCAAGTACGGGCCGGTCGGCTCACCGCGCTACTCCGGCCTGACCGCCGACGAGCAGCGCACCCTCATGACCCTGTGGGTCGTCAACCGGGCGCCGCTGATGTGGGGAGGCAACCTGGTCGAGAACCGGGCCGCCGAACTCGCGCTCATGACCAACGCCGCGGTGCTCGCCGTCGACCAGAACAGCACCAACAACCGCCAGATCACCGCGGGCACCCGGCAGGTCTGGGCCGCCGACGTGCCCGGCACCAACCACCGCTACCTGGCCCTGTTCAACCGCGAAGGCGCGACGGCCACCGTGACGGCCAACCTCGCCGAGCTCGGCGTCGGTTCGGCCACCGTCACCGACCTGTGGTCCGGCGCGAACCTGGGCACGGCCACCGGCACCTTCACCCGCTCCCTGCCCGCCCACGGCTCCGGCCTCTACCGCATCGCGACACAGACCACCACGCCGACGCCGCCGCCGACCCCCACCTACACGCTGACCGCACGGCACAGCGGCAAGCTGCTCGACGTCTACAACGCCGCCCTCACCGACGGTGCGAACGCCGTCCAGTGGGCCGCCAACGGGCAGTCCAACCAGCGGTGGCAGTTCCGCGACGCCGGCAGCGGCTACTACCAGGTCGTCAGCGTCAACAGCGGCAAGTGCCTCGACGTGTACGGCGGTGCGAGCGCCACGGCCGACGGGGTGCGCGTGGTGCAGTGGACCTGCGGCACCGGCACCAACCAGCACTGGCGCGTCCAGGACGTCGGCGGCGGATACTCCCAGCTCGTCGCCCGCCACAGCGGCAAGTGCCTGGACGTGCTCAACGCTGCCACCACCGACGGCGCCCAGGCGGTCCAGTGGACCTGCGGCACCGGCACCCATCAGCACTGGCAGCGCACCCAGGCCTGACCGCTCGTCCGACGGCCTGCCGGGTGGCTCAGCCGAGCCGGACGGCAGGCCGTCAGTCCTCGGCGAGGTGGCGTTCGACGGTGGCGACCTTGGTGTGCAGCGCGCCGCTGACGCCGTCGCGCCAGTCCAGTTTCAGCACGAGGCCCACGCGTGGCGACTTCGCCTTGACGGCCTCGGTGGCGGCCTTGATCACGGCCATCACCTCGTCCCAGGACTCGCCCTCGACGGTGGTGAACATGGCGTCGGTGCGGTTGGGCAGGCCGGAGGCGCGGACCACCCGGACCGCCTCGGCGACCAGTGCGCCGACGTCCTCCCCGGCGCCGACCGGTGAGACGGAGAACGCGACCAGAACCGACATGATCACGAGGCTACCAGGATCGCGCCGTGCTCCGGCCCATGGCTCTGCCGGTAGCGAACTGGGCTGTCGGGCAGGCGCGGGCCTGGCTATAAAGGAGCCATGTCGAATCCGGCGGAGCGGGCTCGCGCCCAGGCGGCTCCGCGTCGGGTGCTGTTGCGCTCGGCGCTGGGCGAATCACTGCGGCGCCTGCGCCTCGAACAGGGCCGTACGCTGGCCGAGGTCGCGCTGGCGGCGCGGATCTCGATGCCGTACCTGTCCGAGGTCGAGCGCGGTCTCAAGGAGGTCTCCTCCGAGGTGCTCGCGGCGTTGTGCGCGGCGCTGGGCATCGACCTGTCGGACCTGCTCGTCGCCGTCGCCTTCCACATCTCGGCGAGCAGCACCGCGACCACGGTGCTCCCGGTCCGGCGGATGGCCGCGGGACAGTTCGACGTCGCGGCGCCGCCGGCCCGGCGAGCCGGCGACGCCTACGCCCTGGCCGCCTAAGCTTCCGGCGTCGTCTTCACGGTGGAGATGACCTGATCGGCCAGGCCGTACGCGACGGCTTCGGTGGCGCTGAACGTCTTGTGCCGGTCGAGGTCGTGCCGGATCTTCTGCGTGGGGTGCCCGGTGTGCCGGCTGAGGATGTCGTCCATCTCGGCCCGCACCCGGGACACGTCGCGCGCCCGGATCGCCAGATCCGGCAGCGTGCCCTGCGCCACGTCGAACGAGCCCTCCTCGGTCGACGGCTGATGCAGGACGACCTTGGCGTGGCGCAGCACCGAGCGCTTGCCGGCCGTCCCCGCCGCCAGCAGCACCGCCGCAGCCGAGGACGCCTGCCCGATGCACAGGGTGGCGACGTCCGGCCGCACGTACTGCATCGTGTCGTAGATCGCGGTCAGCGCGCTGTAGGAACCGCCCCGCGAGTTGATGTAGAACTCGATGTCCTGGTCGGGACTCTCGGACTGCAGATGCAGCAGCTGCGCGATGATCACGTTGGCGACGTCGTCGGTGATCTCCGTGCCCAGGAAGATGATCCGCTCCGACAGCAGCCGGGAGTAGATGTCGAAGGCGCGCTCGCCGCGCGAGGTCCGCTCGACGACCGTGGGAATCGTGTACTGGCCCACCGCTTACACCCCCATCCGCTGCTTGACCACGCGCGGGCGGATGTCGTCGAGGCGTTCGACGATGTGATCGACCATCCCGTAGGCGAGCGCCTCCTGCGCGCTGAACCAGCGGTCACGCTGCCCGTCCTCGACGATGTCGGCCACCGGTCGGCCGGTGTGCTCGGCGGTCAGCGCGCTCATCAGGTTGCTGATCCGGTCCAGCTGCCCCGCGTAGATCTCCACGTCGGCGGCGGTGCCGCCCAGGCCGGCCGAGCCCTGGTGCATGAGGATCTGCGCGCTCGGCAGCGCGAACCGCTTGCCTGGCGTTCCGGCGCACAGCAGGAACTGCGCCATGCTCCCGGCCAGCCCCATCGCCACGGTGATCACATCGTTGGGGATGAGCCGCATCATGTCGTACACGGCCAGCCCCGCGAGCACGGACCCGCCCCGCGAGTTCAGGTACAGCGCGACGTCGCGGCGGGGGTCTTCGGCGGACAGCGCCAGCAGCTGGGCGCATATCCGGTTGGCGATCTCGTCCTCGACGTCGGATCCGAGCACGATGATGCGCTCGTGCAGCAGTCTTTTGCTGAATTCGTCGTCCAGCGTGGCGGTGACACCCATGTGTGCG
This sequence comes from Catellatospora sp. NPDC049133, assembly GCF_040648455.1. Taxonomy (NCBI): domain Bacteria; kingdom Bacillati; phylum Actinomycetota; class Actinomycetes; order Micromonosporales; family Micromonosporaceae; genus Catellatospora; species Catellatospora sp. NPDC049133. The sequence goes on from NZ_JBEZDT010000017.1 coordinate 29,481, forward strand.
CTCCTGTTCCTCGGGCTGTTCGTTCTCCACGATCAGGCCCGGGGGCGCGGTGCGCCAAGGCGATCTGCTGACAGCGACTTAGCCCAGAGCAGATCGGGTTGGGCAGGTCGACGTTGCGCAGAGGATTGTCCGGTCGCCGCCCCGGGCCGTGAGATGGACGCCGTACCGCGGCGGTCGACGACGTCTGGTCTCGGCCGCCGTGGCAGCCCCGCGGGCATCCTGCGGGGCTCCGGTGTCTGCACTGCGATATTCGGGAGCACCTGGTGCGCAGAACTCCGCGCTGGTCGACGGGGTCGCGGCCACGACGGTGGCGCTGCCCAACCAGGGTTCGGCGACCGCCTGGGCCACGGCGACGGTGCCGGTGCGGGTGCCCGCGGGGGCGCGGCTCGCGTTCCGTCTCGACGACGGGTACGTGGTCTGGATCGACTACATCACGCCGGGGCAGCTGCGGCCGTCACGGTCGTGAGCCGCCGCCTTCGCCGCTGACCCGGACGTGCTCGGGTGTGGACCTGAAGCTCCGTTTCTACTGCTCCGGCAGCGGGAACGGAGCTTCGGCCGTCGGTGCCGCACAGACTCAGCCGAACGTGTACGCGAAGACACCGGTGCTGAGCAGGACCATGCCGGAGGCGTTGACGAAAAGGTCGCGCGCACGGATGTGCATGCCGATGGCGACCAGGAAGTATGCGGACCTCCCGGCCGGGTGCTCAGATTCGGGCGCGGATCCACTCGGGTTGCAGGATCGTGTCGAAGGCGATCTCGGCCGCGCCGCGCAGCGGTCCGATCTCGCCGACGGTCGCGGCGAGGATTCGGGGCGGGTCGGCGCGCCGGAACGCCATCAGCCCTTCGGCGCAGGACTGTTCGATGAGGTCGCGCCGTAGCCGGATCAGGTCCACGCCGAGCCCGGACAGGGTGATCGCCTCGGGGTCGAGCGCGTTGGCCAGCGCGCCGAGCCCGCGGCCCAGGGCAGCGGCGTTGTCGTCGACGGCCCGGCCGGCCTCGGCGTCGCCGTCCTCGGCTCGGGCCAGGATCTCTTGTCCGAGCTGCCTGCCGGCACCGTAGCCGGGTTCTTTGCCGAAGCGGCGCAGCAGCGCGTTGGTTCCCACGTCGAGGCTCCAGCATCCGCGCACGCCGCACATGCACCGCAGGTCCGAACCGGTGAGCGGCATGTGTCCGAACTCGCCCGCCACGTTGTGCGCGCCGCGCTGGGCGTCCCCGCCCAGCAGCAGGGTCCCGCCGATGTCGAAATCGATGTGAAAGTGCAGGGCGGTCCCGGTGGAGCGCAGCGCTCCCCGGCGGGCCTCGGCCAGGCCCGCGAGCCGGGCGTCGTTGTCGACGACGGTCGGGGGCCAGTCGCCGCTGAGGTGGGCGCGTAGATCCACGTCGTCCCAGCCGAGGTGGGAGATGTGCAGGTGGCGCTGGTCGCGGATCGGGCCGGCGATGGCGATGCCGAGGCAGGCGAGCCGACCGGTGGCGTGTCGGCGGGTGGCTGCGCGGAGCGTGCCGAACACCGCGGGGGTGCGGTCGTGTTCGCCGCTGTCGAGCGTGGTCAGTTCTCCGCCGAGTTCGAGTTGCGCCAGGGTCCAGGTGTCTTCGCGGATGTCGGCGGCGAAAGCGACGGGTCCGTGCGGGTGGGGCAGGAGCAGGCTGGTCGGCCGGCCTCGGCCGGCGGCCTCGGCGGGGATCTCGTGCAGGAGTTCGGCCGCCTGGAGTTCACCGACCAGCGCGGCGGCGGTGTTGCGGCCGATGCCGAGCAGCCGGGCGGCGCCGGCGCGGGTGAGCGGCTCGTCGGCGTCGTGGACGGCGCGCAGGAGCCGGGCCTGGTTGTGGACGCGGAGGTCGGCGCTGGTCTGCAGCTGCGGCATGCCAGGCATTATCACCTGCCCACCGAATTTGTGCACGTCGAGGACATAAGTCTCGACTTCGGTGGCGCGCGCTGTTAAGTTCTTGGCGCGTACAAAATCATCGACTCGCGAAGGACATCCATGCGTTCCGACACCACCGCCCTGCGCCGAGCCCGCGGCGGCGTCTTCGGCACCTTCGCGACTTCCGGGTTCGTGATGGGCGCCTGGGCTGCCGCCCTGCCCTCCGTCGACCACCGGCTCGGGCTCGGCGCCGCCCGCCTCGGCACACTGCTCCTGCTCATCCAGGTCGTCGGCCTGGCCTCCATGATCGTCGCCGGGAAGATCGCCGATCGGATCACCACCCGCGGCCTGCTGCGCTGGACCGGCCCCGCCACCCAGCTGGTCCTCATCGCCCCGGCGCTCGCACCCGACTACCGGACGCTGCTGGTCTGCGCAGCGCTCTACGGCGTCGGCGTCGGTTTCGTCGAGGTGGGCCTCAACGCCCACTCCGTCGAACTCGAACGCCACTACCAGCGGCCGATCGTCTCGTCCTTCCACGGGTTCTGGAGCCTCGGCGGTGCCGCCGCCGGCGCGCTCACCTCCCTCGGCCTCACCCTCGGGCTCGGCAACCAGTCGATCCTGGTGATCGCCGCGCTGGCCTGCACCGCCGCGTTCGCCGCCTTCACCCGACCGCTGCTGGCGCCCCCGGGCCGGGCCGACGGCGACAGCGCCGCCCCGGCCAGGGCCGGCCGCCTCGGCGTGATCATGCTCGGGGCGATCTTCGTGCTGGGTCTGGGCGGCCACCTGATCGAGTCCGGCGCCGTCGACTGGGCCAACCTGCACGCCGCCCGCGTGCTGGACGCCGACGACGCGCTCGCGCCGCTGTCGTACACGGTGTTCGCCTGCGCCATGACGGTGTTCCGCCTGCTCGGCGACCCGATCCGGGCCAGGCTCGGCCCCGGACCGGCCTTGCTCGGCGCAGGAACCCTCGCCACCGCGGGCTACGCCCTCGTGCTGGCCTCCGGCGCGGTCGGCGGCCTCGCCCTGGCGTGGGCCGGGTGGCTGCTCGCCGGTTGCGGAATCGCGCTGATCGTTCCGGTGCTGTTCAGTGCCATGGGCCAAGCCGGTGGCTCGCCGTCGGACATCGCGCTGATCTCGATCTCCGGTTCGACCGGCATGCTGCTGGGTCCGGCCGCGATCGGATACATCGCCGACGCCGCCGATCTCACGGTCGCGCTGATGGTCCCCGCCGTGCTGGCGGCGGCGATCGCCGTGGCCGGCCCGATCACCATGCGCCGCCTGCCGAGTGGCGCGGTGCCGGAGACTGCCGAGGTCAGGACTTCCGTCGCGGCGGCCAGGTGAAGCGACGACGGTCCAACGGTCCTGGCCGCCATCGTCCGATGAGGAGGTGGCCGGCCGCAGCCGCCTGGTGTCCTCCAGCAGGTGGACCAGGTCGGAGAGCTGGGCGCTGGTGAGCCGCCGGGCGTTCCAGGCCAGTGCCGCGAGCTCGGCGCTGGCCGGGTGAGCCGTTGCCTGCTCGTGCACCGGGCCTGTGGCAACTGCTCCAGCTCGTACCAGCGCAATGTCAAGATCGATGATGCGATCCTGGACGACATCGACATGGTCGCCGGCATCGACGGCAACTGGGGTGACATCGCGACCATCACCCGGGTCACCCTGATCAACAGCTCCAGCGCGACCGTGTGCGGCAGGTACAAGGGCGTGCCCAAGGGCAGCGAGCCTTCCTACCTGGGCGAAGGCTGGAACGACAGCAACTGCAAGGTCAAGGAGTGCGACATCACCTAACGGTAGGCGCGCACCGGCCCGACCGAGCCCTGAAACGGGCGGCGTCCACCGACCGGTGGGTGCCGCCTCCACGCGGGTGGGCGTCGGAGCACGACGCTGTCGGCCGTTCCGGGAGAGACGAGGAGGCCGACGCCGTCCTGATACACAGTGCCGAGAACAGGACGTGTGTATCGACCGGCCACGTCGGCACTGGCTACGGTCGCGGCACATCCACCCGAGACCGGAGGCCGTGATGCTGCCCAACCCGCTCGCCAACGTCGCCGTCGTCAACCTGCCGAGCTGCGACATCCAATTCATCGTCCCGAACAGCAACCCGTTCGGCGACCAGGTGTTCCCGGGCCCGTGGCGGCCCTGGGAGGACATCGCCTGGTTCCACGGCACCGATGCCGGTGCCGCCGCGCAGATCGCCGCCGGCCGCCGCTTCAACCCGGCGGCGCCCGGTGGCTACGGCAAGAGCTACGGCCAGGGCAACTACTTCGCCTTCTGCCAGTGCCGGGCGGCCGGCTACGGCGAGTTCGTGTTCAAAGTGGACCTGACCGGCAAGAACCTCCTGCCCGTGACCTCCATCGAAACCATCGACCCGCAGAACCTGGCCCAGCGGATCCCCAGCCTCAGCGTGGCCCAGCACCAGTCGCTGGCCGAGGAGTTGCGCCGCTCGACCAAGCCCAACAAGTCGAACGTGGTGGCCCCGTGGGCGGAGCAGCAGGGGTTCGACGGGCTGTTCCTGCGCGGGATCGACGAGGTGTGCGTGGCGACGGTGTTCACGGCCGTGGCCGCGCCGAACGATCCGATCCAGCGGCTCAACAAGTGCACCGCGGACCACTCGAACCAGATCAGGTGACCGGATCCGTCCGGCCTCGCCGCCGGTCCGGCAAGGCGCTGAAGGTGCTGCGCCTGCAGGCCGGCTGATCGGTCAGGCCTGCACCACGGGCGGCCGAATCGCGGCGGAGGTGCGGCGCAGGGTGATCGCGATGTCGACGACGACGAACACGACGACCAGCAGGAGCCCGAACTTGGCGGCGCCGTCGGCGGCCTCGGCGACGAAGACGGGTCCGGCCGCGAGCCACCAGCTCAGCAGTACGAGCCAGCCCAGATTCAGGAACAGGCTGACGCGCCGGGTGCGTCTGTCCCAGCGCCCGGCGATCAGCACGGCTATGAGCACGCCGAAGCCCGCGGCCCACATCGGCAGCACCCATGCTGCCCGCTGGAGCAGGAACTGCTGATCGAAGGTGAACGCGTCGAGCAGCGGCTGCGGCAGGCCGGGGGCCCAGACGGCGAGCCAGGGCAGCGCGATCATGAGGGTGGCGCCGGCCGCGCCGGCGGCGAGCCCGAGCACGATCGCCGGTCGGCTGGCGTGGTCGCGGTCCACGGTGCGCCGTGGTGTCCACGGCTTGGCCTCGGTGCGGTGCCGGCCGAGCGCGGAGCTGATCAGCGTAAGGGTGATCAGGAAGCCGGGCCACCAGAACGAGCCCAGTCCCCAGCTGAGCCACCAGGCGGTCAACCGCCCCCACCAGGTGTCGGCGTAGATCCAGCCGTCGGCCTGGACCGGGCCGGTGAGGGCTGCGGGCAGCGTGATCGCCCATTGCAGGGCCAGGCCGCCCAGTGCCAGCCGGGCGAACCGCGGCGCGTCGGCAGGGCGGATGACGGTGAAGCCGGCGGGCCGGTAGCGGTCGGCGACCTCCTGCGGGTGCCCGAACGCGGTGAGCAGCTCCAGGGCCATGGCGGTGTCGGCGGGCCGGCCGCTGTCGGCGGCGCGCCCGTCGAGGTCCTCGTTCAGCAGGGAGCGGAGCTCGAAGCCCACGTCGTGGCGCTGGCGGCGCGGCAGGTGGCGCACGACGTCGCCGACGTATGTCTCGATGACGGCCTTGGGGTCCATGTCAGCCCTTCTCGTCCACTAGGAGGTCCATGACCGACGTCAGCGACCGCCAGGCTCCGGTCAGCTCGCGGTAGATCTCGGCGCCATGTGCGCTGAGCGTGTAGTAGCGGCGCGGGGGGCCGTCGTCGGCCTGCCACACGGAGGCGAGCAGTCCCTGGCTTTCCAGGCGCCGCAGGAGCGGGTAGAGGGTGCCTTCCTCGATCGGCATACCGCGTTCGGCCAGTGCCTGGCGTAGCGAGTAGCCGTACTGCTGGGTGCGCAGTTGCGACAGCACTGCCAGGACCAGCACGCCTTTGCGCAGGTCCTGTTCCAGCTTCGGCAACTGCCCGACGGGGCCATCTACCATGCGAGCTACAGTACATAGCGCCGCACAGTAAGGCAACGCTTGGCCGAGTGTCGGTGGCGTTCGGCATGATCCTCGCGTGATGGACGTGGGGGAGCTGCTCGCCGGGGTCGACGAGGTGCGCTGGAGCCGGATGCGGCACGCGTACGGTCCGGCGGCGGAGGTGCCCGAGCTGCTGCGCGACCTGGCCGACGCCGACCCCGCGGTTCGGGAGACCGCGCTCGACGCGATGTACGGGGGCATCCACCACCAGGGCGACGTGTACGCCTGCACCATCGAGGTGATCCCGTTCCTGCTGCGCATCGCCGCGGACGCCGGCCGGCCGGGCCGGGCCGAAGTGGTCGGACTGCTGGCGAGCATCGGCGGCGCGGACGATCCCGAACCCCGCACCGGCCTGTACCGGCGGGCACGGCAATCCGTCGCGGCCGGCTATCCCTTGTGGTCGGCACTGGCCCACGACCCCGACCCGCAGGTCCGTGCCGCTGTGCCCGCCGTGCTGCCGGTCTGCGCCGAGCAGGCGACGGACTGCGTCGACCTGCTGCGGGCGCGGTTCGTGATGGAAGAAGACCCGCGGGTACGGGTGGCGATCGTCGAAGCCGTTGCGGAATTCGCCAAACGGGGCACTGCCACGCAGGCGACCGGCGTGTGGATCGCCGACCTGCTCGCCCGCGACGAGGACGTGCAGGTGCGGATCACCGCGCTCGCCGCATCGGCGCGGCTTCCCGCGCAGCCCGGCTTGCCCCCGGTGCGGGTGCAGACGGCGCTGGAGCTGCTCGACGCCGTGTACACGCAGGAAACGCCGGTCGCCGATCCGGCCGGATTCACGACCGGCACCCTCCTCGGATCGATACGGCGTCTGCGCGAGGCCTCCGCCGCCGGACGCCGCGCGCCGCAGGCGGACCAGCTGGTACGCGCGATCAGCAATGGTCTGGCCGACCGGGTCGATGACCGCGTCGCCCTGCTGTCGGCGTTGCTGGCCTCGTCGGACTGGGAGCGCCGCATCGACGCCGTGTTCCCGGCGGGCAACCTCATCGACGGATGGCGCGGATCGTACGGCCAGATCGTGGCATTGATCGGTGACCGGCTGCACGACGACCACCCTGGTTTGCGGCCCCGGGCCACGCAGGTTCTGGAGAATCTGGGCGAGCTGGCGCGCCCGGCAGCCGACCCGCTGTTCGCGGGCCTCTCCCAGTCGCTACGGGTGGCCCACCATGCGAGGAGGACCGGCCAGCTGCCGTGGGTGGTGGAATGGCCGCAGGGTCTGCCGACCGTGGGACCGGCGTTGAGGGCGCTGGCCGGCGCCGGTGACCTGCGGGCGTTGCCGATGCTGCAGTGGGTGCTCGAACGTGATCAGATGCCGCGCGACGTCGGGCAGCTCATCGCCGGATACGGCGATGAGGCCGCCCAACTCGTGCCGGTCATCCGCCGGCGGCTTCGCAAGCTGCGCGACGACGAACGGCGCGACGACCTCGCGCACGCGCTCGCCGCGATGGGCCCGGCCGCCGCCGACGCGGTCCCTGACCTGTTGAAGCTGCCGGCGAGCTCGGCAGTGGTCAGGGCCCTCACCGCCGTCGGTCCGGCCGCGGCTTCGGCCATGCCCTGGCTCCGCGAACAGGTCGCAGCCTCCGACCGGCTGGTGGCCGCCGCGGCTGCCGAAGCGCTGCATGCCGTCGGAGGTGATGCCGCAGGGGCGTTGGCCGTCTACGACAGGTTCCTCACCGGGGATGTGTACGAACAGCGCGCTGCCGTGGACGGTCTCGGCCGGTTGGGGCCTCAGGCAGCCCCGTATGCGGGGCGGCTTCGCAAGCTGCTGCGTCGCAAGGATCCTTACGGCTGGCTCCGGCTGGGTGCGGCACGGGCCCTGTGGCAGGCCGTCGGCGAGACCTCGGCCGTCACACCGGTGCTCGAAGGTGTCTGGGACGCCAACCCGCATACCCGTACCGCGATCGCGCGGGTGTGGTCGGAGATGGGACGAGCCGCTGCCGATGCCGAGCCGCTGATCGAAGCCGAACTGAGCCGGGTGCGCAGGCACAACGCCGTCGAAGGCGGCTACGGCTCGGCCCAGGTCGTCGACGACGAGCGCCTCCTGCGCGCCTGCCGGGCAGCGCTGACGGCTGTGGCCGGGTGATGTCGCGCGCGGAGCAGGCCGACCGCGCCGCCCCGGGTCGGGGTGCCGCGGCTCAGGTCGAGGCCGGGTCCGGGACCGGGCCGGGCTCGGGCAGGCGCGGGTCCGGCACACCACCGGGCCGGGTCGCCGTGGCGGCCCGCTCCAGCAGCTCCTGTGCCCTGGCGAGCGCGTCGACGGCCGTGCGCGGCCGCGAGGCCAGCAGCTCGTGGTCGATCTCCCGGGCGGCCTCCCGGCCCATCCCGAGGTCCTGCAGCACCCGCTCCAGTTCCGCCGGCGCGACCACGTTGACGTCGGCGGCCAGCGTGACGACCCGGTCCTGGAAGAACGAGCCGTCCAGCCGCGACAGGCACCGGTACACCAGGGTCAGCAGCGGCAGCCGGTAGCGGTACAGGCGGCGGGCGCGTTCGGTGACCAGCAGTCCGTGCAGGCACCAGCGTTCGATGCGCCGGGCCAGGGCGTGCAGGTCGTCGCTCTGTCCGCGGACCCACTTGACGACGGTCGCGACCGGCCCGCCGGCCCGCGCCAGGATTCCCTGGGCGCGCACCTCGGTGAGGCTGCCGGCCTGGTCCCACAGCAGGGCCAGCCGCCGGGACAGGTCCGCGTCCGTGGCCTCCCATCCGCCGGCGGCCGCCGGGTCGTCGCGCATCGACTCCAGCGTCTCGGTCGAGCTGTCGCCCAGGAACTCCAGCAGACCCGACCGCATCGGGCGCCGCCCGTGGTAGCGGCGGCGGAACGCGCGCGAGCCGAGCCTGCCCAGCCTGAGCATGCGTACGGTCATGTAGACCGCGGACACCATGAGCACCAGCCCGATCACGATGCTGAAGTCGCCGGCGCCGGCGGCCTGCCGGGCCAGCACGTCGAATCCGCGCAGCTTCAGGTCCAGCGTCGCGTCCAGCACGGTGACCACGCCGACCAGCGCGATGATGATCGCGAAGGAGGCGCTGGCGCGCTGCATCGCGTCGGCCTCGCGCACACGCCGCTCGTCGAACGCCTTCGTGATCGCCTCCAGCAGGTCGCCGTACGTCCGCTGCACGAGCGTCGCCTGCTCGGCGACCTCGTCCACACTGCGGATCAGGCGGCGGATGAGGCCGGTCTGCGCCAGCGACGCCCGGATGCCCGACGGGTGGCTGTCGACGGCCCGTTCGGTGATCGCATCGTCGTACCTGTCCTCCAGTTCGGCGGCCGTCGCGTTGACCCGGGCCCGCAGCGCGTGCGTCAGGGTCGCCAGGTGGGCCAGGTCGGCGATGCCCTGCAGCAGCACCTGGTGCATGAGTTCCATCGTCGCGTGCACCTGCGCCAGGCCCCGGGCGCGGCGGATGGGCAGCTGGGCGGCCAGCCCGTCCCACAGGCGCGCCCCGCTCGTGGCCACCAGGTGGTAGACCTCCAGGTGGTTGCGCCACACATAGAGGTCGTGCTGCACGTGGTCGAGCAGGTCGCCGGTGCGGGCCTCCAGATCGGCCAGTTTCGTGACCATGACCAGCGCGTCCCGTTCCCGCCGCGGGCTGTCGTCGGGCGCGGCGGGCCCGACGACGATCACGTACAGCGGTGAGAAGTGCAGCCGGTCCGGTGTCGCCTTCCGGCCGACCCGCCGCACGGTCAGGAACTCGCCGTTGAGCACGGCCGCTGACACCGAGTCGTCACGGACGTCGCCGGCGAACACGATCTCGCGGGCCATCGCGGGCAGCGCGTCGTCGCCGGTGAGGTAGTGCTCCGGGTCGCGCCATGGCCCGTCCGGCCGCACCAGCCAGAAGTCCGCCTGCAGGTACAGGCGGTCGTGCACCCGGAAGGTGGCGTGCTCGAAGTACTCGCCGAGCAGCGCTTCGGCGGCCCGTGCCGCCTTGGCGTACGCCAAGCGCTGCCCGCCGTTCCAGCGCAGGCCCGCCGTCGTGTCGTTGGTCAACTCGGCGGGGCGGTTGCCCGGCGCCTGCGGCAGGTGCGTGTCCACCAGCACGCTGATGTGCCAGCGCAGCTTGTCGCGGGTCTGGTAGAGCCGGAAGTCGAAGGACACGTACCGGATCTCCGGGTGCAGGTCGACGCGTTGCAGCTCCGCCGACAGCACCAGGTCCTCGACGAGGGCTTCGAACCGCGACCGGTCGATGAAGATCCGGTAGCGGAACCTGCCGATCACCGCGTGCAGACCGTCGCCGCCGGCTCCGGTGCCTGCGCCGTCGCCGGACACGGTCCGCAGCGTGTCCTCCAGGCTGCCGTTCAGCTCGTCGACGAGCGGTGGGGAGTCCAGGCCCGGCACGAACTCGCCCACCTGCCACTCGCCCTCGGCCGACAGCGTGTCCCGGCGGATCCACGCCTGGCCCGGCAGGGTGCCGCCGGCGCGGTCCAGCAGCCGGTCCAGCAGCCCCCGCTGTGCTGCCAGCGGGTGCCTGGCGGCCCGCACGTCGTCGGCGGGCATGCCCTCGTCCGCCGAACCCGCCACCGGGACGATCCACGCCGACGTCGCCACGAGCGTCAACCGGTCCAGACCCGCACCGTCCATGGTCCCCACCCTCCCCGCACGGATACAGTGACCATTGTCGAACTCATTGTCCATGTCATGTGGACCGTCATCGCCGGACGAGTGGATGCCTGCGGCTGCCGAAGAGTGGCGCGTAGCCCGACGATCACACCTTCGGCGCGGCATCCGATCGACACCTTTGACGACCTTCTGTACGCTCACCGTCGTCCATGCCTTGGGGGAGGCCGCCGTGACGTTCGCTGTCGACATGAAGGCGCTGTACGAGGTGCCCGAGATGCTGGACCGGCTCGCCGAAGACGCCCGCCGGTGCAACGACTACGCCGGACAGGCCTTTGACTTCCCCTGGGGCCCGGGTGTCCTCAACCGCGTACGCGGTGATCACGCGCAGGCGCGGGCAGACGTGGCGTCCTTCTACACCGCCGTCGCCGTGCGGGCCGATCAGCTGGCACGCTCCGTGCGCGAGTCGCTGGTGATGTACCACGACACGGATCTGGCGACCGCCGCCGGGCTGGACGCGCAGCTGCCTGCGATGACCTACGACCACACCGCCGGCCGGTACCCGGCGCTGCGGCTCGACGTCGTGCAGGCGTCCCAACCGGAGCTCCTCGAACCGGCCGATCGCCTCGCGCCCGTGCCCGACTACCTGCCGCAGTGGCCGCACGAACCCGAGTGGAGCGACCTCGTCAGCCCCGCCGGCATCTGCCGGGACCTGGTCATGGGCGCGAACTGGATCGCCGTCCAGCTCGGCGTGGCCGACCGGGTCTACGATCCGCTCGACATGATCTCGAACTACCTGGTCGGCAACTGGTCGGGCATGCGGGCGTGCAGCGACGCGCTGGAGAACCTGCGCAGGGCGACGGCCGACCTGGCGTCCAACACGCAGTGGGCCGAGATCCGCGTCAACGCGTGCTGGCAGGGCAACGCCGCCGACGCGGCCTGGCTGCAGCTGCGCGACCTCGGCAGGGCGCTGGAGATCGCCGACCAGCCGCTGGGCGTGTGCCGCGACGCTTACCGCGACGTCTGCGAAGAGGTCAAGGAACTCGAAGAGATCTGCGAGCTGCTGCTGCTGGACGTCATCGATGCCGCCACCTTCGTCGCGCTGGGGGTCGCGACCGCGGAGACCGGTGTCGGTCCGGTGGTGTTCGGCGCGCTGGCGATCGCCGACGTCATCCAGGCGATGAAACGCATGAACGACCTGATCAGCACGATGCAGAAGGTCGAGGTCGTCGTCGACAGGTACGGCTCGGACGTCAAGATCGCAGGCGTGCTGCCGGAGCGGATGACCGAACGGGTACCCGCCGTGCCGGCGGCGGCTCAAGGAGCGAACCGATGACCGACGACCGCCCGCACGATGTCGAAGCCCGCAGGGAGAGCGTCGCCCGCTATCTGGAGACCCGAGTCGCCGAGCAGGTGAGCGACCCGCGGCACCGCAGGCGGTTCACGGCCGAGGCGCTGACCCGCAGCACGGATCCGACGGCCCGGGAGATCGGACGGCAGCTCGCGGACGGCACGGTGACCGCACGTGAGCTGGCCGCCTCGTCGGCGTACGCTCCATTCCTGCTGGCGAACCTGGAGAAGGCGAAGAGGTTCGACTACGGCAGGGCCATCCGCACGGCAATCGAACAGGACGGATCGCGATGACCGACGGTGCCGGTGGTCTGCTGCCTGAACGGCTCATCGCCGACAAGCTGAGCAGGCGGGCGACTCGCCTGTTCGTCATGTTCGTGGTCGTGTTCATCGCCTCGTGCGCGCTGACGGCCCTCGCCCGTCGGACCGGGACCGAACTGGCCGCAGGCGCGCCGTATGCGTGGAGCGAGGGAACGGTCTTCCTGCACAGCGAGGCGTCCGGCACGACCTGCGAGCTGACCGACGGTGCGACGACGACGTTCGTCGAGATGTCCCGCGACACGGGGGCGTGGGCGGGTGTCTCCGGGCTCGACCTGACGGCAAGGGCAGACGCCAGCATCAGGTGCGAGCAGCCGGTCGTCGTGACCGACGGCGCGGCGAGGATCATCACCTACCCGGCCCGGTTCGCGTGGGTGCTGGTGGTGGTCGGCTGCCTGCTGTTCCTTGCCTTTCTCGGAACACTCGGACGTCTGCTGCTCGAACGCCTGCGCGGCGGGTGGCAGCGGACGGGCATCTGACCGGAGCTGCCGTCGGGCGGTGTCTCCGTACCGTGCCGGCGGCTGCTGCCGGAGAGGGTGTCGGGCCCCTCCGGCAGCAGCCGGTCAGCGTCCGCTCGCGGCGGGATCGCGCTTCCACTGGAGATCGGAGTCGTGCGCCGGACGTGGCGCGTTGATCTCCGCTGGGCGCGGCGCGGGGCGCGACGGCCACCAGAACCGCTCGCCGAGCAGCAGTGCCAGGGCCGGCACGACCAGGGTGCGCACCAGCAGCGTGTCGAGCAGTACGCCGATGCCGACGATGATGCCCAGCTGCGTCAGCACGATGACCGGAAGCACGCCCAGCACCGTGAAGACCGCCGCCAGCAGTACTCCGGCGGAGGTGATGACGCCGCCGGTGGCGGACAGGGCCCGCAGCGTGCCCGCCCGGGTGTCCCCGCGGGCGGCGGTCTCCTCCCGGGCCCGGCTGACCAGGAAGATGTTGTAGTCGACGCCGAGGGCGACCAGGAACAGGAACGCCAGCAGCGGCACGCTGGCGGCGAGCGCGGGGATGTCCAGGGCGGCGAAGACCAGGCTGGCCGCGCCGAGGCTGGCGGCGTAGCTGAGCACGACCGTGGCCAGCAGCACCAGCGGCCCCACGATCGAGCGCAGCAGTGCGATCAGGACGATCAGGACCACGGCCAGGACCAGCGGGGCGACCACGGCGTTGTCGCGGGCGTTGGCGTCACGCTGGTCCAGGTCGGCGGCCGGCTGCCCGCCCACCAGGGCGTCGGTTCCGGCTCCAGCCGACAGGCCCTGCCGTAGTGCGGTGACGGCGCGGTCGGCGCCGGTGGTGCCGGATTCGTCGGACAGCTGCACCGGCAGCAGTGTCAGCGTGCCGTCGGTGGATGCTTCCGGGCGGCCGACGGCGGCGACCCCGGCCGTGCGGGCGGCGATGTCGGCGGCCTGCTGGGCGTTCACCGTGGAGACGATGACCTGCAGCGGCTGCGACGAACCGGCGGCGAAGTGGGCTGCCAGGGTCTGCTGCGCCTGGACCGATTCCACCTCGGTGCGGAACTGCTCGGTCTGCGACAGCCCGATCGTGGTCGTGAGCAGTCCTGCGGCGAGCGCGGCGAGAACGACGGCGGCGGCGGCCAGGACGCCGACGGGTCGACGGCCGACGAGCCTTGCCACCCGGGCCCAGATTCCGGTCTCGCTGGTCTCGGCGCTGCCGGCGACGGGCACCAGCGGCCAGAACGCGCCGCGAGGCAGCAGTGCCAGGGCGGCGGGCAGCACGACGAGTCCGAACACCAGGGCCACGGCCACGCCCGCGGCGGCGGCGATGCCGAGAGTCCGGTTGCTGGTCAGCACGGCGGTGACCAGGGTCAGCAGGGCCAGGATGACCGTTGCGGCGCTGCCGACGATCGCCGGGCCCGCTGCCTGCACCGCGGCTGCCAGCGCGGCTCGCCGGTCGGTGGTGCGGCGCAGTTCCTCGCGGTAGCGGGAGATGAGCAGCAGGGCGTAGTCGGTGCCGGCGCCGAAGACCAGTACCGAGACGATTCCGGCGATGGAGGCGTCGGTGGGTTCGCCGATCAGGTGCCCGATCCACGGCAGCAGCTTGGCGACCAGCTGGTCGCCGAGCCCGATCACGGTCAGTGGGACGATCCAGAGAATCGGGCTGCGGTAGGTGATCAGCAGCAGCAGCGCCACCACGATCGCCGTGGCGACCAGCAGGGTGACGTCGGCGCCGGCGAACGCGGCGGAGATGTCACGGCCGAAGGCCGCACCGCCGGTGACCTGTGCGCTGATCCCGTCGGGCAGGCCGGTGCCGTCGCGCAGCAGGGCGCGCAGGCCGTCGACGGTGCTGTCACGCGCCTCGTCGGAAAGGTCGGCCCGCAGCGGTACGACCTGGAGCGCGGCCTGGCCGTCGTCGGCGTACGCGATGGGCGGCAGCGTGCCGACGTGCTCGCGGTCGGCCACGGCCGTCCGCAGGGTTGCCAGGGCCTGGCGGTCGGGCTCGGTGAGCGCCGCGCCGGGGCGTTCGAACACGATGATGGCGGATTCGGCGCGGCCGCTGGCGAAGCGGTCCATCAGCTCGGTGACCCGGGTCGACTGCTTGCCCTCGGGCAAGCCGTCGGTGGGCCCGGCGGCGGGCTGGGCGGGGCTGGTGAGGAACACCAGCGTGGCGACTGCCGCGGTGGCGAGCAGGATGACGGCTGCGCCGACCCGGCCGGCGATCCACGTGGCGATACGCGCACCCATGATCTGGGCTCCTGTTCGGGAGATCCTCGTTGAGGATGCAAAGGTTCGATAGTCGAATGGTTCGACGATCGAAATGCTATAGTGCTCGCCATGCGAGAGCAAACGGGGCCCCCTGGTCGGGCCGCCGCGCTCGACGAGGTCGCCAGGGCCCTGCAGGTCAGCGCCGTGGAGAGCGACGTGTTCGTCGACGTGTTCGCCCGAGCCCACCACCTGGGCCGCAGCGACCTCAACGCGATCATGTGGATCGCCGCGAGCGCCGAGCAGGGCCGGCCGCTCACCGCCGGCGAACTCGCCGCACGTCTCGGCCTGGGCGCCTCGGCGACCACCTCGCTGATCGACCGGCTGGAAGGCGCCGGGCACGTCGAGCGCATCCGCGACCCGCGTGACCGCCGCCGGCTCACCCTGTCGATGAACGACACCGCGCTCGCGATGGCACGGGAGTTCTTCCAACCCCTCGGCCGGCGTATGGCCGAAGCCCTCGCGGACCTGCCGACCGAGGACTTGCTGGTGGCCGCCGAGGTGATTCGCCGGATGACTGGCGCGATCGTCGCCTCGCGGGAGGCCGCCCGCGCCGACCGCCCCGAGCCGCGCTGAGCCCGGCCGCCGCCGGGCCAATATTCGACGCGCAAATCGACGCAATAGTGGGCCAGGGGTCGCGCTGCCCACCGGCGGCAGTGACGATGAAGACGTGGCCGGCGATCACGGCCGCAGGCACTCGCAGCCGGAGGAAGTCATGGGCATCGACGAGAAGATCAGCAACCTGTCCCGCCGGTGCGCCGGACGCTCGATGGAACTGGTCGGCAAGATCACGCACAATTCGCGCTGGCAGCTCACGGGCTACACCACCTGGCTGTCGGCCTGCGACGACGCCATCCGCGAGAAGGCCAAGGACGAGGCCAAGGCGATGGCAGCGGTGTCCTCGTACTGGTCGACATACCCGACGGCGCCGGAGACCAGCCCGGCGGCGGCCGTGCTCGAACGCGTCGTCCCCGCCGATTCGCCTGCCACCGCGCAGCTCGGCACCCGACCTGACTACCTGCGGATACCTGGCGGACCGGTGCCGCGATGACGACCGCACCCGCTGGGCGCGGCGTCGGCGGACCCCGCCCGGCAGCCGAGAACGTGTGGGACTACCCACGGCCACCGCGCTGGGAGCGCAGCGCCCGCCGGATCACCGCGACGCACCGAGGGCGGGTCGTCTTCGACACCCGGCAGGCTGTCAGAGTGCTGGAGACCTCGCACCCGCCGGTCTACTACGTCCCGCGCGACGCGGTGCTGCTCCCACTGCGGCCGTCCGGACGCAGCACCTACTGCGAGTTCAAAGGCGCCGCCGGCTACTGGGACCTGGTCGTCGGCGACGTCGTCGTGCCGCAGGCAGCCTGGTCGTACGAGGCACCGACGGCCGGCTACCAGGAACTCGCCGGCCTGCTCGCGTTCTACCCGTCGAAACTCGACACGTGCCTCGTCGACGGCGAACCTGTCATGCCGCAGGCAGGTGACTTCTACGGCGGCTGGATCACCCGTGACCTCGCGGGCCCGTTCAAAGGCGGGCCCGGCACCGCCGGCTGGTGACTCCCGAGTGAGGGGTTCACCCGTTCAGCACGCCACCCTGGCCAGGACAACGTGATCATTGCGGACTTCTCCGACCATGGCGAACGCCGAACGGTCGACATCGCAGCAGAAGGTCAGATCCTTGGGTCTGCGGTGCAGCGCGCCTGCCGTTCCTGACGAGGTGCAGCTCCCACGCGAGCTCGCCCGCGTGGGCTCAGGTGAGCAATCCGCGCAGCAGGCTGTCACCGGAGTGGGCGGTGTTGTTGTCGAAGTGCTCGGCGGACACGTCGACCAGCCGGTACGCCGCCAGGTCGGCGTTGGCCGGCAGGCTGAACTCGCCGTCGGCGCCGGGGCCGAGGGTGCCGACGGAGAACATCTTCATCGTGTCCGGGTCGATCAGCCATACCTCGTAGTAGCCGTCGACCGCGGGCAGCCCGGCCACGTGCAGGCGCAGGCGATTCCCGGCGACGACGTCGGCGCTGCCGGTCGCCGAGGCGGGTGTGTCGCCGTAGGCCGTCAGCGCCGCTGCTGCGAGCACTGTCGGCTGTGGCGGCCTGTCCCACCAGACGCCCGCGACGGCACCGGCGGCGACGGCGGCGATGACGCCGGCGGCGAGGGCGAGCTTGGCCAAGCCGCGCCGCTGTCGGGCCGGACCCGCGGCGGCGGGAGGGCGATTGTCGGTGGGGCGGACCGGGCCGCGCGGCCCGGAGCCGGCGTCGGGTGATGCGGCAGCGTCAGACGTTCGGCCTGACGGGGCGGCAGCGGTGCCGGTCGCGGCCTCGGCCAGGCCGGCCTGCGCGGCTATGGCACTCCACAAGCGAGGCGGCGGTGGTGGCAGGGCGCGCAGCGGTCGTGTGTGGGCTACCACGCCGGCCAGGCGCCGCAGTTCGGCCACCTCGTCGCGGCACGTGTCGCAGGAGGTCAGGTGTGCGGCTGCGGTCGTCTGCTGCGACGGCTCGTCAAAGGCGAGCAGAGTCAGCTGCTCGGTGTCCAGATGGCGCATCGTCCACCTCCCATCGCCGTTTGATCGCCGCCATGCCGCGACGGATGTGGCTTTTCACCGTGCCGAGGGCAAGCCCGGTCGTCTCGGATATCTGCTGGTGGGTGAGGTCGTCGTAGAAAGCCAGTTCGAGCACTCTGCGCTGGTCGTCGGGCAGTCTCGCCAGCTCGTCGGCGACCACCAGCTGCTCGACGACCTCCTCTGCGGACGCGGCCGGCGGCGGCTCGGGCTGCCGCCGGATCGCGTCCTCGACCCGTTCAGCCCGCTGCTGCACCCGCACCAGGTCGATGACCTTGCGGCGGGTGATGGCCAGCAGCCAGCCCAGCAGGCTGCCGCGGGCCGGGTCGAAGCTGTCGCGTGCCAGCCATGCCGACACGAACACCGCCTGGGTGATGTCCTCGGCGTCGGCGCGGCTGCGCAGCAGCCGCGTGGCCAGGTGCAGCACCGCGGACCCGTACTGGTCGTAGGCCTCCCGGAGCGCGGACTCGTCCCCGGCGGCGAACCGGACCGCCACGCCGTCAGCGACGACGGCGGTAGCCTGATCGCGCTGCGCAGTCACTGGACAGGCCGCCTTCCATCGGGTCGCCAAGACTCTACCCGCCACGGCCACCACGCTTCCTCGGCCTGTCGCGCACACCCCTACAACGCCTGATACGACCGGCAACGCACTGCCGGATGCATCCCGTCGTCAATGTCACTGGCCGCATCCGCCGTCGGCGCGGGCGTCGTAGCCCCCGATGACGGCGAGTTCAGCCGTCCGAAGCAGACGACGATCCAAGGAGAAGCGATGCGCAGCCTGAACATCCACCGCATCCTGGCGCTGGGCGCGGTGGCCGCCGCCGTGACCGCGACCGCCGGCCTGGCCACCGCGACACCAGCGTATGCGGCCACGTCGAAGGTGTCGGTGGTGCACGGCATCCCCGCCACGCCGGTCGACGTGTACGTCAACGGCAAGGTGACGTTGAAGGACTTCAAGCCCGGCGACGTCGCGGGCCCGCTGGACCTGCCCGAAGGCAGCTACGACCTCGACCTGACCAAGCCCGGCGAGCCGATCGACAAGGCGATCCTGTCCGTCGACGGCGCGAAGGTCCCCGGCGGGGCGAACATCAGCATCGTCGCGCATCTCGACGCCGCCGGCACCCCGAAGATCACGCCGTTCGTCAACGACGTCAGCAAGGTCGGCGCGGGCAAGGCGCGCCTGATCGTGCGGCACACCGCCGCCGCTCCGGCCGTCGACGTGCGCGCCGGTGGCACGCCGGTGTTCAAGGGCCTCACCAACCCCGACGAGGCCAAGGCCGACCTGCCCGCCGGGACCGTCAGCGCCGACGTCGTGCTCGCCGGCACCACCACCGTGGCGATCCCGGCCACCGACGTCGACCTCAAGGAGGGAACCGCGACGATCGTGTACGCGACCGGCTCGGCCGAGGGCAAGAACCTGGGCGTCGTCGCCCAGGTGATCACCGGTCTGCACTCGGCTCCCGGTGGCGTTCCCAGCGGCGACGGCGGCCTGGCCGACGAGTCCGGTATGAGCGCGTGGTGGCTGGCAGCGGCCGCTGCCGCGCTGCTGCTGGCCGTCGGCGGCGGCGTCCGGATGGCGACCCGGCGCACCACACGATGACCATGCCCCGCCCCTACGGCGCGCCCCGCGACACCCGCGGGGCGCGCCGCCCCGGCGTCACCCGCCGCCACGCCTTGCACCTGTTCGGCGGCATGTCGCTGCTGGCCGCCGCAGGCTGCCGCGCCGACGCCGACGACCCCGCTCCGGCAGTCGACGGCCTGGTCGGCGACTCATCGTCACCGACCGCGCTGACACCGGGCGTCGCGGTCCCCGTGCAACCGGGAGTGCTGCCCACGGGCGGGCCGACGATCGCGCCGGCCAGGCTGGCCATCCCCGCCATGTCGCTGAACGCCCGGGTCGAGCCGGTCGGCATCGACGCCCGGACCGGTGACTTCGCAGTCCCGCCCAGCGTCGACCGGGTCGGCTGGTACCGGTACGGGCCAGGGCTGGAGGCGACCGCCGGGTCGATCGTGATCGCCGGACACGTCGACAGCGCGACTCAGGGCAAGGGAGCCTTCTTCGGGTTGCGGGATCTGGACGAGGATGACCCGGTGACAGTATGGGACGCCCGCGGCGGCTCCGCGGCCTTCCGGGTCGTGGCGGTGGAGCAGTACCGCAAGACCCGGATCCCGCTGGACAGATACTTCGCCCGCGACGGCGCGCCGCGCCTGACCCTGATCACCTGCGGCGGCCCGTTCGACAAGGCAACTCGCCACTACCGCGACAACATCGTCGTCACCGCGACGCGATCCTGAGGCGGCAGGCGTCGGTTCTGTGCCCGGCCGCACCTGGACAGACGGGAGAACCGGTGGCACCGCCGGTGTATGCGGCCACCCAGCCGCGGCGGCGGCGATCGACCGTCACCCGCGGGACTTCGTTAGGCTCTGTTGTCCGGCGCAAGGCCCCAGGCAGATCCTCTCAGCCGCAGGGCTGTCAGCCGCTGCGTACTGTCCCATCACGACCGTCATCGCACTGGAGGACACATGGAGCGAGAAGAAGGCGCGGACGATCGTGACGCGCTCGATCCGGACGTGACTCCGGAAGCCTTCCCGCGGTGGCTCGCGGAACAAGGGCTCACACCGTCGAGCGCCGCGGCAGCCGGTCCGGTCGCGGCCT
Organism: Catellatospora sp. NPDC049133; assembly: GCF_040648455.1. Taxonomy (NCBI): domain Bacteria; kingdom Bacillati; phylum Actinomycetota; class Actinomycetes; order Micromonosporales; family Micromonosporaceae; genus Catellatospora; species Catellatospora sp. NPDC049133. Next base: position 49,531 of record NZ_JBEZDT010000017.1, read on the forward strand.
GGCCGGAGGTCGTCCCGTCCCCGCGCCCGGAGCAGGGCGACTCGGCGCCGGTGTCGGCGCGGCCGCCAGGCCCGGACCTCTATCAGCCTGCCCCGACCTGGAGCCCCAGCCCGCCGCCTGACCTGCCGGTCGGCCTCGACGCGCCCGGGGGGCCGCCACCCGGCCCGGATCTCGCCGCCGGCTGGTCTCGGCGCACCACGACCGCCGGGCCGCTGTCGGCCGATACCCCGAGTGTGCTCACGCGGCTGCTGCGGCGTATGCGCGGTGGTTCGTGAGCGACATCGCCAAAGGGATTCTCGGCGGAGGATGGGGCCTGGTCGTCGGGTGGATCCTGCCGACACTCATCAACGTCGCGCTGTTCATCGCGCTGGCACCGGCGGTGTCCGGTCTGTCGGTCGGCGACCTGCTGAGCGGATCCGCCACGCCGACCGTCGCCGTCCTCGGCGTCGGAGTGCTGGTGGCAGGGCTGGTGCTGGCGGCGATCCAGAACCTGCTCTACCGCATCCTCGAGGGTTACACGCTGTGGCCGGCGGCCCTGCAGCGCTGGGGCCGTCGACGCCAGCTCAGCCGCAAGCACCTGCTCACCGACCGGCACGACGCCATGCGTCTCGCGGCGGCCGAGGCCGCGGGCCAGGATGTCGCGGAGGCAATCGCCCCGTATCGCGCCCACGGCAGGCTTTCGCGGTACGCCCGTCGCGGCGAGGTCTCCGCCGTCGCGATCGGTCTGGCAGCCGAGCGCCTGCGCCGCTATCCGATCGACGACGAGCAGATCGCCCCCACCCGGCTGGGCAATTCGATCCGCAGGCTGGAGGAGTATGCCTGGAGCAGGTTCGGGCTTGACTCGCAGATCCTGTGGAGCGAGCTCGTCAGCCTGGTCGAGGAGCAGGCGCGCAAGGACGAGGCCGCGGCTCGTGCCAACGTCGACTTCTTTGTGTGCATGCTGTCCGGCCACGTGCTGCTGTCGCTCACGCTGACCGGATTGTGGCTCGCAGGCACCGTCAGCGGGCCCGCACCGCTGGCCGGGGCAGCAGCTCTGCTGGTGGCGGCCCGCATCTGGTACAGCGCGGCGGTCGGCGCGGTGGACAGCTGGGACGGTGCCGTGCGGGCGATGGTCAACCTCGGCCGACAGCGGCTCGCCGAGGCGTTCGGGCTGGTGATGCCCGCCACCCTGGCCGACGAGCGGGCGATGTGGCAGCACGTGGCCCACCTGGTCCGGCATCCCGCTGATGCCGAGGCGACAACGGCACTGGACGGGTACCGCAGGGCGGCCACGCAGCCGTGAGCGATCGCCGGCGCTGGGTCCGACGGCTCATGCGGGCTCGCGTACGCGTCCCGGATCGCCGCCGGGGTCCTCATCGCCCGGCATCGGCTCGACCGGTGCCGCGGGCAGCACCTCCGGCGTGCCCGGCAGCAGCACGCCGGGATCGTCGGGCACGGGTTCGGACGGATCGATCGGCGGGTACTGCGCGGGATCGAGGTTCGGCTGGCTCATGCACCCGGTATTACCGGATCGCGGCGGTGCTAATCGGCCGGGTCACCGACGGGACGTGCGGCGGGCGAGCACGCGCAGGGCAGCGGCGCGCGGCAGCAGGCGCAGCCCGGCGGTGCTCCACCAGCGGTGCACCCGCCCGTCGTGCCAGTAGATCCGCAGCAGCCAGGTTCCGTCGGCGCGGCGGACCTCGACGCGTCCGAGTGCTCTGAGAAGCGGCGCTGCCGCGGCGCGCGACATCGCGAGCTGCGGCAGCTGTGCCAGGGCGAGCGCCGGATCGGCGAAACTCACGACGAGCGGGTGCCCCGGCTCCGCGTCGAGGCGACCGGTGGTGTGCCGGCCTCCGGCGTGGACCGTGACGTCGACACCCCCGGAGATCCGGATCGGGCTGCCCGGCCGGCGACTAGCGGCGTGGCGCGTCGTCGTGGTCACTGGTGCTGATTTCGAGTGTGCCGTTGAGGACCCAGGTGGCTCGGGGCGAGTCGGGTCCGGTCCGGCGGGGGACGTGCACCTCCATGTCGCGGAAGTTGTAGGAGATGGCCGCGTGCCTCCTGGTGAGGAAGTCCCACATCTCCTTGCCGAAGTCGGCGATCTGCACGTCGTCATGCACTGTCGCGGTCATGGCCGCCGTCCTTTCCTGGCGAGCGCGCTCGGATGGTTGTCTCCGTTCGAGCATCGCCGGTGGGCGGTGGGCGTAGGCGCAGGTCCCGGATTCTGCGTCGATTGACGCGGCGATTCGCCTGCCTTCGGTGCGGCCGGGCAGTCGCGCCGGCGCCCTGGGCGCGGCTGCTCGAAGACGTCGCGTAGCCACCTGAGTTGTTTCTGCTCGTGCGCACGGTGCCCGCCCTCATGGCCGCCGTAGCGGTACACCTCCAGCGCTTTGGCCCCGCGGTAGGCGCCGAAGGCGGCCTCGACACCGGCTGGGTGAGGTTCGTCAGGTAGAACAGGCCCACCGCGCGGTCATCGGCGCTGCGGTTGACGTGGGTTTCCCCGCTGTACCGGGGAGCCGCCGTGGCGATGTTCCTGTCCGGCTCGGGTTCTCGGCTGCCGCGCCGGGGGTCTTGGCGCCGCGGCGATCGGCCTGCCGCTGGTGTTTCTCCTCCCGAGCGCCCTCGCCCTGCTCGCGGTGCTCGGTCTGGCCACCATGTCGCGCTCGCTCGGGCGGGACACATGAGCTGTTCGGGCGCGGCAACGGTCACCATCGGACCGGATCACGGCTGCGCGGTCAGGTGTCGGTCAGCCCGTGACTTCGCCGTCGAACAAGGTCGGCTGGGCGAAGGTGAGTTGGGTGTATGGCTTGGTGTTGCGTTTGCGGCTGTGCGCGCGCTGATGGCGGGCCTTGGCCGACTCCCTGCTGCTCTCGATCGCCACGACCATGCTCGAGCCGGCAGCCGTACGTTCGATCACCAGGTCCAGCAACTGGTCTCGGGTGACGCCGACGGTTCCCGCAAGACCGTTCCTGACCAACTCGATGAACTGCGTATTGACGATGTGGCGGGCTACCTGCGGATAACCGAGGTGGCGTTGCTCGTCGTCGCCGGTGCAGGCGTCTTCGAGCAGCAGCCGAACATAGCTTACTGGCAGGTACATTCCGGGCGCGAGTCCGTCGACCTGTAGCCCGCTGTCGCTTTGCGGCCAGTAGGCCAGCTTCAGGAAGCAGGGGTCGCCGGCGAGCCTCCAGTCGTCGGGGCCCTGCGCCGACCTGCTGAGGCTCGCGACCTTCTCCAAACGCGTCAGTTGGCTGCGCAGACGGGCATCGACCAGCGTAAAGCGCTTGACCGGGTCGATCCTCTTGTACTGCACCAGGACGAAACTCTCAGTCGGCTGGTAGTAGTAGAGCATGTCGGTGCCGGTGCGGTGCTCGACGCCGATGGCATTGACATTTGCGATCTCCAGCTGCCGACCTTCATTGTCGCGAAGCACGTGAATGTGGCAACGCGCTCCCGGCTCGTTTGCCAACTGCGCTGCCATGTCGAATGCGACGCCTGCCGCACGAATGTCGTGCTCGATGAGGCTGTGCTCCGGCGGCTGCGGAATCACCCCGGCGAGGTAGGGATCATCCCGCCCCGGCGGGCGATCCCAGGCTGCCACTGCGGAGGGCGGAAAGCCCGCAATGCGAACGACGGTGCGTGTCGCGTCCTGCTGCTCCTGCCACGACTGGTCGGCCGGAGAATCGTCGAAAACCACCTGGTTGGCCTGGGCCAGAAGCCAATCGAGCAACGGACCGAGCTCCGGATGACCTTCTCGTAGCAAGCCCTCGACTGCAGACCACACGTCGCGGTCACATTCGCCGACGGCACCTCGCGGAGCATCACGGTCAGCGTCAGACGCCAGTCCCTTCGGAAGGCGGTCGAGGAGGTTGCCGACGGGACCTTCCCAATAAATCGTCTGCATGCATTCGCGAAGTGGCTCGATCGTGATGCTTCGGTCGACCGGCCCGACGATGTTGTGACGTGCTCGAACTCCCAGGAACTGCAACCGCCGGGGACCGCCGACCCCGCTCTCGGTCAGTACGAGAACCACAGGTGGACCTGCCGAGTCCACACCAACGGGCTGCTGGCCGCGACGCAGGGCGACAGTCAGGCGTTGTTCGATCCGAAGCTGGCCGACGGTCGATGCTGCCTCGTCCGCGGTCAAGGAAACGAAGTACGCCACCCGACGAGGCTACGTGACACTGTCGGCCGCTCAGCCGGATCCGCCCGTGCGGGGCTGGTGCACGTGGTGCAGGCGCAGGCGCGGCGGCGGGGGCAGCGGCCGAGTGTGTCCCGCCGCGAACGACTGCAGCAGGTACGCCACCAGCCGCCGTGACGCGGCCGGGGCCTGGCCCGCGGGTGCGGCGACGATGACCGCGTCGTTGGCGACCAGCAGCAGCATCAGGTCCGCGACGGCGAAGTCGGGGCGCAGCGCCCCTGCCGCCACGGCCCGATCGATCAGCCGCACGAACCCGTCCTCGGCGCGGGCCCGCGCCTGTTCGTGATCGACCGCGTCCGGGTATGCGGTCAGGAACGCGGCGGTGAAGCCGCGGTCGGCGGCCTGCATGGCGGACACCTTGGTCACGAGCGTGCAGAACCCGCGCCACGGGTCCTCGTCGGCGAACGCCTCGTCGGCCACCGCCGCGCAGGCCTGGAACCGGTCGGCGAAGACTTCGGTGACCAGCTGCTCGCGGGTGGGGAAGTGCCGGTAGAGGGTTGCCATGCCGACCCCGGCGCGGCGGGCGATCGCCGCCATGGGCACGTCGAACCCGGCCGTGGCGAACGCCTCGCCGGCCGCCTGGAGCAGCCGGGCCCGGTTGCGTGCCGCGTCGGAGCGGGGGCGGCCTGGGGCGGCGGGCAACCGAGAAGATCGCGTGCTCATCCTCCTCACTTTAGCTTAAACGGATTGCCCTGTCCGTTTGAGCGGCTAGCGTCGTCCCGCGTGAGCTCCCGGAATGTCCGGGTCACAGTGACAGGAAGGCAAGCCAGTGGCACAGATGCGCGCCGCGCTCTACGACAGGTACGGCCCGCCCGAGGTGCTGTACGAAGGCAACGTCGCACGACCGGCGGCCGGACCCGGCCAGGTGCTCGTGCGGGTGCGCGCCACCAGCGTCAACGGCGGCGAGCTTTACGGCAGGGCGGGCCGGGTCAAGGCGGTCACGGGCCTGCTCGTCGGGCGGGGTTTCCCCAAGCAGTTGGGCCTCGACCTGGCGGGCCGGATCGAGGCCCTCGGCAGCGGCGTGACCGGCCTTTCCATCGGCCAGCCCGTGTGGGGCGTCAGCCGCGCGATGAACGCGGCGGCCGAGTACGCGGCCATCGCCGCCGACCGGGTGGCCCCGATCCCGGACGGATTGACGTTCGAGCAGGCCGCAGCGCTGGCCGGGGTCGGCACCACGGCGGTGACGGCACTGGTGGACAAGGCGGGGCTGCGGCAGGGGGAACGGCTGCTGGTCCGCGGTGCCGCGGGCGGGGTCGGCAGCATCGCGGTGCAACTCGGCCGGTCATTGGGCGCGCACGTGACCGCGCTGGCCGGCGCGCGGACCTTCGACCTGGTACGGGATCTCGGCGCGCACGAGTGCATCGACTACCGGGCGGTGACACCCGGCGACCTCGGCCGGTTCGACGTGGTCGTGGACACGGTCGGTACGCAGCTGCGGGCCTACCGGAGCCGGCTGACGGGCGGCGGCCGGATGGTCGCGATCTCGTTCGACCTCGATCGCGTGGTCGCGTCACTGGGATACGTGGCCGCCTCGGCGGTGCACGGTTCGCGGCGGGTGCGGTTCTTCAGCGGCAATCCGCGCCGCGCCGACCTGGACCGGCTCGCGGCGTTGGTGGCGCGGGGCGCGGTGCGGCCGGTCGTGGACCGGGTCTTCCCGCTGGCTGACATCGCGGGCGCGCACCGGGCACTGGAGGACGGCGGCGTACGCGGCAAGATCGTCGTCTCGATCTGACGCCGACGGGTGGACCGTGCCCGTCATGCGTCGACGCCGGCCGGCACGCCCTGGTGAGGGCGGGTCCGGCGCGCGATGGCGAGCCGGACCCGTTCCCCCGTCAGGCCTGCCGGATGTGGACGGCGAGGCCCTGGAACGCGGCCGCGGTGTGGCCGTCGGCGGTGTACGCGGCGAATCCGCGGTGCTTGGCCAGCGTCACCGCGAACCGCGGGTCCTGCTGGCGGGTGTATCCGATGGCACTGCGGTCGCGGGAACCGGCCAGTTCCAGGGCGAGCGCGGTCGCGACGTCGTCACCGAAGATGTCGTCGCTGTCGGCGACGGCCTGCGTGCCGTCGGGGCGCAGCTCGCGTAGCGTGTTCGGCACGCGGATGCGCCAGTCGGCGGGGGAGTAGGTGAAGCCCGCGGTCAGGTGGCTCCAGCGCACGCCGTCGCGCAGGTCGAGCACGTTGATGCCGCCGGCGCCCAGCACACGGCCGCGCTCGTCGCGGCTGCCCGGGTCGGTGACCAGCAGCGCGGTGTTCGGGTCCAGGCCGTAGACCCGGTCGTGGCCGGTGTCTTTCGCGAGCTGGACGGCGCGGCCGAGGCGGGCGTACGCGGAGAAGTGGGTATCGATCAGCCCGGAGCGCAGGAACCCGAACCCGCCCGCGGGCCAGTAGCCGCTGGTGTTCGGGTCGTCGAAGTAGCCCGGCAACGCGCCGTCGCGCAGGGCTTCATAGCTCTCGCCGCCGGTGACCATGTCGGCGCCCTGCTGGATCTGGGCTCCGGCGCTGCTGCCGGCGATGACGGCGCCCGCGGCGTGGCTGCGGCGGATCGCGGCCAGCACGAGGGTGTCGGTGTGGGCGTCGCCGTGCAGCAGGGTGGTGATGTAGCGGAACTGGTCGCCGCCGCCGAAGAAGAAGCCGGTGCAGCCGGCGGCCAGCGCGGCGACGGCGGGATCGTCGGCGGCGTCGAGGCGGTCGAGGTCGACGGGGATCCAGACGGCTTCGCCGGCGCCGTGGGAGCGCAGCAGGTCGGCGTAGTACTGCCCGTTGGTCTCGCTGTTGACCGCGTCGGGGGAGCCGGCGTCGGGGTCCTGGCTGGGCGGGACGGAGGCGGCGGTGAGTACGCCGATGCGGGCGGTCGCGCCGCCAGCGCGGCGGACGATCTCGCCGTAGATCTCGGTGTTGTCGTCGGCCAGCGAGCCGCCGACGAGGATCAGCGGGCCGCGGCAGGCCTTGGCGGCGGCGGGTGCGGCGGGGCCGAACGCGGTGAGGGCGGCTGCGCCGAGGGCTCCGGCTAGGACAGTGCGTCTGCGGGTCATGGGGTGCCTCCCGGGGGATGGGAGGCTCCGCCCGCCGCCGCGTGGTGGGAACTGGGTTTCCAAACGGCGGGCGGAGCCGGACTGGGTGTCGGCGCCAGGTGGGCGACGCGAGAGCACGTTACAAGAGCTTGTACTCATAGTCTAGATGTAATGCATGTTACGAGTTCGTAAGTAATAGGAACTACACATGTACAAGAATTGGCCGTGTCTGTACTGTGCGTTACATCACCAGCGTGGTGGGATCCGTCGAGGAGGATCTATGCCCCCCATGTCCCGCCTGGCCGCCGCGACAGCCGTCGCCGTGCTGGCAGGCACCCTGATCGGCACCCCGGCGCACGCCGCCGTGACTCGGGTCCGCCAGGGCAGCGCCACCGACGTCAGCCGCACCACCTGGTCCGGCCCGGCGTACACGATGAACGGCTCCGGCGGGGTCGTCACGGCGACCATGACCAAGGCGATCGACGCGATCCGCGGCGGCAGCGGCAGCATCGACGTCGCGGTATTGGCCGGATCCGCGCCCACCTCGGGCAGCAAGACCCCCGAGTGCGACACCATCGTGGGGCTGGCCAACGTCAACTCCTGCACGACGCTGACCCTGACCAGCGCCAACGACGGCAACAACACCCAGGTCAACACCGACATCCGCAACGCCGAGTTCGTCTACTTCGCCGGCGGCGACCAGTGCCGCTACGCGAACTGGAAGGGCACCTCGCTGCGGGCCTCGGTGCAGTCGGTGGTCGCCAAGGGCGGCGGTGTCGGCGGCGGCAGCGCCGGGCACCACATCAACAGCGACGTCGTCTACGACGCCTGCACCGGCAGCGTGCTCTCGTCGGAGGCCCTGGCCGACCCGTACGACAGCTACATCAGCTTCACCACCGGCATGTTCGAGTGGCCGCACTACGCCGACACGGTCAACGACTCGCACTTCGTCGCCCGCGACCGGATGGGCCGGCTGATGGCCTTTGTCGCCCGATCCATCAAGGACGGACTGGTCAGCGGCGGCTCGGCCTGGGGCGTCGGGGTCGAGGAGGGGGCGTCGCTGTTCATCGACGCGGCGGGCAAGGCGACGCTGAGCGGCCCGAGCGCATATGTCGTGCTAGGCGACCACCAGCCCGAACGAGCCTCGGCCGGGCAGTCGCTCAGCTTCTCCAACTTCAAGATCTGGAAGCTGACCGGCGGCCAGACCTACGATTTCGCCAACCGTCCGACCTGCGGCTATTACCTGCGCAGCGTCACCAACGGGGTGGCCGAGTCCAACCTGTACAACGGCACGCCGCTCACCTCCTGCCCGCCGCCCGGCGGCGGCGGCGGGGGCGGGTCCAGCTACGCCGAGTTCGAGCCGAACGACTCCCGCTCGGCCGCCAACAGCATCGCGTCGCTGACCTATCCCGCGACCGTCACCGGGAACATGGGCAGCAGTTCCGACCGTGACTACTTCGCCACCACCCTGGCCTCCGGCCAGACCATCACCGTGAACTGCGCGATCCCGTCGGCCTACGACGCCGACCTGTACCTGCTCAACTCCTCCGGCAGCACCCTGGTCCGCTCGGTCAACGACGGCGCCGGAGCCGACGAGTCGCTGACCTACACCCGCACGGCCTCGGGCAGCGCCACCGTCTACGTGGAGCTGGAGTCCTACTCCGGCTCCGGCTCGGCGGCCTACTCCTGCACCGTGACCAAGTGACCGGCGTCCCCGCCCGGCGCGCGCCGGGCGGGGACCCCTGCCCGGGCGTGGCTACGCTGTGCGGCGGAGGTGGCAGATGACCGCAGTCGAGCACGGCGTCGCCGGGATGATCCATGCCCGGCTGGGCGAGTGCAGCCCGGCCGAGCGCCGAGTGGCCCGGGTGCTGCTGGCGGCGTACCCCGCAGCCGCATTGGAGACGGTGGCGGTGCTGGCCGAGCGGGCCGGGGTGAGCGGGCCGACGGTGCTGCGCTTCGTCAACCGGCTGGGGTTTCGCGGGCATCCCGAGTTCCAGAAGGCGGTGCGCGACGAGCTCGCCGAACGTGACACCTCCCCGCTGGCCGCCTACACCGCCGAACCGCCGACCGCGCCCGGTGGGGCGCTGGAACGCGCGCGGCGGGTGCTGCCCCAGGCTGTCGAGGCCACCCTGGCCGAGCTGCCCGAATCGGAGGTGGAGGCGGCGGTGCGGCTGCTGGCCGACCCGCAGCTGCGCGTCACCGGCCACGGCGGGCGCTTCTCCGCGCTGCTGGCCCACTACCTCGTGATGCACCTGGTGCAGGTCCGCGGCAACAGCCGGCTGCTGCCCGCGGGGCAGGTCGAGCGGGCCGGCCTGCTGGCCGAGCTGGGCCGTCGGGACCTGCTGGTGCTGTTCGACTACCGCCGCTACGAGCAGCCCACGCTGCGGCTGGCGCAGGCGGCCAAGGAGCACGACGCGAAGATCATCCTGTTCACCGACCGGTGGCTGTCGCCGGTCGCGGGCGTCGCCGACGTGGTGCTGCCCAGCCGGGTGGACTCGCCGTCGGCGTACGACAGTTTCGTGCCCACGGTCGCGGTGCTGGAGACCCTGATCGACGGGGTGATCGCCAGGCTGGGTCCGGCTGCGGGGGAGCGGCTCACCTCCATCGAGACGGCGGCGCAGCGGTACGGCCTGCTCGAATGATCTTGTTACATCAAAACGTAACTTCACAATTTCTGTAACGCCTATTACAGTCCCCGGTACTGAGTTTCAGTAACCGGGAGGACTTCATGCGTTCGCGCCGTTTCGCCCTGTCCACCGCCGCGCTCGCGGCCGTCGCGCTCGCCGCGGCCGCCTGCGGCACCACCGACACCCCGACCACCGGCAACTCCGCGGCAGCCGCGACCGTCACCGTCGCGATCACCGGCGTCGGCGACGTCACCACCGACGCCAAGGTCGCTGCCAAACTGCCCGCCGACTTCCGCGGCAAGGGCGCCATCACCATCGCCACCAACGCCCCCTACGAGCCGTTCATCGACTTCAAGGCCGAGGGCAACACCACCGAGTTCAAGGGCCTGGACTACGACCTGCTCACCGCCGCCGCCGCGCGGCTGGGCCTGACGGCCCAGTGGAGCCAGCAGCCGTTCGACGGCCTCGTGCCCGGCCTGCAGGCCGGCAAGTACGACGCCATCGCCGGTGGCATCACCGACAAGAAGGAGCGCCAGCAGGTCGCCACCTTCGTCGACTACTCCGCCTCGGGCACCGGTTTCCTCGTCACCAAGGGCAACCCCAAGTCCATCAACGACGTCACCGGGCTGTGCGGGCGCACCGTCGCCGTGCAGAAGGCCAGCAACCAGGCCAAGCACCTGGCCGAATACAGCAAGACCGGCTGCGCCGGCAACGCGATCACCGTCAAGGAGTACCCGGAGAACCCGCAGGCCGTGCAGGCCCTGCTCGCCGGAACCGTCGACGCCGTCGCCGCGACCAAGGTCAACCTCGTCGACACCGAGCAGCAGCTCAAGGACAAGGTCCAGCTCGCCGCCGACGCCCAGAACCCCAACGGCTGGCTGGCCAGCCCCAACGGCTTCGGCTTCCTCAAGTCCCGCGCCGACCTCGCCCAGGCGTTCCAGGCCGCGGTGCAGTCCCTCATCGACGACGGCACCTACGCCAAGATCCTCGCCCAGTACGAGCAGAAGGAGATCGGCCTGGTCACCGCGACCATCGACCAGGCCATCGACTGACCGCCCGCCCACGGGTGGCGGGCACTCACCGCCCGCCACCCGCGCCAACCGAGGGAACCCCACCGATGACAACCGACACCCCACCGCCGATCAAGGCCGTGCCGGTACGCCACCACGGCCGCTGGATCGCCGCCGCCGTCGTGCTGCTGCTGGCCTACCAGGTCGGTTCGGCCCTGCTCAGCAGCCCCAACCTCGAACCGCACACCATCGGCGAATACCTGTTCAAAGACTTCGTCCTCGAAGGTGTACGCACCACTCTGCTGCTCACCGTGATCGCCATGCTGCTGGGCACCGCGGGCGGCGTGCTGCTCGCCGTCATGCGCCTGTCGGCCAACCCGGTGCTGCGTGTGTCGGCCGCGGCGTTCGTCTGGTTCTTCCGCGGCACCCCGCTGCTGGTCCAGATCGTCTTCTTCGGCTTCCTCGGCGCCCTGCTGCCCCGGTTGACCATCACGATCCCGTTCACCGGCATCGCGGTCTTCGACCAGCCGACCAACGCCGTCATGGTCGGCATCGTGCCCGCGGTGCTCGCGCTGTCGCTCAACGAGATGGCCTACGCCGCCGAGATCGTGCGCGCCGGCATCCTCGCCGTCGACAAGGGACAGACCGAAGCCGCCCACGCCCTGGGCATGAAACCCGGCCTCACCATGCGCCGCATCATCCTGCCGCAGGCCATGCGCGTGATCGCCCCGCCGATGGGCAACGAGGTCATCACGATGCTCAAGTCCACCGCCCTCGTGTCGGTCATCGCCGGCCGCGACCTGATGACCGCGGTGCAGACCGTGTACGCGCAGAACTACAAGGTCATCCCGCTGCTGGCCGTCGCCGCGATCTGGTACCTGGCCCTGGTCAGCGTCCTGTCGGTGGTGCAGTGGTTCGTCGAACGGCGCTTCGGCCGCGGCCACCGCGCCACCAGTGGGGGAGGAATGTTCCGGTGACCGCGATGATCAAAGCCGAGGGAGTGCGCAAGAGCTTCGGGCAACTGGAGGTCCTGTCCGGCATCGACCTGCAGGTCGACAAGGGGCAGGTGTGCTGCCTGCTCGGCCCGTCCGGGTCCGGCAAGTCCACGTTCCTGCGCTGCGTCAACCACCTGGAGACCGTCACCGCCGGGCGGCTGTGGGTCGACGGCGACCTCGTCGGCTACCGCCAGCGCGGCGACCGCCTGCACGAACTGCGCGAGTCCGAGGTCGCCGAACGCCGCCGCGACATCGGCATGGTGTTCCAGCGGTTCAACCTGTTCCCGCATCTGACCGCCCTGGGCAACGTCGTGGAGGCCCCGGTGCACGTGCTGCGCGAACCGAAAGCGGCAGCCCGGCAGCGGGCACTGGACCTGCTCGACCGGGTCGGCCTGGCCGACAAGGCCGACGCCTACCCGGCCATGCTGTCCGGCGGGCAGCAGCAGCGCGTCGCCATCGCCCGCGCCCTGGCGATGCGGCCCAAGCTGATGCTGTTCGACGAGCCCACCTCCGCGCTGGACCCGGAACTCGTCGGCGAGGTCCTCGACGTCATGCGCGGACTCGCCGCCGACGGCATGACCATGCTGGTGGTCACCCACGAGATGGGCTTCGCCCGCGAGGTCGCCGACACGGTCGTGTTCATGGACGGCGGCGTCGTCGTCGAAGCCGGCACCCCCGAGCAGGTCCTCGGCGACCCGCGCCACGACCGCACCCGCGCGTTCCTGGCGAAGGTCCTGTGAACGCCGCCGCTTTGCGCGCCGCCGCCCAGGCCCGCTACCCGGCGTTCCTGGCGAGGCTCGCCGAACTCGTCGAGATCGACTGCGGGTCGCGGCAGGTCGCCGGCCTGCGCCAGGTCGCCGCCCGGTTCAGCGGGTACGCCGCCGACGCCGGGCTCGACGTCACGGTGGTGCCGATCCACGACGACACCGCCGTGCCGCTCGGCGACGCCGTGGTGGCCCGGCTGTCCGGCCGCGGAACCCGGCGCATCCTGCTCGCAGCGCACCTCGACACCGTGTTCCCGCCCGGCACCGCCGCCGCCCGGCCGCTGACCGTCGACGGCGCCACCGGCCGCGCGTACGGTCCCGGCGTCTGCGACGACAAGGGCGGGCTGCTGGCGGGGCTCGCCGCGATCGAGACCCTCCTCGCGCTGCGTGCCGACGGTTTCGGCGAGCTGGCGCTGGTCGCCACCCCCGACGAGGAGATCGGCTCCATCGGCAGCCGGCCGCTGCTGGCCGGGCTCGCCGAGCAGGCGGACGCGATCCTGTGCCTGGAATGCGCCCGCGACAACGGCGATCTCGTCTCGGCCCGCAAAGGCGTCGCCGACGTCGAGATCGACCTGCACGGCCGGGCCGCCCACGCCGGCATCGAACCCGAGCGCGGCGCCAACGCCGCGCTGGCCGCCGCGCACCTGACCGTGGCGCTGCAACGCCTCACGGGTGTCAACGTCGGCGTGCTCCAGGCCGGCACCCGGCCCAACGTGGTGGCCGACCGGGCGCGCCTGGTCGTCGACGTGCGCGCGGCCGAACCGGCCGCCTACGAGGCGGCGCTGGCCGACATCACCCGGCTGGCCGGCAGCCCGCTCGTCGACGGGGTCACCGCCACCGTGCGGGTTGTCGCGCCGACCCCGCCGTGGTCCGGCGGACCCGGCACGGCGGCGCTGCTGCGCGCCGCCGAGCAGGTCGGCGGCGAACTGGGCCTGACCGTCACCCACGCCGCCACCGGCGGCTGCGCCGACGCGAACCTGCTGGCCGAGTCGGGTGTGGCCGTGCTCGACGGGCTCGGGCCGGTCGGCGGCGGCGACCACGGCCTGGACGAGTGGCTCGACCTCGACTCGGTCGTTCCGCGGGTCGCGCTGCTGGCGGGCCTCATCGACCGGATCAGCTGACCAGGACCTGCCCCGCGTCCCGGACGCGGGGCAGGCCGGTCTCACATGCCCCGCTGCCGGGTCTCAGTAGAGGCTGGAGCGGTGGGTGGGGCGCAGGCGGAAGGTCTCGGTCTTCACCACCTCCGCTGGGATGTCTGCCTGCAGCGGGGACCGGGCGAGCCAGACCAGCGCATGCTCGCCCTCGCGGACCGGCAGCCGGGGGAAGTCGTTCGCGGCGTACTCGGCCCGCAGCACCGCCAGCGTGTCGGTCGGGATCTCGGCTGGGTCGGGGAAGGGGCCGGCCCAGTACCAGATGGTCGCGTGCAGGATCGAATCGTGGTCAGAGGCGTCCCGGTCGAACACCGGCACCGGCTTGATCTCGCGGAGCAGTAGGACGTCGTCAGAGTCGACCATCGTCGCGTTCGCCGCCGGTCCGTGCTCCGCCCACACCGGGCCGGAATAGAAGGCCGAAAGGCCGGTCCGGCGCGATGCCATGTCGGTGAATCCGCGCAGCCACACGAACTGATCGGGCCGGTCGAGGTCGCGGAACTGGCCCAGCACCGCCATCCCCAGGTCCTCCTGGGGGTGCACGAACTCGCGGTCGAACAGGTCGATCAACTCGTCGCGGCGTCCCTCATGCAGGGTGTAACGGCGCAGCTCGACGATCATGACAGGATCCTTTCCAGAACGTCGGCGACGGTCGAGCGGGCCAGCGCCGCCCGGAACGTGTCGGTCGCTTCGTCGTACAGGTCAGCGAGCACCGGACGGATGCCGCGTCCGACCGGGCACTCCAGGTTCGGTTCGGAGTGGTGCAGTGCGAGCAGCGGCTCCGGCGAGACGGCGAGCCACACGTCCAGCAGTGTGATCTGCGCTGCCGGCCGGCCGAGGGAGAAGCCTGCGCCGTTGCCGCGGCGGGCGCTCACCAGGCCCGCTCGCTGCAGGTCGCCGAGGCTGCGGCGGATGACGACCGCGTTCGTGTTGACGCTGGCGGCCACCTCCTCCGAGGTGAGCACCTCGCGTCCACGCCGCCTGGCCAGTTCCATCCATGCCAGCGCGTGGGCCGCGATCGTCACTCTGCTGTTGGCCGCCACCGGAGCAGTCTCGCTCACCCATGCCGTAGAAGCAACAAAGTTTGTTACGTTTGGTCTCCTCGCGCTGCGCCGCGATCCGCGGTGCGGTGTGGCCCATCCTGACCACCTACCGCCGCGAGATGAGCGTTCGCGTCACACGGCGCGTCACACGGTGCCCGGCGATCGTGGAACCTGCTGATGGAGTACCGGGCGAGGTGGAGTGGGCCGATGCGAGCGGACATGCAAGCAGATCCGAGATCGAACGCCGAGCCGGCGGTCCCGCGGGCCGCGTCCGGCGAGCAGGTCGTTTACCATGGCGCAGACGTCGGCAGTACGCCGCAGTGGAAGCTGCCCGACGAGGGCTGGGGCCGCAAGAGCGCCGACGCGGCGACGCTGCACGAGCCGCAGAACATCCGCGAGTACGTCACGATTCACCAGCACCTAGAAGTCGGCGGCGGCACGCGCCTGCTGGACGTCGCCTGCGGCGCGGGCCTGGCGGTCGAGCTCGCCACGGCGCGGGGAGCGACGGCTGCGGGCATCGACGCGTCCGCGCGGCTGGTCGCCGTCGCCCGTGACCGCAGCAGTGGGGCCGATCTCAGGGTGGGCGACATGCGGGACCTTCCCTGGGCCGACGGCGCCTTCGATGTGGTGACCAGCTTCCGCGGGATCTGGGGCACCACACCCGAAGTCCTCGCCGAGGTGCGTCGGGTGCTGCGGCCCGGCGGGCTGCTGGGCATGACGGTCTGGGGCCACGTCAAGGCCTCGCCCGGGGCTTGGGCGTTGCGTCCGTTCCTGTGGGCGGACGCATCCCGGGTCGCCCACCAGGCCGCGATGAACAGCCTGGGCAAACCCGGTGTCGGCGAGCAGTTGCTGGCAGGCCACGGGTTCGAGGCCGTCCGGCGGGTGGACGTGCCGTTCGTCTGGGAGTTCGCCGACCCCGAGTCCTACGCGCGGGCCATGGCCTGCACCGGGCCGGGATACGAGGCGATCCAGACCATTGGCGAGCAGCGTTTCCTCGATGATGCCGCCCAGCTGGCCGTGCAGCACGTCCGCGAGGGGCTGCCGCTGCGAGCGGAGATCAACCTCGTCGGCTTCATCGCCCGGAACCCGGCGACGCCCGGTGCCGGTTCGTCGTTTCTGGCCGAGCCGGTGCAACTGAGCGCCAGGGCGAGCGCCGCCTACGCCGACGACGAGGCCGAGTTAGGCTACGTCATGAACGCCACGCGGCTGTGGGCTCACGACATCGAGGCGATGGAGTCGCTGTTCAAAACCCTCGGCCGGGTCACCAGGACGGCCGGTCTGAGCGTGCGCGACCGGGGCATCCTGGTCACCGCGGCCACGTCGACGCTGGGCGACTCCTACTGCTCGCTGGCGTGGGGAGCCAAACTGGCGGCGGCGGCGTCCGACCAGGTCAGCGCCGGGGTCCTCACCGGCGACGACAGCCTCCTGGACGACCGGGAACGGGCGTTGGCGCGATGGGCCCGCCGGGTCGCCGCCGACCCGAACGCCACGACAGCCCCGGACGTGCAGCCGCTGCGCGAGGTCGGCTTCGACGAGGCGCAGATCATGGCGATCACCGCATATGTGGCGCTGCGGATCGCGTTCTCCACCGTCAACGACGCGCTGGGCGCGGTCCCCGACCGGCAGCTGCGGACCAGCACACCGCAGGCGGTGCTCGAAGCCGTGACGTTCGGCCGCGCACCCGCGCCCGCGGCGGGACCGGACAGCCCATGACGACCGTGGTCCGGCTGCTCGGCCCGCCGCAGATCGTCCAGGACGGCACGCCGGTCGGCGGCCCCCGCGGCCACAAGGCCTGGGGGCTGCTGGCCTTCCTGGCCCTGGCCGAGCGCCCGCCGAGCAGGCAGCGTCTGGTGTCGATGCTCTTCGAGCACGCCGAAGACCCGCGCGGCGCACTGCGATGGAACCTGGCCGAGATGCGCAGGGCGCTCGGCGGCCGGGTGACCGTCGGCCGGGACCCGCTGACCCTCGCCACCGATCACGACGTGTCCATCGACGTGATGGGTCTTGCCGCCCCCGGCCCGGCCGACGTCCTGCACGGGGAGCTGCTGGAGGGGCTCAGCTTCGACGACTCGCCCGCCTTCGACACCTGGCTCAGCGTGGAAAGGCAGCGGCTCGTCGCCGACTGCCGCGCCCTGGCCCACCGCCGGTCCGTCGAGCTGCTGACCGGCGGGCAGCCGCAGGCGGCGGCAGTGATCGCGGCACAGGCACTGGAGAACGACCGGCTCAACGCCGACCTGCACGCGGTCCTCGTCTCCAGCCTGACACGCTCCGGCGACCACGAGGCAGCACGCGCCCACCTGGCCCGATGCGCCGACCTGTACCGCCGTGAACTCGGTGCCGAGCTGCCCGCGGCCGTCGCCGCCGCGGCCGCGTGGGCACCGGCCGAGCCCGCTGCCAGCGCCGCCGCTGTCCGGTCCCTGCTCGACCTCGCGGACTCGTCGCTGTCCGCGGGCTCCGTGGCGGCCGGGCTCAGCCAGCTGCGCCGTGCCGTGGCGGGGGTGGCCGACACCGACCAGCACCTGTCCGGCCGGGCCCGCCTCGCCCTGGCGTCCGCTCTCATCCACTCCGACGGCGGCCGGGGCGGGGACGTCACCATGCTGCTGCACCAGGCACTTGTGCACGCCCACCGCGGCGGCGACCCGGCGATCGGGGCCGCCGCGTGCCGGGAACTGGCGTTCCTGGCCGTGCAGGCAGGACACCGGTCAGAGGTCGAGCACTGGCTGGGTCAGGCCGAAGCCTGGCACCCGACGGAGGCCGAATCCGCGCGGATTCTCGGCGTGCGCGGCATGAGTCTCAGCGACGCCGGCGCGTACGACGAGGCCCTGGCCGTGCTCGGCGCGTCCACCGACGCGGCCCGCGGCAGCGGCAACCGGCGGCAGCTCGCCTGGTCGCAGGCGATGATCGGCCGGGTCCGGCTGCTGCGGGGCGAAAACGCCCAGGCCGCCCACGTGCTCGATGAGGCGCTGGGCCACATCCGCGCGCAACGCTGGACCGCGTTCACTCCGTTTCCGCAGGCGTTGCGCGCCGAGGCAGCCGTCGGCCTGGGCGACGCCGCGACGGCACGCGAGCTGCTCGACTACGCCTGGGTCCAGACCGTCGAGTCCGGCGACCAGTGCTGGGTCGCGGTCGTCTCCCACGCCCAGGCCACTCTCGCGCTGCATGAAGGACGCGACGCGCTGGCCTGGTGCCGTACCGGCCTGGCGGCAGCGCCCTGGTATCTGTGGCCGCGAGCGCGCCTGATCGACCTGGCCGCCCGGCTCACCCTCGGCACCCGGGAAGGCGCCGAGCTGCTCGCCGAGCTGGAACGCGTCGCCGGCGCGGCCACGATGCGTGAGCTCACCGTGCGGGCGCTGATCCATCGCAGCCGTAGCGAAGGCGGGCAGCACCTGGCCCGTGCCCGCGCCATGGCAGCCGACATCGCCAACCCGGCCCTGGCCGCCGAGTTCGCTGTCTGATCCCGACGTGCGGTGTGCGGCCGGGCCGCTGGTGGCGTCCGCGGCCCGGTGCAGAACTCGCACATGCTCGACCGCATCAGGGTCCGGGGCGGCACGGTCGCGCTCAGCGCCAACCCGACGACGGTGGAGCCCATCGGCGTCACCAGGTATGCCCGACCGGGCGCTTTGGCGTCGCGCCAGCCGAGGAAGTCCAGTTCCGTCCAGGCGAGGTGCTCCGGCGGCGCGGGCAGCGTCAGCCGTTGGGCCTCGCCTTTCGAGGTGTTGGCCAGGCTGTTTCGGATCTCGGCTGCGGTCAGCGCTTGCACGATCATCCTGTCTGTTCGGTGGGCCGGGCCGGTGCGGCCCGGCTGCTGTCGTGACGTCCGGATGCGGGGTTCACCGCTCCGGCGTGACTCGATCCCGTGCTGCTGCGCGTTCCCATCGCCGCGACAATCCGGCTCCCAGCCACAGCAGGGCCACGCCCAGTACGGCCATCGCCGCGGCGACCGGTACCCGGTACGGATCGCCGAGGTGCAGGGCGAGGAACCACAGCTTGGTGTCGCTGCCTTGCCAGATCAGGTACAGCGGCACCAGCCCCTGCGGGAACAGCGGGATCCAGCACACGACCAACAGCACGGTGACCAGAGCCGACTGGCGTGGCGGCAGCTTGACCCGGCCGGTGCGGGCACCCGCTCTCGGGCCGGCCGTACCGCCGCCGGACATGCGTCCGAGCAGTTCGGGGCCGTGTTCACCCAGCCGCCGGTAGGCCGCCCGGCCCAGCCACCACGCGCCCGCGGCTCCCGTGACCAGCCCGACCGCAACCGCCGCCCAGCTCAGCAGCGGGCTGTCGGCGCGGTCGCCGAGCAACGCGACACCTGCCGCAGGGACCGCGGTCACCGGGACGACCACGAGCATCGCCAGGACCTGGCCGAAAATGTTGCCCGCGTCGAGCGGGTTGCCGCCGCGCCGGGCCGGTTCCGGGCCGGGCACGAGGAACACCACCGAGGTGTACGCGATCAGACCGGCCCCGCCGCCGAGCAGCGCCGCCAGTATCCCCAGCGTCCACGGCCACGTCCACGCGCCGCCGCCGAGCGCGGTCCCCGCCACGGTCAGCGCGAGCGCGACCGGCGCGACCTGGATCAGCCAGGCCAGTTGCCGTCCGCGTACGTCGGCGCGGATAGTGCCGGGGTCGACCAGGGTCAGCCACAGGGCGGTGCCGTCGAGGCCGTACAGGTTCGCCGACGTCGCCGCGGCCAGCACCGCGACGACGACACCGGCCCACGGCAGCAACCCGGTCCAGCCGATGGCCAGCGGCCACAGGGTGTAGACGAGCCCGAACCAGATCGCGAACCACCGCAGGTGCAGCCGCATCAGGTCACGCGACCATGTGCGCAGTTCCTTGGCAGCGACGCTGCCGACCGGCCCGGCCGCGTCCAGCCGGTCCAGGAGCGGTGTGCGGCCGCGGCGCGGACCGCGGTGCACCGGCCGGGTCGTGGTGCGCCGCAGCAGCAGCCGCGACCAGATCAGCACCGCGGCGGCCGGCAAGGCGACCAGCCCTGCGCCGGCGGCGGCCGCGAGCGGCCAGTCGCCGCGCGCGACCGCGTCGAGGCACACCAGTGCCCAGCCGGACGGCAGCACCCGCAACAGGGTCGAGAACCCGGCGGGCAGGCCCTGGTCGACGAGCCCGAACTGCACCGCTGCCCACAGCAGCACCCAGGACTGGTTCAGCGTCGCGTTCACCCCGGCGTTGACCAGTGCGGACAGTACGGCGCTGAGGCGGGAGCGCACGGCCAGCGCCATGGCCGCGAGCATCAACCGCGACAGCGCCACGACCATGGCGAGCTGCAAGGGCACCAGCACCAGCGCGACGGTGAACGCGGCCAGGCCCAGACCCGCGGCGTACACCACCAGGGCGCTGAACGCGACCAGGCTGATCAGCGGGCCGACGCCGACGAACGACACCGCCAGGAACCCGACGGCGACCCGCAGCGGCGGCAGCGGGATCAGCGCGAGCTGCTCCGGCCGGATCGCATCGTCGCCGCCGCCGGTGTAGACCGGGCCGAGCAGCCAGCCGAACAGCCACACCGCCAGGGCCGCCGCGAACAGGTCGGCCCGCAGCGCCGGGCCTGCCTCGGCGCCGGCGAGCATGAGCGTGGCCACGGCCAGGGCAAGGCCGGCCACGGTGCCGAGGAGCAGGCCCCCGGCGCGGGCGCCGCTGGTCGAGTTCGCCAGCACCCGCAGCTTCATCAGGATCAGGACACCAACCACGACGGGCTCCGCGTGAGATCGAGATCGGCGCCGACCAGCTCCACCAGCCGTTCCTCCAGCGTCGCTCCGGCCCGGACCCGGTCGAGTGGCCCGGCCGCGGCGATCCGGCCCCGGTGCACGATGGCGACGTGGTCGCACAGCTGCTCGACGGTGGCCATGACGTGGCTGGACAGCACGACCGTGCCGCCGATGGCGATGAACTGGCGCAGCATCGCGCGGATCGTCAGCGCGGACACCGGGTCGACGGCCTCGAACGGCTCGTCGAGCACCAGCAGTGACGGGCCGTGCAGCAAAGCCGCCGCCAGGCCGATCTTCTTGCGCATGCCGGTCGAATAGTCGATGACCAGCGTGCGGTCCGCACCCGCGAGATCGAGGATGGCCAGCAGCTCATCGGCACGGCCGGCCGCCACTCGCGGGGCGAGTCCGCGCAACCTGCCGAGGTAGGTCAGCAGCTCGCGGCCGGTGAGGCGTTCAGGCAGGGCCAGGCCGTCGGGAAGGACGCCGAGCCGGGAGCGGGCGGCGACGGCGTCGGCCCAGACGTCGAGGCCCTCGACGCGCACCGTGCCGCTGTCGGGGCGCAGCAGGCCGACCGCCATGGACAGGGTGGTGGTCTTCCCCGCACCGTTCGGTCCGACCAGGCCGAAGAACGAACCGGCGGGCACCCGCAGGCTGACGTCGTCGACGGCTGTCCGTTCCCCGAACCGTTTGCACAGGTTCACGATCTCCAACACGGGTGTCTGCACGTGCTCCCTCTCTGCGCCCGACTGCCGTACGCGGGCAGTCGACGGCCGTGGCCGTCACCGGTCACCTGGACCTACTGCCTGCCGGGCGTGAACGGTTGTGGCCGGCGTCCAGATTGGTCATCGCGGGACGGCCGTACGCAGTTCCCGCGCCGCAGGCGGTGCGAGATCACGGTGAGAGCACGGATCGCTGCGGCTTTTCGCCGTCGATCCGATGTGGTCTTTCGCGGGTCACGCCCTCACAGGCGGCTGGTGTTGGTCCCCGGCTGGCGGACCGACTCGACGTTGACGGAGCTGACCACGTCGGCGTTGACGATGGTGGCGACCGCGTTCTGGACGTTGACGCCGAGGTTCTCGATCGCCTGCGCGACCGTGGCCCAGGCCTTGAGGACCTCGTCCTCGTTGATCCGGTAGCCCTTGTTCTCGGCGCCGTCGCCGACCTCGACCTGCTTGCCGATCTTGTCCATGCTCCACGGCGGGCCGGCCGACAGCTGGCGGATCATCCTTCCGATGTCGCGGTGCAGGTCGGCGAGGTCCTCCCCGGCGAACACGATGCGCTTGCCGGCCTGTGTCGTGGCGTCGGTGTCGATCTGGATCGCGCGCTCTTCAGCCATCGTGGCCCGCCCCGGTCGGTTTGCCCAGCGTCTCGTCGGTGCGGCTGAGCAGCGAGTCGAAGTCGCCGGTGCGCACGAACTCCGCCGCGCCGGTGCCCGCCGGCATGAACTCGCCCAGTAACTGCTGCATCTTCTCGGCGGCCTCGGCGGCCGCGGTCCGGGTGAGTCCCAGGATCAGCGAGGACAGCTCGCGGGCCGGATACCTGCGGTAGGCGTCGTCGTGGATGACCAGTTCGATCAGCTGGCCCTGCGGGCCGACCTTCACCGTCACCAGCCGGTTGGGGGAGGCCGCGGTGGCGTTCACGTCCTTGAGCCTGGCCTGCAGCGTGCCCAGGCCGCCGCGCAGTTTCGTGTAGCGCTCGTAGACCTCGTCGAAGCGGGCCATCAGGTCTGCGTTGGCGTTTCTGTCGGCGTAGCGCATGGCGGTCAGAGTCCTCCCAGTCCGGTCAGCTCCATCGTGCCGTCGTCGCGCACGCGGTCGGGTGAATGTCCCAGCGTCAGCGCGGTGACGGCGACGTCGAAACCGTGGCCGTAGCACCATTCTCCGCCCTGGTCCGCGGCGAACACGCGGCCGTCGGCGTCGACGGCGAGCACCGCGCCGTCGTCGTCGAGCCCGATGGGGAACACCGCTCGGCCCAGGCGGCGGCCCAGGTCGGTGAGCACGTCCCGGACGCCGGCCAGGCCGTCGTGCCCGATGCGGTACGGGGTGACCCAGTTCTGGGCGCCGCGGCCGCGCACCGTCATCAGCAGCGACGGGCCGAACTCGGTGAAGATCTGGCGGGCCGGTTCCAATGGGGGCAGGCCGGTCTGGTCGGCGATCTGCTCGATGACCGCCTCGGCGAGGTCGGCGCGGTCGGCCGGGTCGGGGAAGGCCCCCCAGCCGGCCTCGTTGAGCGCCGCGGTGACCATCGCCGGGAACCGCGTGCCGGCAAGCTCGTTGCGGGGGTGTGGCGTGACGGGGTCGGTGAGCTGCAGCAGCGCGGCGTCGAGCAGGCCGAAGTCGATCCAGGCGCGCAGGCAGCCCGCGCACGGTGTCGCTGCGGCAGGCTGGGCGATCGCCCCGTCGCGCAGGTGGTTCAGTCGCACGACGGCGCGGCCGAGTTCGTCGCGGGCCTGTTCGAGGCTGGTGGGGGCGAGCCCGGCGGCGGCGCGGGCGGCGTCGGCGCGCAGCAGCCAGTCCGACAGCACGATCAGCTCCGCGTGCCGGGACTGGCCGCGGGTCTTCATGCCGCCGGAGGACGCGCTCAGCCAGGCCGCGACCAGGGGGTGGTGCACCGGCTCGGCGTCGACTTTGGAGCCGACGGCGGTCACGGTGCGGCCGTCGGGGAAGGTGAGCACGGCGCTGACGGTCAGTGAGTTGTCCCGTCCGCCGGCGCGGCCGAGCCGCTGCACGGCGCCGACGGCGCGACGCGCGGCGACCCGGGCGGGGTCGCGACGCCACTGGTCGTGGGCCTGCTCGGCGGCGATGGAGCCGAAGACGGCCTCGGCCCCGGTGGCCCGCTCGATCAGGATCTTCGCGCCGGAGCCGGGTGCGGCCGTCTGGTCGGCGGCCGGGGTGGTCCAGACCACGAAGACGTCGGGGAACTCCTGCACCCAGCCGCGCCACAGCGGCCCGGCGGGGTCGCTGCTCGACCGTGCCAGGCCAGTGGCGACCTGTTCGGCATCGCGTCGGGTGAACACACTCACCAGGCGAGGCTACCGTGGCCGCGCGGGCCGCACCGTCCCAGGATGTGCCGCGCATGCCGGACGGTTGTGGAGCTAACCGCACGCATTTCGCACTGTGCTCCGTATCGCATGGAACGAGGTCTGCGTGGTTACCGCTGGTGCGATAGTTTGCAGGCTCGGCTGCCGTGTCGAAGTCCGGTCAGGAGGGTGGAGCCGTGTCCGTACTGCCTTCCCCGATCCCGAATCCGATGGAGCTGCTGCATGTGCCCTCGGAGGTGCGGCCGCTGCTGGAGTGGGTCATCGGCGCCGACTGGCCCGACGGCAACGAGGAGATCATCTGGGATCTCGCCGACGAGTGGTTCAAGGCCGCCGACCGGGCGTCCGGCCCGTTGCAGGACGCCGCCGCCTATGTGACCGACGCCGTGTCGGCGGCCGGGGGCACCCAGACCCAGCTCGGCGAGGCGGTCAAGCTCAGCTGGGACAAGCTCGGCGCGACCGCGGAGTCGGCGCTGCCCCAGCTGATCTCGATCCTCGACGTGATGGGCCAGGTGGTCGAGGCCGCGGGGCAGGACATCCAGGCCGCCAAGATCGAGTTCTGGATCGAGCTGGTCCTGTTCGTCATCGAGGTCATCGCGCTGATCGTGGCGGCGTTCTGCACCTTCGGCGCGGCCTCGGCGGGCATCCCCGTGCTGCAGATGGCCACCCAGTACACCATCCGGCAGATCATCAAGAAGCTGCTCAAGGAGCTCGCCGAGAAGGGCATGAAGGAGCTCACCAAGGCCGCCCTCAAGAAGATGATCAAAGAGGGCGCCAAGGAGGCGCTGGAGGAGCTGGTCACCGAGACCGCCATCCAGGGCGCGCAGATCGCCGACGGGCACCGGGACGGCTTCGACGGCATGGCCATCGGCATGTCCGGGGTCGCGGGCTTCGCCGGCGGTTTCGCGGCCGCGGGGGTGAACCTCAAACTCGGGCCGGGCGGCGGCTTCGTCCGCAACATGCGCAACGACGTGCTCGCCGAAGTGGCCGGGGATGTGGCGGGCAACCTCGCCACCGGCAATCTCCCCGGCCTGGACGACGTCGGCATGGCGGCCACGTCCGGCGCGCGCTCCAGCATGCTCGGGCAGGGCACCGGCGGCCTGGACAACCTCACCGCGAACATCAACTCGCAGGTCCAGAACCTCAACCAGCTCGCAGGCAACAGCCAGACCCTGGCGAGCGGGTTGACCGGCGATCCGTCGACCACGGGCGATCGGCCGCCCGGCAACCAGGTCGACACCGGCGGCGCACCCCCCGGCCCGCAGCCGACCGCCACGACCGGCACGAACACCGGCAGCACCCACCATCCGTCGACCGTGCCGTCATACGGTGGCGGCCCCTCGCAAGGACTGTCGCTGAGCGGTATCGCACCACCGGCCGTCGCGGGGG
This sequence comes from Catellatospora sp. NPDC049133, assembly GCF_040648455.1. Lineage (NCBI taxonomy): Bacteria > Bacillati > Actinomycetota > Actinomycetes > Micromonosporales > Micromonosporaceae > Catellatospora > Catellatospora sp. NPDC049133. The sequence continues at coordinate 74,455 of NZ_JBEZDT010000017.1, forward strand.
TCGGCATCGACGCCACCGCGGCGGGACCGCTGCGCGTCGACGCCGCCACCGCCGTCGACGCCGCACCCCCGCCCGGCCAGCAGGCCGCGCAACAGGCCGCGACCGCCCAACAGGCCGCCACGCAGCAGGCCGCCGCCAACGTGCAGGCGGCCAACCAGTCCGCACCAGGCCAGCAGACGGCCGCGCCGCCTGGGGCCAACACCGGCACATCGGCCAACCCCGCGACGACGACGCGCGGACCGGCACCGGCCTCGCTCGCCGGTCTGCCGACGCAGACCACCGGCGGGCTGACCGCGACCGCCGGCACGTCGGTCTCCACGTCGGCGTCCCTGCCGCCGCCGGGAACCTCGACCAGCCCCGGCATTACCGCGAACGCCTCCACCAGCACGACCGCGAATCCGGGTGGGCTCACCGCAGCCTCGACCGACACCCGGCCGGGCTCCCCGGCCACGACCCCGGTCGCGGCCACCACGACGCCTGCGTCGACCAGCCAGCCGACCACGGCGAGCCCGACCGGCTCAGGGCCGACCGCCGGCACGACGACCACGAACCCCACGACCGGCGGTCCCTCGACCGGCACGCCGACCACGACCGGACCCGCGAACAGCTCCCCGACGACCGGCGGCCCCTCGACCAGCACGCCGGTGACGACCAGCCCCGCGACCAGCCCGCCGGCCACCGGCAGTACGCCCCCCGGGACCGCGACACCCCCGCCGGCAACCCCCGCCACCGGAACCCCGGTCACCGCGAGTCCCGCTCCGGGCGGCCGCACCAGCACCGACCCCACGGCTGCGATGCCCGCGACCGACGCAACGCAACTGTCGGACAGGGACGCGGCCAGGCTCGATCGCGCCGCGAGGATCACCGCGGCCATGCAGTGGATGGCCACGCACCGCGACGCGCTGAGCCCGAGCAACCTCGGCGGCCGAGTGGTCGACATGGCCCGGGTGCGGCTGCGCGCCGAGACCTCCGTCCAGTCGCTCTACAACGACCGGCGCGCCGACCCGAACGCCGAGGTCGAAGTCGGCCCCGACCTGCGGCAGCGCCGCCGGATACTCACCGACGCCCTGCAAGCCACCCAGCACCGCGACACCCCGGCACCCGGCGGCGTGGATCCGGCCGCGTCGCCCACCGACGGCCCGCCCCCGGGAATCGAGGACAGCCGCCAGTACGGCGAGCCCGACGGTCACACCATGCCGACCGTCGCCCAGCAGCGCGACCTGGAGGCGTCGCTGCCCCGCAACCCCGACGGCTCCTTCCCGCCCCACGTGTCACCGGACACCGGCTGGGGCGCGGCGTTCGACCCGGTGTCCCCGCAGGACGACCCGACCCGCGCCACCGCCTGCGTCGACCGGGCACTGGCCTTCGCCTCGACCTACGCCGGCCTGCCCCGCGTCGCCGCCGGGCGCACCCCGACACCCGACGGCAGCATCCCGCCACCGGCCCCGGACGGGCACCTGCGCATCCAGCAGGTCCTGGGCACCGACTTCCAGCAGCTCACCTCGGACCTCGGCACCATGGACCCCCGGCTCGCGGCGGTCGCGGTCGCCGCGGGCTTCGACCAGCTCGAACTCAGCCTGAGCCGGCCCGGTTCCCAGGGCATCGTGTGTTTCCAGCGGGCCGACGGCACCGCGCACGTCATCAACGTCATCAACCACGACGGCGAGATCCGCTACTACGACGGCGGCACCAGGCTCGGCCGCCCGCCGTTCACCGACGGCGTCACCCGCATGGACGGCCTCGCCCTCGACCCGCAGCTGCGCCCCCTCACTGTCGCCGACGCCCCGCCCGGCCACTGGGCGCCCGCCCCGGACCACGGCGGAACCCCCGCGCCGAGCACCCCGGGCAGCACCGTGCCCACCGCGCCGGACGTGCCGCGCTACACCCGCGACGACCTCACCCCGACCGGACGGATGGACGGCCGGACCCAGCGCCGCGAGCTGATGCTCGGCGACGACGGGTTCGACCACTTCCCGGGCGACCCGGTGGGCACCCGCCGCAACGAGAACGGTCAGCTGCTCGACGAGAACAACCACTACTACACCGACGACAACAAGCTGCCCCCGGAAGGCGTGGTGGGCAGCGACCTGCCCAACGCCGTCGCCCTGCCGGTGGACACCACCACCGAGGCCGGCGCCGCGTTCGATGCGGGGGTCACCGCCCACCAGCAGACCAGCAGGGACAAGGAGACGATCTGGCGTACGCAGGTCGCGCCGCTGATCCCGCAGATCACCGCCGCCGGGTTCACCGTCGACCGCAACACGTTCGGGTCGGAGAACCAGAACACCCGGGACTTCCGGCTGGCGATGTCGATGGTGCTGTCCCCGGCCGAGATGGCGGCCCTGCAGCGGGCGCTCGACGACTACCACGACATCTGCCGGGACCTGGTGCGCGCCAGCGAACGGCTCGGCCTGCTCGCCGGCGACTACGTCACCGAGCAGCTGTACCAGGGAAGCAGGCTGGTCACCGGGGGTGTGGACGAGCCCGGTCGGCCCGCCACGTTCGACCGTGTCCTGGTCAGCGCGGGGGACCCGCCGATGGTGGTCCTCATTGAGGAGAAAGGCGCCGGCGCTGAGCTGGGCACCCGATGGGTTCCGGACCCGGCCAACCCCGGTGGGCCGATGATCAACTCTCAGCAGACGTCACCGGAGTACGTGCGCGGCGTCCTGGCCATCGACGCCTACCTGCGGCCGGTGATGGAAGCCGACCCCGACCTCGCTCGGGCCATGCACGAACTGCTCACCGCGGGCCAGCTGGAGTGCCTGGTGGTGCGCGGCCGGCCCGACGGCAGGATCATGATCCAGGTCGCCACGCTGGACCCGGACCGGCTGCTGGCCGACGGCATAAGATTGGTCGGCTACGAGCCCGAGGAGCAGCAGTGACCGACTTCAAGAGCGCGGACCCCGCCGACGTGCACGCGACGCTGACCGTCGTACGCGACTGGCAGTGGGCCTGGTCGGCCGACGAGGTCCCGGCGCTCATGGCGCACCTGGGCTGGAGCACCGTCGAATCGGTCCCCGACGGTCCGATCGTCGCTCGGGCGAGCTGGGACCTCGGAAGACTGCTGCAGATGGTCAACATCTCCCGCGGCCGGGTCCGCAGCCTCGACATCCGGTTCTCGGGCATCAACCACTGGCCGCCTGTCGACGCCGACGCGGCTCCGATCAACGACAGCTTCGTCGAGGTGATCGCGGCCGCCGAGGCGGTGTTCGGCCCGGCCGACGAGTCGTCGCCGGGAAAGACGCCTTCGCAGGTGTGGTGGCTGCCCGACAGCGTCGTAGGGATCACCCGTGCCACCGCGGGGGTCGCCGCCGATTGGACGGAGCGCAAGTTCTTCGAGGAGCGGCGCAACCTCGACCGGAGCGCCCTGTGAGCGACTGGAGCGACTTCGCCGCCCGGCTGCGCCGCGACCTGGCCGACCTGGCCGACGAGGACATCGTGATCCTGCTGTACGGCGCCCGCGGCGTGCAGTTCGTGCAGACCCCGCGGCTGCTGCTGACCGAGGCGATCATGGGCTCGGTCCATGCGCCGCCGGTGGCGGAGCAGGAGCACGCGGCACTGGTCGAGCTCGGGTGGATCCCGCCGGACGTGCCCCGCTTCACGAACTGGCACCGCGAGCTGCCGTGGCCCGCGACCTCGGCGCAGTACGACGCCACGACGTCGAGGTTGGTGCAGACCCTCCGCGCGGTGCTGGGCGTCGCGGACCCGTCGGACCTGGCGGTCAAGGCGTGGAACGACAAAACCCATGATGCCTTGGACCTGTCCATCACGGCTTGAGCGAGGGCGCCGGATTCCGCTCGGGCGCAGGATCGTGTCGAGTGCTGTTCCGGCCGCGCCGGCCACGCGCGCCGCGCCAGGCTGTGCGAAGGGCGGCCAGTTCGGCGCGAGGGAACGGCCGCTGCCATGCCGCCAGGTAGCCGGCTTCGCCCTGCTCTTCGTCCACCGCGTCGAACGCTCGGATCACGGCGCGGGCCAGGACCGTGAGCGGCTGACGGGTGGTCCACACGGTTGTGCCGGCCTCGTCCGGCAGGTCGCGTGTGCGGATGTGGAGGAGACGAACGTCGACCTCGGTGAGGTCGCGGTGGAAGATCAATCGGTGCGCCTCGGGCTCGGCCACGAACTCCACCCGGGTATGCGACCAGCCGAGGAGCAGGCGGGCCACGGCGGTCAGGAACTCCTCAGGCCCGTCCGCCACATAGGACACGAGCGCTTCAGTTCGCGCGCCCTCGTCGCCCAGGGCGCAGACGGCCCAGCCGTGGTGCTGCATCCTCCAGCTGACGTGCATCAGGGCAACGGTGCCCCAGGCCGGCGCCCGAGTCAACGGCTTACCCGGCTGCCATGGTCGCGCAGTGCGGGTGCATTCAGGTGGTATCAAGTGTTGCTAGGTACCGGTAGCTAGTGCTACTTTATAGCGGTAGCCAGTGGCACTGAGTACCTGGATGGCGGAGAAGGGGCGCTGTGGAAAATCTGACGGAGATGCTGAAGGGCACCCTTGAGGGTTGCGTGCTCGAAATCATCCGGGCCGAGGAGACGTATGGATACGCCATCACTCGCCGGCTCAACGACCTGGGCTTCGCCGACGTCGTCGAAGGCACGGTCTACACCATCCTGCTCCGGCTGGAAAAGAACGGACTCGTCCAGGTGACGAAACGGCCGTCCGAGGTGGGCCCGCCGCGCAAGTTCTACTCGCTCAACGACGCCGGCCACGCCGAACTCGCGTCGTTCTGGGCGAGATGGCAGTACGTATCGTCACGTATCGACAGTCTTAAGGGGGGCGCGAGATGAGCTTCTGGGAAACCATCACCGGCAGCGATCTCACCAGGGAATGGAAGGCGTTCGAGATCCGAGCGCAAGCCTTGCCGGCCGAGTACCGGTCGGCGTGGGAGCAGATCAAGAACAACCTCTTCCCCTATGGCGATTTCACGGGCCGCAATCTGATGCCGATCCTCGATTCCGCTCTCGGGTTGCTCGAGGAGGCAGCGGCGGACGGGCAGGGCATCGGTGAGGTGCTCGGCGACGAGATCCCGGGCTTCTGCGCGGCGCTGGCCGGGGGAGAGGGCGCCCGCACCTACCGCGATCGGTGGCGCGAGCAGCTGAACAGGAACGTCGCAAGGAAACTGGGCCGGCTAGGAGGCTGACGTGGGAATCCAGGACATCATCGAGGGCAAGAAGCAGTGGCGGGCCCACGTGGCGCGGGTCAAGGCGCTGCCGCCGGACTACCAGATCGTCTACAAGGAGATGCAGAAGTACCTGTTCAAGGTCGGACCGGTCGACCTCACCGACGAACGGCTGCTGCCCGGGATCGTCGACTTCTTCGAAACCGGCGCCGCCGACGGCAAGGGAGTGCTGGAACTCATCGGTCCCGACGTCGCCGCCTTCTGCGACGACCTGATCAAGGACTCGCGCACCTACGCGGACGCTTATCAGGAGTCCATCGGCGCGAAGCCCGGCACCGACAAGAAGTGACCGTCGGCCGGCGTGTGCCGCCGGTCCGTTCCTAGGCGTCGGCGTCGAGTTCGGCCAGGATGTCCGCGGCATCCTGGTTGCCGGCAGCCGCCAGGCGCCGCAGTTCCTCGAAATCCTCCTGCTCTGCCGCCGACTCGACGAGCTGGTCCAGAGCATCGGCGCTGCCCGCGTCGGCCAGCCGTCGTAGCAGGGCAAGGTCGCCGTTCTCCGCGGCCTGCTCGATCAACTGCGCGATGTCGTCCGGGCTGAGCGCTTCTTCCATGGTGCTGACTCCTCGGCAATGCCAGATCTGAGGCACCTTCGTTACCCCGCCAAGCAACTTACCACGTGTACCCAAGTACCTTGACAGTCACAGTAGTGGGACCTACGTTGTATCTCGGGAGGTGAGGTATGAGCGCGAACAAGGTCACGTCCGACCTGCTGCGGGGCAACACCGACACGATGATCTTGCGGCTGCTGATCGAGGCGGACCGCTACGGATACGAGATCGTCAAGCTGATCGCCGAACGCTCGCAGGGCGAATACGAATTGAAGGAAGCCACGATGTACTCCAGCGTCCGGCGGCTGGAAGCCGACGGCGACATCACGTGGTACTGGGGCGATGAATCCCAGGGCGGCCGCCGCAAGTACTTCAAGATCACCGAAAAGGGCCGCGCGACCTACGCGAACAACAAGACCACGTGGGAGTACGCCAAGCGTGTGCTCGACACGCTGCTGTAAGGGGAAACAGCCATGACCGACAAGATCAACCAGTATCTCGACGGAGTCTTCGCCCCCTACGAGGGCACCAAGAGCGTCACCGAACTGAAGGCCGACCTGCTGGCCGACCTGCAGGAGCGCTACCGCGAGCTGCGCGCCGAAGGCAAGGACGAGGCGACCGCGTTCGAGCTGACCGTCGACAGCATCGGCGACATCGAGGAGACCGTGCAGGAGGTCACCAACCTGTCGCGGACCCTGGAGCGCCAGGTCGTGACCCGGTTCGACGCCAGCTCGCTCGAAGGCAGCGACTTCGCCGGTGTATCGGCGCGGCAGGGCCGGTTCGGGGCCAGCGCGCTGCGCGGCTCGGACTTCTCCAACGCCGACCTGGCCGGCAGCAGGTTCAAGAGCAGCGACCTGAAGGACACCAACTTCGACGGCGCCAACCTGACCGACGCGGTCCTGACCACCGCCGAGCTGAAGGGTTCCACGTTCCGCCGGGCGCGACTGGTGCGCACCGACTTCAGCATGTCGGGCCTGTTCGAGGTCAGGTTCGAAGACGCCGCGCTGACCGACGTCGCGTTCCGCCAGACCGATCTCAAGCGCACCGTCTTCGAACGCTGCACCTTCACCGGCGTCGACTTCACCCAGTCGGACCTGCGCGGGCTCGTCTTCGACGGCGAGACGTTCACCGGCGTGAAGTTCGACCAGGCCGGGCTTGAGGGCATGTCCCTGCGCGGGGCGATCCTGCGCGACTGCTCCTTCCGCGGCGGCTGGAGCAAGAAGTACTACAAGGCCCTGCGCACCGTGAACTTCGACGGCGCCCGTATGGACAAACTCACCTACGCCGCCCTCAAGGGCATGGGGTTCACCCCCGCCAACATGATCGTCGAATAAGGAGACACCACCCCCATGAGCACACCACCCCCCGCCATCCACGTCAGTGGACTGCGCAAGTCATACGGAAAGCTCGAAGTCCTCAAAGGCGTGGACTTCACCGTCGCGGCCGGGAGCATCTTCGCGCTGCTCGGCTCCAACGGCGCCGGCAAGACCACCGCCGTGCGCATCCTGTCCACGCTGCTCAAGCCGGACGCGGGAACCGCGACCGTGGCGGGCTTCGACGTCGTGGCCCAGCCGCAGCGGGTCCGCGAGTCGATCAGCCTGACCGGCCAGTTCGCTGCGGTCGACCAGATCCTCACCGGCCGCGAGAACCTCATCATGGTCGCGAAGCTGCGCCAGGTGAGGAATCCGGGCCAGGTCGCCGACGACCTGCTGCGACGATTCGACCTCACCGACGCGGGCGGCCGCCGGGTCGCGACCTACTCCGGCGGTATGCGCCGCCGGCTGGACATCGCGATGAGCCTCATCGGCGACCCGAAGGTCATCTTCCTCGACGAGCCCACCACGGGCCTGGACCCCGAGGCCCGCATCGAGGTCTGGAAGGAGATCCAGGGCCTGGCCGACAGCGGCACCACCGTCCTGCTCACCACGCAGTACCTGGAGGAGGCCGAGAAGCTCGCCGCCCGGATCGCGATCCTGCACCAGGGCACCATCATCGTCTCCGGCACCCTCGCCGAACTGCGCAAGCTCCTGCCCGCGGCGAAAGCCGAACTCGTCGAACGCCAGCCCACCCTCGAAGAGGTCTTCCTCGCCGTCGTCGGAACCAAGGAGCAGTCATGAGCACGCACGTCCTCAGCAACACCGGTGTCATGCTCGGCCGCTCGATCCGGCACGTCACCCGCAGCATGGACACCATCATCACCGTCACGATCATGCCGATCGCGTTCATGCTGCTGTTCCGGTACGTCTTCGGCGGCGCGATCCAGGCCGGCACCGGCAACTACACCAACTACCTGATGCCCGGCATCCTGCTCATCGCCATCGCCAGCGGCATCTCCTACACCGGATTCCGGCTGTTCAACGACATGCAGAGCGGCATCTTCGAACGATTCCACTCCATGCCGATCGCCCGCTCCGCCGTGCTGTGGGGACACGTGCTGACCTCGGTGGTCTCCAACGCCATCTCCGCGGTCGTCATCATCGCGGTCGGGCTGCTGATGGGATTCCGGACCTCGGCCGGGGTGCTGGCCTGGCTGGCCGTGGCCGGGATCCTGGCACTGTTCACGCTCTCGCTGACCTGGGTCGCGATGATCGCGGGCCTGGCGGCGTCGTCGACCGACGGAGCCACCGCGTTCTCGTACCCGCTGATCTTCCTGCCCTTCCTCAGTTCGGCGTTCGTGCCCACCGCGACGATGCCGGGACCGGTGCGGGCCTTCGCGGAGAACCAGCCGGTCACCTCGATCGTCAACGCGATCCGGGCGCTGTTCGACCAGCAGCCGGTCGGCAACGACATCTGGATCGCGCTCGGCTGGTGCGCCGGCATCCTCGTCGTCGCCTACGCGTTCGCGATGCGTGTCTACCGTCGCAAGATCGCCTGAGGATCCGACCAGGCCGCCCGCCATCGCGCGGGCGGCTGTCCGCACGGCCGCCGGGGCACACGGACAGTGTCCGGCAGAGCTAATCTGCCGATGTGGAAGCCGAGCCGGGAAAGAGCTATCCGTTCTTGGCGGGCAGGCCTCGTCTGGCAGCGGCCTTCGTCGCCCTCACGCTCACGGTGGTGGCCGGTGCGCACCTGTTCGCCCACTACCTCGAGATGCAGCCGCCTCGCAACGACCCGGTGACCCTCGACCAGTTGCGGCTGCGGTTCGCGGACAGGGCATGGGAGCCCGGTCTCGCCGCCGCCAGTTGGGACCCGCAGGGGCTGTCCTTGTCGGTGTTCGTGACCGACGCGGACCGGCACCAGGCGCTGGACATGTGCGCCGACATCACCGCCGTGGTGGTCGAGCACACCGGCGGCAGAGGATGGCTCACCATCTACACGACGCCACCACGCAAGATGCTGGCTACGAACTCTCTTGCCAGGAAGGACCACTGCCACTGGCGGGGAGGCTGAGAGCCGACGGCGGCGCCGTCGGCGAAACTCCGGCAGCAGGGAACGCGCGGGCGGCATGGGTGTCGTGCCGCCGATTCGCCGGCCGCCTACACGTCGATGTGGCTGCCCATGATGATGGTGCGGTCGCGGGGCAGGCCGAAGTGGGCGGCGGCGTCGGCGGTGATGTAGGACGTGGCGATGAACAGCCGCTTGCGCCAGTCGGCCATCGTCGGCGCCGGACCACGCCGTAGCTCGATCTTGGACAGGAAGTACGTCGCGTTGTCGAGGTCCAGCGGCCCCTCGGTGGCGGCCGGGTCCAGGGTGCGCAGCGCGGCGGGCACGTCCGGGCTGTCCATGTACCCGAACCGGGCGGTCACGTGGGTGATGCCGTCGTCGGCGTAGCCGAGGTCGTCGACGGTGACGCGCTCGTCGGCGGGCACGTACGGCACGGTGTCGGTCTCCAGGGACATGATGACCACGTGCTCGTGCCGGACATGGTTGTGTTCGAGGTTGGCGCGCAGCGCCAGCGGCGCGGTCTGCTTGCCCCGGTTGAGGAAGATCGCCGTGCCCGGCACCGTCGCGGTCGTCGCGCGGCTCTCGCGCAGCTGTTCGACGAACTCGGGCAGGGTGCCCTCGGTGCGCTCGCGTTCGGCGGTGACGACCTGACGGCCCTTCTGCCAGGTGGTCATGATGGTGAACGCGGTGAGGCCGATGAGCAGCGGCAGCCACGCGCCGTGCACGAGCTTGGTCAGGTTGGCGGCGACGAACAGCAGGTCGACGCCGAGCAGCAGGGCCGCCCCGGTGCCCAGCAGCCACCAGGGGGTGCCCCACTTGAGCCGGGCGACGTAGAAGAACAGCAGGGTGGTGATGGTGATGGTGCCGGTGACGGCCATGCCGAAGGCGTACGCCAGCGCGGCGGAGGTCTGGAACGCGAACACCAGGGTGAGCACGGAGACCATGAGCAGCCAGTTGATCCACGGTACGTAGATCTGGCCCATGGTCGACTCGGAGGTGTGCGCGATGCGCAGCCGCGGCAGGTAGCCCAGCTGCGCGGCCTGCGAGGCGACCGAGTACGCGCCGGTGATGACGGCCTGTGAGGCGATCACGGTCGCGGCGGTGGCCAGCACGACCAGTGGCAGTCGGGCCCAGCCGGGGGCGAGCAGGAAGAACGGGCTGCTGATGTTGGCGTTGTCTTCCAGGATCAGGGCGCCCTGGCCGAGGTAGCTGAGCACGCAGGCGGGCAGGACCAGGCCCAGCCAGCCGTACGTGATGGCCATGCGGCCGAAGTGGCCCATGTCGGCGTAGAGGGCCTCGGCGCCGGTGACCGACAGGACGATCGCGGCGAGGGCGAAGAACGCGATGCCGAAGTGCTGGGACAGGAAGCTCAGCGCGTACGTGGGGGACAGGGCTTTGAGGATGTCGGGGTGGTGGGTGATGCCGGCGATCCCGAAGACCGCGATGACGAGGAACCAGGCGATCATGATGGGGCCGAAGACGCGGCCGACGGCGGCGGTGCCCCGGCGTTGCACCATGAACAGCGCCACGATGATCACGGCGGTGACCGGGATGATCGCCGGTTCCAGGTCGGGGTTGACGATTTTGAGGCCCTCGATCGCGGACAGCACGGAGATCGCCGGGGTGATCATGCTGTCGCCGAAGAACAGCGCCGCGCCGAAGATGCCCAGCGCCGCGAGCACCGCCGCGACCTTGCCGCCGCGGCCGGAACTCCAGCGGCGCAGCAGCGTGATCAGGGCCATGATGCCGCCCTCGCCCTGGTTGTCCACGCGCATGGCCAGCAGGATGTAGGTGACCGTTACGATGATCATCACGGACCAGAAGATCAGCGAGACGACGCCGAACACGTTGTCGATGCTGACCGGCACCGGGTGCGGGTCGGCCGGGTTGAACACCGTCTGCATGGTGTAGATCGGGCTGGTGCCGATGTCGCCGAACACCACGCCCAGCGCGCCGACGATGACGGCGAGCCGCACCACGTCCCGCGCGCCGGCAGTGTGCCCCGGCTCCTGCTGACGGCTAGTCAAGGAAGGTCTCCTGCGCGTCGGTTCCACATGATTCGGTGTCGTGCGGGGACGATACCGGCCTGGTGGCGGTGCCTTCGCATCGCTGCCGGGCCGGATGCGTCCCTATTACCCCGAGCATGCCCGGATCGTGCCGGGTGGACGCCGGAATCTTGACGAAATCCATACGCCTTCCGGCGCGGGGGTGCGCGCAAACATCAACGTCGCGTCAAGAATGCGGCCGCCGCCGTAGCGATACCGTCAAAGCCGCTTCCCGGAAGCTCGTGCGCAGGCCACCGTGATCCGGAAATGATCGAGGGAAGAACGGGTACCGGTGGGATGATCATTCTGGCGGCTCTGGCGCCTGTGGTGGGTACCGTACTGGCGGTGCTGCTGGCCACGCGGTTCCATGCGTTCATCCCCAGCCGCGACCCGGTCGTGCTCGATTGCGCCGCCCGCGACATCGTCACCTCGGCCACCACCGCCGAGCGCACACTGCGTGTCATCGCCACCGCTCCCACCCCGCACGCGCATCAGGCGGCACCTGGAACCGGCCTGATGGTGACCGGCGGGCAGGCCGTGTTCCTGGAGTTCGCCGGACCGACCGCGCGGCGAGGTGTCATCGAGGTGCGGGGCCGTGACGAGCACGGCTTCGCCGTGCTCGCTGTGCGGGGCGGCGCACCCGGCAAGACGATCGCGGCCGTGCTGTTGCACCTGCGCGACGTCCACGCCGTCGCGCCGCGCGCGGACTTCGCCTGGCCCACCGAGGGGCACCGCCGCAGCCTGATCAGGTTCCTACTGCTGGGCTCCGGGCACCTGGCCGCCGTCACCGTGGCCGTGCTGCGCAACGCCGAACCCGACCCGGCCCACCGACCTCGCATCCACGTCGGTCCCTGAGCCCGCGTCCGCCGGGCCCGCCGCCGCGGCCGGCTGACAGGCGCGGCTGGGTTGTTCGACCGTCGCCGCAGCGTCGTGCCGTCAAGACCGCGTCGTGATTGACCTCGCCGCCGTCAGGATCACGTCAAAGCCCCTTCCAGGTCGCTGATCGGCGCAGCAGCGTGCAAGACATGGACCCTCGCTATACCAGACGGCACTATCTCGGCCAGGCCATGTCGGCGGACGCGAGCCCGGCCGACCGAGCCGCGGCCCGAACGGTGCTGATCATCCAACTCACCGTCCTCGTCGCGGTCATCACGCTGGTCGCGGTGTTCGGATGAGAACCGACACGACCCGGCGCACGGATACGGTCGGCGGGACCGTCCGCCCGCGGCGGCATCCGTCCACGCCGCCGGCAGCAGCCACGCCGCGCCCGGCTCGGTCCGACGACCGGGCCCGGCCGCGGACGCCGTTCGGCGTCAGCGTCGGCATCGGCGCGGCCGCGATGACCGCCGCGACCATCCTGGCCGCCACCCTCACCGCGAACGAGACCGAACAGCTGCTCATCGTCGCGCTGGCCGTCGGCGGCTACGCCGCGACCGTCGCCGACACACGTGCGAGCCTGGTCACCGCACTGCTCGGCTTCGGCCTGTTCAACGGATTCATCGTCAACCGGTACGGGGAGCTGTCCTTCGACGGCACCGCCACCTGGTGGAACCTGTCGGTGTTCGCCGTGGCGCTCGGCCTGGGGCTGGGGCAGCGCTGGCTGCGCCACGTCCGCGACAACGCCGCCGCTGAACCGGAGGTGACGGGTTTGGCCGGGCGGCGGCCTGCCCCGCGCCCGGTCGCGGAGCAGAACCCGGGCGTATGAGCGTCCAGCAACCCGCCTGGCGCGGCACGGCGAGCGCGGCCCGTTCCGCGGGCCTGGCGCTGGCGGCGGTGGCGGGGCTGGCCTTGGCCGCGGTCGTCCTGGTCGACGCCATCATGCCTCGCGTCGGTGTGCCCGCCCGCGCCTACGTGATCACCGCCGCTGTGCTGGCCCTGTACCTGGCAGCCAAGTTCGCCGTCTCGGCGTTGACCAGGTGGCGGGTCGTGGTCCACATCGACGAGCACGAGATGCGGGTGTGCAGCTGGCCGGTGCCGATGCACACCACGATCGTGGCCGTCGACGCGATTCACGAGGTCCGGACCGTCGATGCCGGTCCGGCGCGGGCCGGTGCGTCGTGGTGGCTGACGGCGCCGCCGGACGGCCGCCATGTGCTGCGCCCCGGCCCGGCGCTGCAGCTGGTGCTCAGTTCCGCCCGGACCGTCACGGTGAGCCTGGACCACCCCGAGCAGGCCTTGGCCGCGCTCGGCGAACCGGTCCGGCCCCGGCCGCTGTGAGCGCGGATACGCCGCCGTCAAACGCGCGTAAAGAAAGCGCCTGCGGCCGTATGGATGGCGTCAAGAACCCTCACCAGCGGATTTTCGTGCAGTTTGATTGGCCCGTTCCGCCATCCCGGCACCCGCCGAAGCGGACACAATATGAGCAAAACTCCGAAACTAGCTCAAAAGGAGGCACGCGGTGGCCGATCTGGCTTACGTGCTGCTGACGGTGGGTCTGTTCGCAGTGCTCGCTCTCGTCGTACGGGGAGTGGAGCGACTGTGACAGCCAATCTGGTCGGCCTGGTGATCGCCTGCGTGCTGGCGGTCTTCCTGGTCTTCGCGCTGCTGTTCCCTGAGAAGTTCTGACTCCCGGAAAGAGCTGTCTGACATGACAACGGCAACAGCGGGAGTGCTGTTCATCCTCTCGCTCATCGTCGCGCTGGCGGTCGCGTACCGCTACCTCGGCGACTACATGTTCCGCGTGGTCGCCGCGGAACGGCACGGCCGCGTCGAGCGCGGCATCTACAAGGTCCTCGGCGTGGACCCCCACGCCGAGCAGTCCTGGGGCGTGTACGCCCGCAGCGTCCTGGCGTTCTCGCTGATCTCGATCCTGTTCCTGTACGCGTTCCTGCGCCTGCAGGACGTGATCTTCAAGGTCCCGGACTTCGCGGCCACCATCGACGAGCGGATGTTCCCGCACCTGGCGTGGAACACCGCGGTCAGTTTCGTGACCAACACCAACTGGCAGGCGTACTCCGGTGAGTCGACGATGACCCACCTGGTGCAGATGGCCGGCCTGGCGGTGCAGAACTTCGTCTCCGCGGCCGTCGGCATCGCGGTGGCGGTGGCGCTGGTGCGCGGGTTCGCCCGGCGCAAGTCCGATCGGCTGGGCAACTTCTGGGTCGACCTGACCCGGATCACGCTGCGCATCCTGCTGCCGATCGCGGTCGTCGGCGCGGTGCTGCTGATCATCGGCGGCGTGGTGCAGAGCCTCGGCGACGGCACGATGGCCACCACGCTGACCGGCGCGGATCAGCACCTGACCGGCGGGCCGGTGGCCAGCCAGGAGGTCATCAAGGAGCTGGGCACCAACGGCGGCGGCTTCTACAACGTCAACTCGGCGCACCCGTTCGAGAACCCGACGACGTGGACGAACTGGCTGGAGATCTTCCTGCTGCTCTGCATCCCGTTCGCGCTGCCGCGGGTGTTCGGCCGCATGGTCGGCGACAACCGGCAGGGCTACGCGATCCTGGCCGTCATGGCGGTCATCGCGGTCGCGAGCGTCGCCCTGACCAACGTCTTCGAGCTGAACGGCGCGGGCACGGTGCCGCAGGCGGTCGGCGCGGCGATGGAGGGCAAGGACGTCCGGTTCGGCCTGTCGGACTCGGCGACGTTCGCCGCGGCGACGACGCTGACGTCGACGGGTGCGGTGAACTCGTTCCACGACTCGTACACCGCGCTGGGCGGCATGATGCCGATCGTCAACATGATGCTCGGCGAGGTCGCGCCCGGCGGCGTCGGCTCGGGCCTGTACGGCATGCTGATCCTCGCCGTGATCACGGTGTTCGTCGCGGGCCTGATGGTCGGCCGCACGCCCGAGTACGTGGGCAAGAAGATCGGCGCCCGCGAGATCAAGTTCGCGTCGCTGTACTTCCTGATCACACCCACGCTGGTGCTGATCGGCGTGGCCGCGGCGATGGCGACCGGCAACTGGCAGACCCAGCTCAACGTGGGCCCGCACGGCTTCTCCGAGGTCGTGTACGCGTTCACCTCGGCGGCCAACAACAACGGCTCCGCGTTCGCCGGCATCACTGTCAACACCCCCTGGTGGGACACCGCCACCGGGCTGGCCATGCTGCTCGGACGGTTCCTGCCGATCATCTTCGTGCTCGGCCTGGCCGGCTCGCTGGCCAAGCAGAGCCCCGTGCCCGCCTCGGCCGGGACGCTGCCGACCCACAAGCCGCTGTTCATCGGCATGGTCGTCGGCGTCGTGGTGATCCTGGTGGCCCTCACCTTCCTGCCCGCGCTCGCGCTCGGCCCGCTGGCCGAGGGCCTGTGAGCGGCCACGAGAAGACAAGACAAGGAAAAGAAATGACTGTCACATCGGTGGCGACCCCGAACCCGCGGCAGCAGTCGCGCAAGGTCGGCGGCGGGCTGCTGGACCCCAGGCAGCTGTGGAAGTCGCTGCCCGACGCGCTGCGCAAGCTGAACCCGGCGACGCTGTGGCGAAACCCGGTCATGCTGATCGTCGAGGTCGGCGCGGTGTTCACCACCCTACTGGCGATCACGAAGCCGTCGGGGTTCTCCTGGGCGATCACGATCTGGCTCTGGCTCACGGTCGTCTTCGCCAACCTGGCCGAAGCGGTCGCCGAAGGCCGGGGCAAGGCCCAGGCGGCGACGCTGCGCAACGCCAAGAAGGACACCATGGCCCGCCGCCTGATCAGCTGGTCGGAGGGTGCGGCGGCGACGCAGTACCGCGAGGAGTCGGTGGCGGCGTCGGCGCTGGCCCAGGGCGACGTCGTGGTCGTCGAGGCCGGCCAGGTGATCCCCGGTGACGGCGACGTCGTCGAGGGCATCGCCAGCGTCGACGAGTCGGCGATCACCGGCGAGTCGGCCCCGGTCATCCGGGAGTCCGGCGGGGACCGCAGTGCGGTCACCGGCGGCACCAAGGTGCTGTCCGACCGGATCGTCGTGCGTATCACCCAGAAGCCGGGGGAGAGCTTCATCGACCGGATGATCGCCCTGGTCGAGGGGGCGAACCGGCAGAAGACCCCGAACGAGATCGCGCTCAACATCCTGCTGGCGGCGTTGACGATCATCTTCCTGCTGGCGGTGGTCACCCTGCAGCCGATGGCGATCTACGCCAAGGCCTGGCAGGGCGCCGCCCCGGACACGGCCTCGTTCGGCCCGGACGGCATCAGCGGCATCGTGCTCGTCTCGCTGCTGGTCTGCCTCATCCCGACGACGATCGGGGCGCTGCTGTCGGCGATCGGCATCGCCGGCATGGACCGCCTGGTGCAGCGCAATGTGCTGGCCATGAGCGGCCGGGCCGTGGAGGCGGCCGGCGACGTCAGCACGCTGCTGCTGGACAAGACCGGCACGATCACCCTGGGCAACCGCCAGGCGTGGCAGTTCCTGCCCGCCGCGGGGGTGTCCGAGCAGGCGCTGGCCGACGCGGCGCAGCTGTCGAGCCTGGCCGACGAGACGCCGGAGGGCCGTTCGATCGTGGTGCTGGCCAAGGAGCAGTACGGTCTGCGGGCCCGGGAAGAGGGCCTGATGCCGCACGCCACGTTCATCCCGTTCACCGCGCAGACCCGCATGTCCGGTGTCGACCTGGCCGAGGACGGGCAGACCCGGCAGGTGCGCAAGGGTGCGTCGTCGGCGGTGATGAAGTGGGTACGCGACAACGGCGGCCACCCCTCCGACGACGTCGGCCCGGCCGTGGACGCCATCTCCGGCCAGGGCGGCACGCCGCTGGTGGTCGCCGAACTGGTCGCCGGGCAGCCTGCCCGCGCGCTGGGCGTGATCCACCTCAAGGACGTCGTCAAGTCCGGGATGCGCGAGCGGTTCGACGAGATGCGCCGCATGGGCATCCGCACCGTGATGATCACGGGTGACAACCCGCTGACCGCCAAGGCGATCGCCGACGAGGCCGGGGTGGACGACTTCCTGGCCGAGGCGACGCCGGAGGACAAGCTCGCCCTGATCCGCAAGGAGCAGGAGGGCGGCCGCCTGGTCGCGATGACCGGCGACGGCACCAACGACGCCCCGGCCCTCGCCCAGGCCGACGTCGGCGTGGCGATGAACACCGGCACGTCGGCCGCGAAGGAGGCCGGCAACATGGTCGACCTCGACAGCGACCCGACCAAGCTGATCGAGATCGTCGAGATCGGCAAGCAGTTGCTGATCACCCGGGGTGCGCTGACCACGTTCTCGATCGCCAACGACATCGCGAAGTACTTCGCGATCATCCCGGCGATGTTCGCGGTGGTGTACCCGAGCCTGGACGCGCTCAACATCATGCGGCTGTCCAGTCCCGAGTCCGCCATCCTGTCCGCGGTCATCTTCAACGCGCTGATCATCATCGCGCTGATCCCGCTGTCGCTGCGCGGCGTGCGCTACACGCCGTCCAGCGCGAGCAAGCTGCTGACCCGCAACCTGTGGGTCTACGGCCTCGGCGGCATCGTCGCACCCTTCATCGGAATCAAGATCATCGACATGATCATCTCGCTCATCCCAGGGATCGGCTGACATGCGTATACCCGGTTGGATCTCCCAGCACCTGGCCGCACTGCGGGCCGTGCTGCTGTTCACCGTCGTGCTCGGGCTGGCCTACCCGCTGGTCGTCACCGGCGTCGCCCAGCTCCCCGGGCTGCGCGGGCACGCGAACGGCTCCGTGGTCGAGGTGAACGGCAAGCCCGTCGGCAGTTCGCTGATCGGCCAGTCGTTCACCGACGCCGACGGCAACCCGGTGGCCAAGTACTTCCAGAGCCGCCCGTCGGCGTCCGGATACGACCCCGACGCCACCGCCGCGTCCAACCTCGGCCCGGAGAGCATCGAGGACACCCTCGGCGACCCGGCCCTCGACCCGAACTCCGAAGAGGGCGACGGCAGCAAGCAGGCCCTGCTCACCCAGGTCTGCGCCCGTAGCAAAGCCGTGGGCGAGCTGGAAGGCGTCAGCGGCGCCCGGCCCTACTGCACGTCCGACGGCGTCGGCGCGGTCCTGCGCGTCTTCTACACCGGCGGCCTGTCCGGCAAGGTCACCCGCGCCGTCAGCGTCAACCAGGCCTGCCCCGCCACCCCGTTCATCGCCACCTACCAGGGCGTGAATGTGGAGTGCGCCAAGTTCGGCGAGGACTACAGCAAGGGCGTGCTCGTCCCGGTGCGGGGCGACGCGCCGCAGGCCTCGCCGGTCCCGGCCGACGCGGTCACCGCCAGTGGCAGCAGCCTCGACCCGCACATCAGCGTCGAGTACGCCAAGCTGCAGGCCAAGCGCGTCGCCGCCGCCCGCGGCCTGCCCGTCGAGAAGGTCGACGCCCTGATCGACGAGCACACCACCGGACGGGTCCTCGGGTTCATCGGCGAACCCGGCGTCAATGTCCTGGAACTCAACCTGGCCCTGGACCGCGGGTAACCGCGAACCCCGACGGTCCCGGGCGGCCGGGTGACCCCCCAAGGTCACCCGGCCGCCCGGCCGCACCCGCAGAGAGGACCGCAGATGACGCGAGGCCAGCTGCGCATCTACCTCGGCGCCGCCCCCGGCGTCGGCAAGACCTACGCCGCCCTCGAAGAGGCGCACCGCCGCCGCGAGCGCGGCACCGACGTCGTCGTCGGCTTCGTCGAGACGCACGGGCGCAAACACACCCTGCACATGCTCGGCGAACTCGAACTCGTGCCCCGGCGCACGATCGGCTACCGCGGCGCGACGTTCACCGAGATGGACGTCGACGCGATCCTCGCCCGCCGCCCCGAGGTCGTGCTCGTCGACGAGCTCGCCCACACCAACGTGCCCGGCTGCCGCAACGCCAAGCGCTGGCAGGACATCAACGAACTGCTCGACGCCGGCATCCACGTGCTGTCCACCCTCAACATCCAGCACCTGGAGTCGCTCAACGACGTCGTGCAGACCATCACCGGGGTGCCGCAGCGCGAGACCGTGCCCGACGAGGTCGTCCGCCGCGCCGAGCAGGTCGAGCTCATCGACATGACCCCCGAGGCGCTGCGCCGGCGCATGGCCCACGGCAACGTCTACCGGCCCGAGAAGATCGACGCCGCGCTGGGCAACTACTTCCGCGTCGGCAACCTCACCGCGCTGCGCGAGCTGGCGCTGCTGTGGCTGGCCGACAAGGTCGACGAGCAGCTCGACCGGTACCGGACCGAACACCGGATCGACACGACGTGGGAGGCGCGCGAACGTGTCGTCGTCGCGCTGACCGGCGGCCCCGAAGGCGAGACGATGATCCGCCGCGCGGCCCGCATCGCCGACCGGGCCCGCGGCGCCGACCTGCTCGCCGTGCACGTCGCCCGCAGCGACGGCCTGGCCGGAGCCGACCCGGCGCTGCTGGCCAAGCAGCGCATCCTCGTCGAGAGCATGGGCGGCACCTACCACCAGGTCGTCGGCGGCGACGTGCCCCGGGCGCTGCTGGACTTCGCCCGCGGCGTCAACGCCACCCAGCTCGTGCTCGGCGCCAGCCGCCGCGGGCGCTTCGCGCAGATCCTGTCCCGCGGCGTCGGTGTCACCACCACCGCCGAGTCCGGGTCCATCGACGTGCACCTGGTCACCCACGCCGAAGCCGGCCGCGGGCGCACCGTCGGCGGGGAGGGCAGCGCCCTGTCGGTCAGCCGCCGCCTGGCCGGATACGCGCTGACGCTGCTCGGCCTTCCACTGCTGACCGTGGCGCTGTACCAGTTCGAGGACCTGAACCTGGGCACCGACATCCTGCTGTACCTGGCCGCTGTCGTCGCCATCGCACTGGTCGGCGGCATGTGGCCGGCGATCGTCGCCGCACTGGGCGCCTCCGCGCTGCTCAACTACTTCTTCACCCCGCCGATAAGGCAGTGGACCATCACCGACCGGGAGAACCTGCTGGCCCTGGGCGTGTTCCTGGTCGTCGCGATCGCGGTGAGCGCGACCGTGGACGCCGCGGCCCGCCGCAGCCGCGAAGCCGCCCAGGCCGGAGCCGAAGCCCAGACCCTGGCCACCGTCGCCGGCAGCGTCCTGCGCGGCGACCGGCCGCTGACCGCGCTGCTGCAGCGCCTGCAGGAGACCTTCGGCCTCGCGTCGGTCACGCTGCTGGAAGCCCGCGAAGGCGTCGGCCGCGGTCCCGAACGCCGCCACGATCCCGCCGCCTGGCGCGTCGTGGCCACCGTCGGAGGCAAGCCGTCGTTCGCGCCCGGCGAGGCCGACACCGACGTGCCCGTCAGCGACGACCTCACCCTCGTGCTGCGCGGCAAGGCGCTGGCCGCCGCCGACCGGCGCATCCTGGAGGCCTTCGCCTCCCAGGCCGCACTCGCGCTGCAACACGAACGCCTCGCCGAGCAGGCCGCCGCGGCCGTGCCCCTGGCCGAGGCCGACCGGATGCGCACCGCGCTGCTGGCCGCGGTCAGCCACGACCTGCGCACCCCCCTCGCCTCGGCCAAAGCCGCCGTCGACAGCCTCGCCGGCGGCCAGGTCGACTTCGACGAGCAGGACCGCGCCGAGTTGCTGGCCACCGCCGCCGAATCCCTCGACCGGCTCCACCGCTTGGTCGAGAACCTGCTCGACATGAGCCGCCTGCAGGCCGGGGTGCTCGGCGTGTCACCGCGCCCCATGGGCGTCGAGGACGTGGTCCCGCACGCTCTCGACGAGTTCGGCGACGCGGGCCGCGGCGTGCGGATGCGCATCCCCGCCGACCTGCCCGCCGTCACCGCCGACCCCGGCCTGCTGGAACGGGTCCTGGTCAACGTCATCGGCAACGCGCTGCGCCACAGCCCGTCCGGCCATCCGCCGCTGGTCAAGGCCAGCGCCCACGGCGGCCGGGTCGAGCTGCGCATCGTCGACCACGGCCCCGGCATACCCGAAGCCGACTGGGAACGGGTGTTCCTGCCGTTCCAGCGCCTGGGCGACCGCAGCAACGACACCGGGGTCGGCCTCGGCCTGGCCCTGGCCCGCGGCCTCAGCGAAGCCATGGACGGCACACTGATCCCCGAGGTGACCCCCGGCGGCGGGCTGACCATGGTGCTGTCCCTGCCCACCGCCGACCCGACGCCCGCCACCACCGCCCACGAACCAGAACAGGCCACCCGATGACGAAGGTCCTCATCGTCGACGACGAACCGCAGATCCTGCGCGCGCTACGCATCAACCTCAAAGCCCGCGGCTACGACGTCGAGCTCGCCGGCGACGGGGCCACAGCGCTGCGGGCCGCGGGCTCGTACCTGCCCGACGTGGTCGTGCTCGATCTCGGCCTGCCCGACATGGACGGCGTCGAGGTCATCCGGGGCCTACGCGGCTGGTCGGCGACGCCGATCATCGTGCTGTCCGGCCGCACCGGCAGCGACGACAAGGTCGAAGCCCTCGACGCCGGAGCCGACGACTACGTCACCAAACCCTTCGGCGTCGACGAGCTGCTGGCCCGCATCCGCGCCGCGACCCGCCGCCACGGCGCCGCGCCGGAGTCGCGGCGGTTCGTGCGCGTCGGCAGGTTCGAACTCGACGTCGCCGACCACCAGATCCGCGGCGGCGACATCCGGCTCACCCCGACCGAGTGGCAGCTGTTGGCCGCGCTGGTCCGCAACCCCGGCAAACTCGTCAGCCAGCGGCAGCTGTTGCACGACATCTGGGGGCCGCAGTACGCCACCGAGACCAACTACCTGCGCCAGTACATGGCCCAGCTGCGCCGCAAACTCGAAGCCGACCCCGCCCACCCCCGCCAGCTGCTGACCGAACCGGGCATGGGCTACCGGTTCGTGCCCGCCGAGGAACTGCCCGCGTGAGCCGCCGGCGGCGGGCCGCAGCCGGATCCGCGTCAAGAATCGGCCGCGCGGCGTACGCATCCCGTCAAGATCCTTGGCAGGCGGGTGCCGCGGCGGCTGTCATGGGAGACGTGACAACCGCACCCTCGGCTCCGGCGGAGCCCGCTTCATCGCTTCGGCGAGGTGAGTGGCGATGACCCTCGCCGACGTGATCCCGTCCCTGCGCTCGTCGCTGCCGCCCCGGCAGCTCGACCGCGGCCTGTGGCCGCTGACCACCACCCTCGGCCGCGGCGGCCTGGCCATCGGCGGCGTGCCCCTCACCCTCATCGAGGAGGAGTACGGCACCCCCGCCTACATCCTTGACGAAGCCGACGTACGCGAACGCTGCGCCGCCTACGCCGCCGCGTTCGGCCCCGCCCAGGTCTACTACGCCGCCAAGGCGCTCATGTGCCGTGGCCTGCTGCGCTGGGTCGCCGAAGCAGGACTCGGCCTGGCCGTGTACTCCCAGGGGCAGTGGAACCTCGCCCGGACCCTCGGCATCGCCCCCGACCGCATCATCGCCCACGGGCAGGTCGAGACCGGCGGCGACGGCAGAGTCGTGGTCGAATCGCTGGCCGACGTGCAGCGGCTCACCCGCACCCGCCGCCCGCGCCGCCAGCAGGTGATCCTGCGGGTGCTGCCCGCCCAGCTCGGCTTCGGCCGGGCCCCCTGGGCGGCGCAGGAGCGCTTCGGCGCACCGGTCGCCAGCGGCGAACTGGCCGAACTCGTCGCAGCCATCACCGACGAGCCGCTGCTGGACCTGGTCGGCCTCGACGTCTACCTCGGCTCGCAGCTGGCCCAGTTCGGCGGCTACGAACACGCCGTCGCCCAACTGGTCGCCACGGCTGCCGAGCTGGGCCGCGCCCACGGTGTGCGGATCGAGGAGCTGAACATCGGCGGCGGGTTCGCCGTCGCCCACACCGAGCACGACCCGACGCTGCCCGTCGACCCGTTCGCCGCCCGGATGCGCCGGCGGCTGGCACTGGAATGCGACCGCCGCGCCATCGCCAAACCGCGCCTGTCGGTGACCCCCGGCCGGGCCATCGTCGCCCGCGCCGGTGTGGCCCTGTACCGGGTCACCGCCGTGCGGCACGAGGACGGCCACCAGATCGTCGCCGTCGACGGCGGCCTGTCCGACAACCCCCGCCCGGCCCTGTACGGAGCCCGCTACACCGCCGTGCTGACCGGCCGTGCCAGCCAGGCGCCGCTGTGCCCGACCACCGTCGTCGGCCGCCACGACGAACCCGGCGACCTGCTCGTACGCGACGAGCCGCTGCCCGGCGACCTGCGCCCCGGCGACCTGCTGGCCGTGCCGGGCTGCGGGGCGTACCACTTCCCGCTGGCCTCCAACTACGACCTGGTCGGCCGACCGCCGCTGCTCGCCGTCCACGACGGGCAGGCACACGAGCTGGTACGCCGGGAGACCCTCGACGACGTCCTGGCCCGCGACGCCGCCTGACCGACCACGGGCACCGCCCACCGGACCCCGCCCCGCGTCAGCCGCCGGGGCGGGGCCGCGGCCGTTGCGGCAGGTCTTGACGAAATTTTGACGCTCAGGGGGTCGGGAAAGGCCCTATCGTTGCCGAGGCTCGACACAGGATTCGGCGAGGGCATCGGAAGGTCATGGGCAACCCGGCACAGCAACAGGTGATCGAATACGCCATCCCGGCGACCGTCGGAGCGCCGGGGCCCGCCCCGAAGCCGCACGGCCGGTTCACCGGCTGGCTGCTGCAGCACCGCGTGCAGCCGGTCGGGCCGGAGGCCGACGAGAGCCACGCCAAGCCGCAGTCGTGGTGGAAGGTCATGTGCCTGACCGGCGTCGACTACTTCTCCACCCTGGCGTACCTGCCCGCGATCGCGGCGACCGCCGCCGGGGCGCTGTCGCCGCTGGCGACGCTGCTGATCGTGGCGTTGACGCTGCTGGGCATGCTGCCGATGTACCGGCGGGTGGCCAAGGAGAGCCCGCACGGGCAGGGCTCGGTGGCGATGCTGGAGGACCTGCTGCCGTTCTGGCGGGGCAAGGTCTTCGTGCTGGTGCTGCTCGGCTTCGTGGCCACCTCGTGGATCATCACGATCACCCTGTCGGCCGCCGACGCCTCGGTGCACCTGCTGGAGAACCCACTCGCCCCGCACTTCCTGGAAGGCCACGCGGTGACCATCACGGTGGTCCTGCTGCTCATCCTCGGCGGGGTGTTCCTGCTGGGCTTCAGCGAAGCCGTCGGCGTCGCCATCCCGCTGGTCGCGGTCTTCCTCGGCCTCAACGCGATCATCGTCGTGGCCGGGCTCGTCGAGGTGTTCACCACACCGGGCGCGTGGTCGGGCTGGACCGGTGCGCTGACCAGTGGGGGAGGCGGGTTCGGCGGCGTGATGGGCCCGGCGATCCTGGCGTTCCCGCTGCTGGTGCTGGGCCTGTCCGGCTTCGAGACCGGCGTGAGCATGATGCCGCTGGTCAGGGCTGACGGCGGTGACGCGCGGGCAAGGCTGGTGTCCCGGATCGGCAACACCCGCAAGCTGCTCACCGCCGCCGCGCTGATCATGTCGGTGTACCTGCTGGCCACCAGTTTCGTCACCACCGTGCTCATCCCCGCCGAGCAGTTCGCCGAAGGCGGGGCCGCCAACGGCCGGGCCCTGGCCTACCTCGCGCACGAGCACCTGGGCGAAGGCTTCGGCACGGTCTACGACATCAGCACCATCCTGATCCTGTGGTTCGCCGGCGCGTCGGCGATGGCCGGTCTGATCAACATCGTGCCCCGCTACCTGCCCTCGTACGGCATGGCCCCCGAATGGGGTCGCGCCGTGCGGCCGGTGGTGCTGGTCTACACGGCCGTCTGCATCGGCGTGACCATCGCCTTCAGGGCCGACGTCGAGGCGCAGGCCGGGGCGTACGCCACCGGCATCCTGGCGATGATGGTCTCCGGCAGCATCGCCGTCACGATCTCCGCCTGGCGGCACCGCCGCCGCAAGGCCACGACCGGCTTCGCCGTGCTCACCCTGATCCTGCTGTACGCCCTCGGTGAGAACATCCACGAGAAGCCCGACGGCATCGCCATCTCGGCCATGTTCATCGCCGCGATGGTGGTGATCTCCCTGATCTCGCGCATCACCCGCACCACCGAGCTGCGCGTCGAGCACATCGAGTTCGACACCCGCGCCCGGCAGTTCGTCACCGAGACCCTGGACTACGACGGCGCCATCAACCTCATCGCCAACCGCCGCCAGTCCGGCGACGTCGGCGAGTACGCGGCCAAGGAGGCCGAGCAGCGCGGCATGAATCCGGTGCCGGGCGGGGCCGACGTCATGTTCCTGGAGATCGACGTCGTCGACCCGTCGCAGTTCACCAATGTGCTGCACGTGACCGGTGTGCAGGTCGGCAACCATCGTGTGCTGCGCGCGGCCGCGCCGGCCGCTCCCAACGCCATCGCCGCGATCCTGCTCACCCTGCGTGACACCACCGGCGTACGCCCGCACTGCTACTTCGAGTGGTCCGAGGGCTCGCCGCTTACTCACCTGTTCCGGTATCTGCTGCTCGGCCGCGGCGACACCCCGCCGGTGGTACGTGAGATCCTGCGGCAGAGCGAACGCGATCCGGCCCGGCGGCCCGGCATCCACGTCGGCGGCTGACCAGCCGGGAGCGCCCCGGGCGCAGTGGTCAGGTGGGCGGGGTCGAGCCGTCGGCACCCGTGTACAGGGACACTCCGGAACCGTTGCGCTTTGCCTGGTACATCGCCTCGTCCGCCTGCCGCAGCAGGGTGTCGAACGCGGTGTCGGTGCCGACGGCGACGCCGATGCTGGTCTGCGCCTGCACGGTGCTGTCGCCGTCGCGGCAGGCCGTGCGGCCCACCCCTTCGAGCAGCCGGGTGGCCGTGCGCACGGCGGTGTCGGCCGTGCTGTCGCGCAGCAGGACGACGAACTCGTCGCCGCCGAGCCGCGCGACCAGGTTGTCGTGGCGCACCAGCTGCCGCAGCCGCTGCGCGACGGCCATCAGCAGCCGGTCACCGACGTGATGGCCGAACCGGTCGTTGACCTCCTTGAAGCCGTCGAGGTCGAGCAGCAGCACGGCGTTGCTGCCCTGGGCCTGGTCGTCGTCGCCGAGCTGTTCGTTGAGCAGTGCGCGGTTGGCCAGGCCGGTGAGGCTGTCATGGGTCGCCTGGTGGCGCAGCCGTCGCTGAAGGTCCTTGGCTTCGGAGACATCCCGCAGGTTGATCACGATCCCGCCGACCGACGGGTCTTCCAGCATGTTCGTGGAGATCAGTTCAAGGTGCTTGAGGGTGCCGTCGTGCAGCCGCACCTGAAGGTCGTCGCGCTGGGCGGACCGGCCGTAGAGGGGGGTCAGCCACTCCCGGGTGCCGTCGTGCAGCCGCACCTGAAGGTCGTCGCGCTGGGCGGACCGGCCGTAGAGGGGGGTCAGCCACTCCCGGGTGCCGTCGGGATGGCGGGCCGTCAGCACGTCGCGCGCGGGTCTGCCTTGCGCTTCCTGCGGCGAGATGCCCAGCACGGTACAGGCCGACGGGCTGGCGTAGGCGATGTCGCCCGCGCGGTCGACGACCAGCGTCACGTCGGAGGTGTTCTGCACCAGTGCGCGGAAGCGCCGTTCCTGCGCGCTGAGCGTGGTCATGGTCGTGTCGAGCTGGTCGATCAGGCGCTCGTTGTCCGTCGTGGTGATCTTCTGCCGCACCGTGACCAGCGCGGTGATCAGCGCCATCCCAGCGATGACACCCCAGGTCGCGCGGGTCAGTCCATCCCGCCAGAGCTGCACGATCAGCAGCACCTGGGCGGCCGCCACGGCGAGGTACGGCAGCGTGGCGCTGATCCGCCGTGGCGGCGTCAGCGGGCGGCCGACAGTGTGCGTGAGCTGCTCGACCTGAGGCGTGATCGCGAGCAGCGCCCCCGAGACCAGTTTCAAGGTGAACAACAGCCGCGTGTCGGGCTGGGGGCCGGTCAGCCCATCGGTGGCGATGCCGATGGACAGCAGGAGCAGCGCCGACGTGCCGGTGGCGGCGGTCGCGGGGGTGAACGGAGCCGACCCGCTGAGGATCAGCCGCACCATCGCGAATGCCGAAGCCACCAGCACGCCGCTGGCCAGCAGCGTCAACAGCAGGTCGACCTCGTCGACCGGCCGTGCTCCGGTGCTGTGGGCGAGTGCCCAGGTGAACACGGCAACGCTGCACATCACGGTGGCCGCGTCCAGGCCGATACGGAGCCGCTGGCGTCCGGCCACGTTCAGGGGCCAGGCCAGCATGGGCCATGTCACAGCCGCGAAGCCCGCTGTCGCCAGCGCCTTGGTGATCAGCATCGGCGTCGGCGCGTCGGGCCAGGCGCCCAGCCCGGGCAGTATCTGCACGATCGACCCGGCCGTCAGGAACGTGCCGCCGATCGCCGCCCAACGCCAGAAGGCGCGGGTGCGGGGATCCGTGGGCGTGCTGCGCCGGGCCTGTTGAAGCGAGCCCAGGGCGTTCGCCATGTACAGCACGCACAGCGCCCCATACATCGCCGGACGTGGACGTGGGCCAAGCTCGACCAGCAGTCCCGCAGTCGCCGTGAACGCGATGATCCCCAGGATCACGGTCCACGCGAATCGGCGCCTCTCCCGTCCGGCCGAGGCCGAAGGCGTGCTCGACATGGGCGTCCACCCTTCGGCGCAGGACGTTGACGAGCGTGGCAGTCGGGTACCGACTGGGTCGTGGAATGCCGCCGCGTAGAACAGCGCGAAGCTGCTCTACGCCATCACCATAATCCTGAGGTCAGGCCGCTGCCGCGGGCGCGGTTCAGCGCGATGAAGCCGACTCCCTGTGGCATGAACATAGCTTTCGGGATGTTTCAGCCCCGTTGCGGCATTCCGTGCGGGTCAGCCGCCGGCGTGGCCGAAGTCGTGCGGCAGGGGCGGGATCCGGGCGTACCAGCCCTGGGTATTCGTGGGCGTACACATCGCCGGGGGCACGCTGTCGTACCTCATCCACCTGCACATCCTGCCTGGCGCACGAGAACCCGAATCGGTTCCATGCCATTCGGTTCCGATTCGGGACGTGTGCGGCGTGGTGCTCCCGAACTGCTGAACCGAATGATCTAATGTATATCTTTCAATATGCGAACCCATTTGATCCGGTTCACCATCACCGGACTCGTCGCCGGCCTGCTCGCCGCCACGGCCACCGCCACCCCTGCCATGGCCGACCCGGCGCCCCGGACCACCAAAGGCCCCTGCCAGTACGCCGAGACACCCGACGATCCGCCGGCCCGGCCGGTCGGGCTGCCCTTCGATCCGCGACACCAGCAGACCTGGAACACCCACGTCGTGCTCAAGACCAGCCACGGCAAGATCATGATCACGCTGGACGCCGCCAAGGCGCCCTGCACCGTGCAGAGCTTCGAGCATCTGATCCTGCACCGTTTCTACAACGGCACCAACTGCCACCGGCTGACGGCGTACCCGACGCTCAAGGTGCTGCAGTGCGGAGACCCGTCCGGCACCGGCAACGGTGGCCCCGGCTACCAGTACAAGGACGAACTGCCCACCGACCTGCCGCCCGTGCCCGACCGGCCCGACCGCGTCTACTACCCGCGCGGCACCCTGGCGATGGCCAACGCCGGACCCGACACCAACGGCAGCCAGTTCTTCCTGGTCTACGCCGACTCGATCCTGCGGCCCAACTACACCGTCTTCGGCACCATCGACGAAGCCGGGATGGCCGCACTGGACGCGATCGCCGCCGGCGGGATCCAGCCGACACCCGAAGACCCCGCACCCGTGGACGGTGCGCCCGCGCTGACCGCCGACATCCAGCGCGCCTGCGTACACCTGTTCCCGCTGCCGTTCTGCTGACCGCACCCGGACCGGAAGAATCCCGCTGGGCACGACCCTCGTTCGAGCTCAGCGGGACATCGGCGCGTTCGGGAGAACTGGCAGCCGACGGTATTTGACAGCGAGTACGTTCGATTTATTGACGTGCAGCATGTGTTCTGTGCCGTTGCCGCCGGGGGCGAGTCTGCCTGCCAAACCTTCGCGAGTTCCGTTGCCGGCATCCGTACCAGGAAATCCGGCATGTCTCCGTCGCCGGACAACACGCGGTACGCGTCGGCCTACACGCGCCCATCGCCTGTGACCTGGTCAGGTCACCGTAGGCGACTTCGCCATGCGTCAGAGCGAGCGGCGTGTAGCCGCCCCAGTCGACCTCCACGAGAACCGACCTACCCTTGCCGAAGTGCGAAGCTGGTGACTGAACCGTCGAGAGCCTTCCGCAGGTGCGGCGTATGGTCGCCACGTCCGGCTCGGGGACCTCTGCTGAAGTGCATCTCCACCTGACAACCATCGCGCATCGGCTCGGTGCCCGTCGCGATTTTGCCCGCTGAACGGCGGGGTGCCCGCACCAGCCACGCGTGGACCACGAGCAGCTGGAGAGGTTGGCATACTGTCGCGGTGGAGATCAATGAGTTCTGGGGGATCGTGGATCAGGCCCGTGACGACGCGGGTGCCGCGACAGGTCCGTTCGACACCGACGCGGTTGCCGAAGCGCTGATCGTGCGGCTGACGGCGATGTCGCGCGATGAGATCCTCGACTTCGACGAGGTCCTCGACGATGTGACCGCGCGGCTGGACACCTGGGAGGTGGCCGTCGCGTGCCAACTCATCACCGGCTACATCTCCGACGACTTCTTCTCCTCGTTCCGGGCTGGTCTTGTCGGGTTGGGGCGTCGGACCGTAGAGCAGATCATCGCCGACCCCGACTGCCTGGCCGGGCATCCTGTCGTCATCGACATCGCAGCGGGTCGTGCTGAGCGGATGTCGCTCGCCAGCGAAGACCTGCTCTTCGCGGCGTCGTCGGCGTATGCCCGGATCAGCGGCGGCGACGAGGACGCCTTCTGGGAAGCCCTCGATGCCCGCGAAGAGGCGGTCGTGTCTGGCGACGTTCGGCGGCGGGACTCGGAACCCGATGCCGACGACGCCGAGCGTGTTCCCGAGCGACTGCCCCGCCTTTCGGCGCTGCTGCCGCCTGGACGATGGGCGTCTGAGCCGAAACCGGCCAAGGCGGCACCGCAGCCTGACCCCCACGAACGATGCCCCCTGTGCGGCAGTGCGCTGTCGGCGCAGTCGGTCGGATCGAGCAGCCGTCGCGAGGACGGGACGATCCTCACTCGCGAGTTTCGGCAGTGCCTGGACTGCTCACGGGTGGTCGAGCGCACCGAACGCGGTGACGGCTGGGATACGTGGCGCGAGGCTGACCCAGCCGAACATGATCACCTGGTTGATGTGCGGATCCTGCTTGCCTTTTGAATCTGGTTCGTCCTGATTGCCCGCTCACGTCATGCCCGCCGGGCGGTCTACGGTGCCATCGCAGCCCGCGCCACAGCCGCTTCGCCGTTGCGTGCACCGACGTCGAGGAGTGGGTCAGGAGCCCGCCAGCAGTTCGGCGGGCATCGGCATGACGTCGCTCGCGGGCGGCGCGGTCACGTCGACGGGCCGGCCGTACTGGTAGGTCGCGCTCATGGTCACACCGGGCGCGAACGCGCTCATGTCGATGCGGATGCCGGCAAGGTTGCCGTCGGTGTCGGTGGTCGCCGTGAACGGCACGGCGCTGAGCTTCTCGGCGAGGGCGCCGGACAGGTTCGGGTTGGCGGTCGGCGACTTCGTCATGTCGAGATGTCCCCGGAAGCCGGTCGCGCCGCTGGGCTCCACCTGGACCACCGCGTTGATCAGGTTCATGATCCCGCCGGGGTTCGTGGGGTTGGCGATGTCGAACGTGCTGCCTTTGACCCGATCCGCAGTCGTGTGCATCCATTTCCCGTTCGACAGCTTCTTCATCCCACTCATCTTCAGCCAGACGTCGTCGCCGATGGCGATGAGGTGGATGTCGGAGTTCTTGCCGCCCATGGTCATGACGCCCTCGACCTCGGCCCTCCGATTCTCGGGGTCCATCCGACCGGTGGCGGAGAACTGGCCGGGCAACGACATGGTGAAGGCGACGGGCTTGGTGGTCAGAGCGGCGGTCGCGGCGGCGAAGGACTTGGTCGCGTCAGCCGGCGCGGCCGTCGTGGCGGCCGGGCTGCCTCCGGATCCGTCGGCAGCGGCGCAGGCCGTGAGGCCGAACAGTGCCGCGGCGGCAATGGTCATCACTGCACCAGCCATACGACGGTTCACGTGGCAACTCCCCTTCAACGTAGATCGTTCTCGCGTCGGCGACTATACGTGACCATGGAGGTTCGCAGGTGTCACCATGATCGCCAAGGTCGACCCACTGCAGACACCAAGGACCTATGCCCGCCGTCATCGTCCTTCCGCGGCCGGTCGCCTACTGACCGGTTGATGGCGTGGCTTTGATCCGTTGGCTACGCTGCGTCGATGTTGTCTGTGGATGGTCAGTCCAACGAGCGGCTCGTGCTTGACGGAGAGTGGTTCGAGAAGCTGCACGGCGGCCAGTCGAAGACCCGGGTGCCGTCGTCGTCGTTTCGTAGCGTGACCTGGCAGGACATCGACCGCCGGGTGCGGCTGTTCAGCAGCGAGCGCGAGCAGTTGGTCTCGGTGATGCTGTCGTTCGAGGGCGGACCGTTCGTCGGCTTCGTCGCGTCGGCGGAGAAGCGCCCGCAACTCGAGGCCATCGTCGCGGGCCTCGAAGCCGCCCGCACCACGGCCTGAGCGGCAGGTTCGCCGGGTAGGGGCGGCGGCCTCCTTTCGCCGAGCAGGCGCTCCGCAGCACTCGCGCGGGGAAACCTTGTACGGGACGCCAGAGGAGTCACCGGCGACCGGAGGAGCCTTGTCGTTCCGGCGGTCACCAGAGGAACGGGATCAGCCGTGCACGGGTGGCCGCGTATTCGCGGTAGGCCGGGCCGAGATCGCGCAGCAGCGCCCGCTCCTCGACCGTGATCCGGTAGACCAGCCCGGTGGCGGCCGCGGCGATCACCACGATCTCGGCCAGCCAGTTCGCGAGCAGCAGCCCGATGCCCGCGCTCACCAGCAGGAGTCCGGCGTAGCCGGGGTGCCGGATGACGCGGTACGGCCCCGCGGCGATCACGGCCTGATCGCCGCTGGTCTGCACGGTGAACGTGAAGTATCTGCCGAGTGTCCTGATGCTCCAGATCCGCAGCGCCATTCCTGTCACCAGCAGCCCGAACCCGATCCAGCCGAGCGCCGCGCTCGGCGGTATCGCTGCCGCCGGCACGTACCTGGCGACCGCGGTCGCGGCGAGGACGCCGGCACCGATGGCGAGCACGACCACTCGGCGACTGCCTCGATCGGCGAGGCTCGCCTCGGCGCGGACCACGCGCGACTGGCGCACCTCCACCGTCACCCAGGCCAGGCCGAGAGCGATCAGCGCCACACGGGCGGCCATCGACAAGGGCACACACCGACCATACTTGATCTCCGCGGGTCGGCCGGTGCGCGGGTCACTGCTCCTTGAGGCAGTACACGACCTGGGTTCCCGCAGCCTGGGGCACCGTGGAGAAGTGGTAGTCGCTGTACCCGGGCGCCTGGGCTTGGCAGGCGACAACGGCGTCGGACTCCTGGCTGAAGTCCTCCTCGATCCTGGCCAGCACCAGCAAGGCACCGGGCCCGCAGGGCGTGACCTTCAGCTGAGGGGTGTCGACGCCGCCGGCATCGCGTACACACAGCCCGACTTTGATCGTGGCGTCGTCGTTGGTCGCGATGCCGGTGGTGGCCGCGGCGCCGGTGGCGCTCGGGGCCACGGCCGCGGGAGGGTCGGCGTTCGGCCGTGACTCGATCCACTGTGCGACGGTGACGACCGTGCCGACGATACCGGCGATGGCCGCCACGATACTCAGCCAGCGCAGGGCGGCTTGCAGGCCTGGTCGGCCTCGGGATTCGGGCTCGCCGTCTGTCACGCGCGCACAGTAACAGCCGCGGCGCGCTTCGAGACGGCGTCGCCGGGAAGCCGACACAGCGAGCGGCTCGACAGCCGTAGCCCTGGGAATCGGCCGGGATCGGGTGAACGAGCAGTTCCATGACAGGACCGTTTTCGCGCCTTGCCGGATCGCCGCCATGTCAGATTTCTTTGACATGGCGGCGATCTGAGGCTACCTTCGTAATGTCAATAATGTTTGACATGACTACCTGACGGGAGTTGTCATGGCGCGGGCGATGCTTCCGCCCCGGTGGGTCATCCGCACGGCGTGGCGGATCCACAGAGGCATCTACCGCCTCAGCGGCGGACGCATGGGGCTGTCCCGCCCCAAGCCGGGTGGCTGGGGCACCCTGCGGCTGACCACCACGGGGCGTCGCAGCGGCCGCGAACGCGCCGTGATGGTCGGCTATTACGAAGACGGCCCCAACCTCGTCACGATGGCCATGAACGGCTGGGGCGCCCCCGAACCCGCCTGGTGGCTCAACCTGCTCGCCAACCCGGACGCGACGGCGGAACTCAACGGGGAGTTGCGCCACGTGACCGCCCGCGCCGCGGTAGGTGACGAGAGGCGGCGGCTGTGGGACCGCTGGCGCACCATCGATGCGAACCTGGACGAATACGCCGCTCGCCGGCCCAGGGAAACCACGGTCGTGGTGCTCGCACCGCGCAGCACGCGCTGAGGGTGTCCGGGCACTACCGCTGTCCCGCCTGACGGCGGCTGGCAGCACGTGTCCGCCCAAGCCGTAGTCCACCATCGCCGGACGCGTCACCGTCGGGCCGTCCGCGGCGTTGACACCCTGAGCAGTCGAAGTGTGACGATCGGGGTAGTCATGCGGTTGAGCATCCGCAACCAGTTCGACGGCGAGATCGTCGATCTCGCCCGCGGCAAGGCGATGGCCACCGTCAGGATCCGCCTTGCGGCTACTTGTTTACTGGGTTTACGACCGCAGCCCGGCCAGGCATGGTCGAGGTGGTTGGCGGGTCGGCCGTCGCACTGATCAAGGCAACGGAAGTCGCTGTGGCGGTCGGCCCGGTGGGGCAGCTGAGCATCCGGAACAAGTTCCCCGCCACGGTCTCGGCGGTGGAGCACGGGGCGGTCATGACGACCGTGAAGCTGACCTTGAAGAGCGGCCGGCCGCTGGTCGCCGCGGTCACGCGCGAAGCGGCCGAGGAACTCGGCCTGGTCGACGGCACAGAGGTCACCGCACTGGTGAAGTCCACCGATGTCAGTGTCGCCGCCGTCTGATCACCAGCGATCGGCCTGATCACCAGCTAGTGGCCAGGTGGTGTCCAGCGGCCGGCTTGCAGGGCGGCTCAGTCGGCCGGTGGCGGGATGACTCCCACAGCGAGGCGCAGTCGCTGGTCGGGGTGCTCAGCCAGGCCCAGCCGTGCGAGGCTGAACGCGACCGGATCGGCTGCCGAGCCGTCCAACGCCGCGAGTGCGCCGGCGAGCCGGGTGCCGGCCGTTGTGCGGTCCTCGCTCGCGGCGACCGACGCGAACGATCCCAGTGCCACCGCGGCGCACCCGAGCAACAACGCGGGAAGACCCGGCACCGACCGAACCAGCTCGCCCAACGGCTCCGGCAGTTCGTCCGCGAAGGCCCGCGCCAGCACCATCAGCGGCAATGCCGCGCCGGCCAGGGCCAGTAGGACACCGCAGATCCGAAGCGTCGAGGCGGCACCCGGACGGGTGAGCAACCCGGCGTCGATCAGCCGTGCGCGTGCCGCCCCGACTTCTGCCCGGGTCAGCGCGCGTTCGCGGACGTCGCGGACCTGAACCGGCCGTGCGCCGCCGAGCTCGGCGATGATCGCAAGGATCGCGGCGTGAGCCGGGTCGGTGGGGGTGGCGGTGCCGTGCAGTCGAACCGTCCCGCCGTGGCGTGCGTACGCGCCGGTGATCACTGCTTTCGCGGTCTTGTCCGGGACGGTGAGCGTGACGTGCCCGTGCAGATCGAGCACCGCCAGCGCGGAGTCCACGGGCTCGCGGTCACGCGGGCGTGACAGGACCGCCACCTCCGACAGCGTCAGCGAGCCGGGTGCCGGGACCGGACCCGCGACGACCGGGAACCGGGCACGCCGCCACGCGTATGCGGTGACGGCGACCAGGGCGAGGAGCAACGGGACGAAAATCCATAGCACCATGCTGTTCTATCAATGCCATGCCGGCGTCCCAGCAGGGAGGGCGGGGCCCCAGCGCGGTCAGGCCGCGGCCGTGTTGCCCTGTATTCCGCCTTGCAGGCGGTCTGGGTGAGCTACGACCGAGATGGACGTTTCTTGCCACCTGCGGTGTGCGGCGCGGACGATGGAGTCGAGATGGTGGAGGCACTCGGCCCGTGCGACCACGACGGCGCGTTGTGCTGCGCGAAGCCGGTCTCGGTGTAGCCGGCCTCGCGATGTGGACGAGCGGCCGTTGCCTTCCTGTCGTCGGGGTGAGGCGGTGTGATGTCGCGACTGGTGGTGGCGCTGCTGGCGGCCGTGTTCCTGCTGGCGCAGTCGGTGCTGGCGGGCTGCGGTCGGGTGTCCAGTCCCGCGCTCGCCGACGCGTACGCCCACTCCAAGCAGTTCGAAGGCTCTGGCGCGAGCCTGCCCGACGCCTTCTACCAGGCGTTGATCAGAGGTTTCCGGCAGGTCGTCCCCGATGCGACCGTCAGCTACGAGGCGATCGGTTCGGCAGCCGGAAGGAAGGAATTCGCCGAGAACCTGACGGATTTCGCGGGCACCGACAGCGCCGTGACCGACGCCGACGGCATCATGCCGGGCACGTTCGTGCGCGTCCCGACGGTCGCGGCGCCGATCACGGTCGCCTACAATCTTGCCGGGTTGGACGGACTGCGGCTGCGGCCGGACACCGTCGCCAAGATCTTCCAACGTGACGTCAGACGGTGGAACGACCCGGCCATCGCGGCCGACAACCCTGGGGCGTCCCTGCCGGACCTGGCCATCACGGTCGTGCGCCGCGCCGACGGATCGGGCACGACCGACAACTTCACCAGGTACCTCGACGGGGCGGCACCGTCCTGGCGGTTGCGCAGCGGTGACACCGTCGACTGGCCCGCCGGCACGCTGGCGGGCGAGGGCAGCTCGGGCGTCGCGTCGTCGATCGGGCGCCAGGCGGGGTCCGTCGGCTACCTGGACCTGCGTGACGCCAGGGACGCCGGTCTGGCCACGGTCGCGTTGCAGAACAGGGACGGCCGGTTCGTCGAGCCGACGATCGAGGCCGCGATGATGGCACTGGCAGCGGCCCGGGTCCATGGCGACATGACCTACGACGTACTCGACGCCCCTGGTGTCGGCGCTTATCCGATCACAGCCCTGAGCTACCTGTTGGTCCGCACCAGCTACGGCGACGTGGCCAAGGCGGACCTCGCCAAGCGCTTCCTGACCCACCTGCTCAATGACGGCCAGGCCATCGCCGACGACGTGAACTTCGCACCCCTGCCTGAGGTCGTACGGCAGCAGGCACTGGCTCAGGTGGACAAGATCAGGGGCTGAACGCCAGGGCTCGGCGGGCAAGACCGCCTCCCGCCGGCGCTGTACGCGGTGCTGCTGAGCGGTACCTGGCGGCGGCGACGTCCCACGTGGCATACGATTCGAGTGTCTGGTCTGTTATGTAGCCATTCGGGGGCTGCGTCGTGGATGGCATCGCCGACATGGGGGGCACCTCAGGATGGGGTCCTGTGCACCCGCCGAGAGCCGATGAACCGGTCTTCGCCGAGCCCTGGCAAGGCCGGGCCACCGCTCTGACGATCCTGGCCGTCCGGCTGTCCGGCCGGAACCTGGACGCCTTCCGGCACGCGCTGGAACGTCTGGACCCGGCCGACTACCTTCAGCAGGGCTACTTCGGCCGCTGGCTCAACGCCGCCGAACTGATGCTCGTCGAGGGCGCCGTGCTCGCCCCCGGAGAGATCGAGGCCCGAGCCCGCGACCTGCGCGACACACCTGTCACCGCACCCCCGAACCCGCCCCGCGGGCGGGCGCCCGCCTGGCCGGCCGGACCCGGCTCGCTGCGCACCGTCGACGCCGCTCCCGCATTCACGGTCGGCCAGCGCGTCCGCGCCAAGAACATCTCACCCGCCGGGCACACCCGCCTGCCCGGCTACGTCCGGGGACATGCCGGCATCGTCGAGGTCGTCCAGCCCGCCGCCGTCTTCCCCGACACCCACGCACACTTCCTGGGCGAGCACCCACAGCACGTCTACTCCGTACGCTTCGCATCGCACGAGCTGTGGGGCCAGGACGCCGAGCGATTCGCCGTCACCGTGGACCTGTTCGAGGACTACCTGGAGACCAGCCCATGACGACCGACGGGGCAGACCGAGGCACGCCCGCAGCTCTGCGCACCGCAGCGCTCGAACAGCTGCTCACCGAACGGGGCCTGGTCGATCCCAGGGTCGTGGACGCGTTCATCGCCGATTACGAGACCAACGTGGGCCCGCGCAACGGCGCCAAGGTCATCGCCAGGGCCTGGACCGACCCCGACTATCGCGCACGGCTCCTGACCGACGGCACCGCGGCCATCAACGAGCTCGGCTTCGGGGGCCCGCAAGGCGAACACATCGTCGTCGTCGAGAACACCCCCGCCATCCACAACGTCGTGGTGTGCACCCTGTGCTCCTGCTATCCGTGGCCCGTACTGGGCCTGCCGCCGAGCTGGTACAAAGATCCCGCATACCGCGCCCGCATGGTCAAAGAACCCCGCGCCGTGCTCGCCGAGATGGGCCTCGAACTCGGCGACGACGTTCAGATCACCGTCCGTGACTCCACGAGCGAGGTGCGCTGGCTGGTCCTGCCCGAGCGGCCCGCCGGCACCGAGCACCTGACGGAGCAGGAACTCGTCCCGCTGATCACCCGCGACACCATGGTCGGCGTCGCGAAGGTGGAAGCGCCGTGACCGCACCACTCGACCTCGACGGGATCGCCGCCCCGCCCCGCGCCAACGGAGAACTCCTGTTCGCCGAACCCTGGCACAGCCGCGCCTTCGGCATGGCCGTGACCCTCCACGACGCAGGCGTCTTCACCTGGAACCGGTTCCAGGCCGCGCTCATCGCCCGCATCGGCGAATGGGAGAACGCGGCCGAACAGGACCAGCCATGGAGCTACTACGACCACTGGCTCGCCGCGCTCGAAGACGTGCTGGACGAGCAGGGAAGCGTGTCCCGCGACGACGTCGCCACCCGTGCCCACGCCCTGACCCGCCTCCCGGCCGACCACGGCCGTCGTCAGCACTGAGCCTTCGCATACCCAGGCGTTCTAGTGATGGCCGTCTTCGAAGACGAACAATGGCTTGGCGCCATGTGCCGGTGCTTCGGCGAGCGTGATGGCCTCGGTGAAGTGTTCGAGCGGGAACGGCCGGCCTTCGGGGATGGTCAGCACGTCGTCGGCGACGAGACGGCGAACCTCGGACAGCGCGCGCAGTGCCTCCCCGGGCGGGGCAGTGCCGAACCAGCGGTTCAGTCAGCTTTCGTGTCGGCCCTGACGAACTAGGGCGATGCTCGTGTCGCGTCTCGGCCGCACCCCGAGCTGCGGGCTTACCTTATTGACCCTGTTTGTGACAATCTAGGGGCGTTTCAGTGGTCGGGTGGCAGCGTAGGCGGCCAACCAGCCCGTGAGATCGGTGACGCCCAGGCGCCACGGCCGGGCGGGTACGAGCGTCGCGTCATCGACCGAGGCGCCGTAGAAGTACGCCGCCGGGGCGGTCACGACGTCGCGGTTGTCGTCGTGCGCAGCCAGCAGCGTGCGGACGAGGTCGTCCTGGCGCAGCCGGTCCGGCCCGGCGATGTCGACGCGGCCGCCGAAGGGTTCGGCCTCGGCCACGTCGGCGAGCACGGTGGCCGCGTCCTCGGCGGCCATCGGTTGCATGAGCACCGGTGACAGGCACAGTGGACGGTGATCGTCGCAGGTGGCGGTGTTGGCGTCGATGAACTCGAAGGTCTGGGTGGCGCGCACGACCGTGTAGGGCACCAGGCCGTACCCGACGATCTTCTCCTGGGCGGCCTTGGCGCGCATGTAGCCGCTGGCGGGCATGCGGTCGGCGCCGACGATCGACAGCACCACGTGGTGGCGCACCCGCGCCGCCACGGCCGCAGACAGGATGTTGCGGGTGGAGGTGAGGAAGAAGTCCATCGCCGAGTGGGCGGTGAACGACGGCGTGTC
This sequence comes from Catellatospora sp. NPDC049133, assembly GCF_040648455.1. NCBI lineage: Bacteria > Bacillati > Actinomycetota > Actinomycetes > Micromonosporales > Micromonosporaceae > Catellatospora > Catellatospora sp. NPDC049133. Next base: position 113,307 of record NZ_JBEZDT010000017.1, read on the forward strand.
GGTGACGTCGACGACGACGTCGGCTCGGGTGACCGCGTCGGCCAGGCCGTTGCCGGCGACGGTGTCGACGCCGGTGCTGGGCGAGGCCGGCACCACATGGTGGCCGCGGAGCCGCAGCAGCCGGGCCAGGCGTGCGCCGATCCGGCCCGTACCACCGAAGATGACGATTTTCATGGCTTGCCCTCCCTGTTCGCGAGTGTCCGGTCCGCCGCCGCGCGTCAGCCCACGGCCGGTGCGGCCGCCGCTCGCAGCCGGGCGTCGATTGCCTGGGGCGACTCCGGTTTTCCGTAGAGGAATCCCTGGATGAGGTCGCAGCCCAGCCGCCGCACTGTGTCGGCCTGCTCCGGTGTCTCCACGCCTTCGGCGATCACGCCGAGGCCGAGCCCGCGTGCCAGACGCACGATCGTGTCGACCATCGCAGCGTCGACCTGGCTGGTGTCGCCGGCGAGCGCGGTGATGAACTGCCGCGCGAGTTTCAGGGTGTGCACCGGCAGCGACCGCAGGTTGGCCAGGTTCGCGTAGCCGGTGCCGAAGTCGTCGATCGCGACCCGCACCCCGAGACCTGCCAGGGTTCGGATGGTCTCGGTGACCTGCCCGGACGTCGACAGCATGCTGCTTTCGGTGATCTCCAGCTGCAGCAGGTCCGGGTCGATCCCACAGTGCGACAGCAGCTCGGCCACGTATCCGGCGAACTCCGGATCGTCGGCCTGCGACGGCGCCACGTTGACGCTCATCACCAGCCGGCGGCCAGGATGTCGGGCCAACCACTGCCTGGCCTGTGCGCAGGCGGTATGCAGCACGAACCGTCCGATGTCGTTGATCAGCCCGGTCTGTTCGGCGACGGGGATGAACTCCGCCGGGCCGAGCACGCCGCGCTGCGGGTGCCGCCAGCGGACCAGTGCTTCGACGCCGTAGAGGTCACCGCTGCCGGCCCCGACGATCGGCTGGTACTCCAGGAACAGCTCGCCGTGCTGCAGGGCCAGCCGCAACTGGTGGGCGGTCTCGTGGCAGGCCAGGCGGTGGGCGTGCTGGTCGGCGTCGAACAGGCGGCGCTGGTCGTGGCCCGCGGCCCGGGCCAGCGCGAGCGCGGACTCGGCGGCGCTGAGCAGGGAGCCGACGGCGGAATCGGCAGGTGGCGGGGTTGCCATGCCGATGCAGGCCGTGACGCTGACCTGCCGCCCGTCCAGCTCCAGCGGCCGGCGTACCGCCTGCTGGATGGCCTCGGCGACCCGGGTGATGTCGGTGACGTGCGCCGACGCCGACACCAGGACGGTGAACTGGTCGCTGCCGGTGCGGGCGACCAGGCAGCCCTCGCACAGTACGGCCGACAGCCGCTGGGCGATCGTCTGCAGCAGCCGGTCCCCGGCGTCGTAGCCGTGCGTCTGGTTGATGGCGGTGAAACCGTCGAGGTCCAGGTGGCACAACCCGACCGGGCGTTGCGCCGCCGTCGCGGACATCGCGGCGTACAGGGCGTGTTTGAGCATGACGCGGTTGGGCAGGCCGGTGAGTTGGTCGTACATGGTGTGCTGGCGAGACGGGGGCGCGGGCGTATGCCGGCCGGAGGGCCCCGGCGCAACGAAGCCGCGGCCGTCGTCCACGCCGGGGGCAGACTCCGCCGCGTAGTCGATCTCCGTCGCGTAGCGCAGGGTGCGGTCGGTTCCGATCTTGGGAAAGCTCATGTCAGTCACGCTCCGTTGCAGGGCCCGGCGGCCTCATCAGTGCCGTCGGTGGTCGACCGGCCTGTCCACGGTCGCCGTGTCCGGGACCGGTCGCCCCGGGCAACCCCCGGGGTTTCGCCCCCGGGCCGTCCGCTGCGGTGGCGCTTTGTGCTCGCTACTGCCCGATGGGGCGTATGTCCGGCCCAGTCGGGGCCCGGTGCGCTGTGACGTCGGCCTCAGCTCGGTACGATGACCATAAATGCCAGTTTTCAGCTGATAGCGGCGGGAAAGAGTCGGCGCATGGGCGTGTCCACGACCACCCGGGTCGAGTTGAAAGGCCGCCGCCACGAAGCGGCCACCATCAAGCGCGCGCTCGCCGACGCCCGCACCGGCACCAGCGCGGTGCTCGTCATCCGCGGCGAGGCCGGCATCGGCAAAACCGCCCTGCTCGACCACGCGGCGACCCAAGCCCGCGGATTCCAGCTCGCCACCGTCTGCGGTGTCGAATCCGAGATGGAACTGCCCTACGCGGCGCTGCACCACCTGTGCGTGCCACTGCTGCAGCACCTGTCCCACCTGCCCGTCCCGCAACGAGAGGCACTGTCGGTCGCCTTCGGGCTGCAGACCGGCGACACGCCCGACCGGTTCATGGTCGGCCTGGCCACCCTCGGCCTGCTGGCCGGGGCCGCCGACGAGCCGCTGGCCTGGCTGATCGATGACGCCCAGTGGGTCGACGACGCGTCGCTGCAGGTGCTGGCCTTCGTGGCCCGGCGACTGAAGGCCGAAAGAGTGGCGATGCTCTTCGCGGTACGCGAGCCCGCGAACCCGCGCCCACTACCCGGCCTCGCCGAACTGGCCGTGCCGGGACTCAGCGACGCCGACGCGCGCAGCCTGCTGGCCGCCACCCTGCGTATGCCGCTTGACCCGCAGGTCCGCGACCGGGTCGTGGCCGAAGCCCACGGCAATCCGCTGGCGCTGCTGCAGGTGCCCCATGCCCTGTCCGCCGCCGACCTGGCAGGGGGTTTCTGGCTGCCCGAGGGCCGCTCCACCGAATCCGACCTGGAACGCTGCTTCGCCCGCGAAGTCCACACGCTGCCCACCGACACCCAGCGGCTCCTGCTCACCGCGGCAGCCGACCCGACCGGAGACACCCAGCTGGTCTGGCGAGCCGCGCACCTGCAGGCCATCCCCGCCGCCGCGGCGACGCCCGCCGAAGCGGTCGGACTGATCGAATTCGGTCAGCGAGCACAGTTCCGCCACCCGATCGTCCGCTCCGCGATCTACCGCAGCGCGTCGATCGCCGACCGGCGCGCCGCGCACCAGGCCCTGGCCGAGGCCACCGACCCCGACCTCGCCCCCGACCGCCGTGCCTTCCACCGCGCCCGCGCCGCCACCCAACCCGACGAACGCATCGCCGAAGCCCTCGAACAGTCGGCTGACCGGGCCCTCCGCCGCGGCGGAGCCGCCGCGACCGCCGCCTTCCTGCGCTGGGCCACCGAGCTGACCCCCGACCCCGCCCGCCGCACCGTCCGTGCGCTGGCCGCCGCCAAGGCCGCCTTCGATCTCGGCGCCCTCGACCAGGCTCACCACCTGCTCGCCGAAGCCGAGGCCGGCCCGCTCGACGACCTGCAGCGCGCCAAACTCGAGCGGCTGCGGGCGCGGCTGGTGCACACGCAGATCCGCGGCGCTGACACCGCCCGGCGGCTGCTGAACGCCGCGACCCGCCTCAAGCCGCTGGACACCGCCATGGCCCGCGACACGCTGCTGGAGGCCGCCGGAGCGGCGATCTTCGCCGGACGCCTCGGCCACGGCGCACACGAGGTCGCCCGAGCCGCGCGTGCCTGCCCGGCCGCACCCCGGCCGAACCGGGTCACCGACACTCTGCTCGACGCCGTCACCGGCTGGATCCTCGACGGCCACAGCGCCAGCGTCGACGCCATCCGGCACGCCCTGCAGGCCGCGCGCCGCGAGCAGACCACCGAACACGGCGGTGATCCGGCGGGCTGGCTGCTGCTGTCGTCGCCGCTGACCCCCGAACCACTCGCCCCCGAGGTGTGGGACGACGACGCCTGGCACGATCTGGCCACCGGGGCCACCGACCTGGCGCGGCGGGCAGGCGCGCTGTCGGTCCTCCCGCTGGCGCTGACCCACCAGGCGTGCTACCGCGTCCACGCCGGCGAACTCGACACCGCCGCCATGCTGATCGACGAGGCCGCCGCCGTCTCGCAGGTGACCGGCAGCACCCCGCTGCTCTACACCTCGCTGCTCCTGCACGCCTGGCAGGCGGCCGAGCAGCAGGTCCTCGACACCATCGACCACGGCATCCAGGACGTCCTCGCCCGCGGTGAAGGACGTGCCCTGGCCATCGCCGATTACGCCAGCGCCGTCCTCTACAACGGGCTCGGCCGCTACGAAACCGCGCTGGCCGCCGCCTTGCGTGCCTGTGAGCACGAGGACATGGGCATCTTCGGTTGGGCATTGAGCGAACTCGTCGAGGTGGCCGCCCGCGCCGGGCAGCGCGACACCGCCCAGCAGGCGCTGGAAAGGCTGACGCCCCGCACCCGCGCCAGCGCGACCGCATGGGCCGCGGGCATCGAGGCCCGCTGCCGAGCCGTGCTCGCCGACGGCACGGCTGCCGACGCGCTGTTCCGGGAGTCGATCGAGCAACTCGGACACACCCGGATCAGCATCCAGTTGGCGCGTGCGCACCTGCTCTACGGCGAATGGCTGCGCCGGCACCAGCGCCGGCAGGAGAGCCGGATGCAGCTGCGCACCGCGTACGAGGCGTTCACGCGGGCCGGCGCCGCCGGGTTCGCCGACCGGGCCCGCCGGGAGCTGACCGCGACCGGGGAGACCGTACGCAAGCGCAGCGTCAGCCCGCTGGGCGCGCTGACCGGCCAGGAGGCCGAGATCGCCAGGCTCGCCCGCGACGGGCACACCAACCCCGAGATCGCCGCCCAGCTGTTCATCAGCCCCCGCACCGTCGAGTGGCATCTGGGCAACGTGTTCACCAAACTGGGGGTCAGCTCCCGCCGCCACCTGCACGATGTGCTGCCGACCGCCGAGTCGCAGGCCACCGCCTGACACTGCGCGCACCGCCGAAATGATGCTGCGGTCGTCGGTCACGTGGCAGTCTGACCGCAGCCGGAGCCGGGAAGGCACGATCTGCTATGTGCGCCGGGGTGACTGGCACGTTTCCGCGATCGCGCACTCCCGAAGGCTTCAACATCCGACTGACCGTCGGCTCCGCTCCGGTCTAGCCGACGTCATATCCGATCCTGAAGCCGGCGGTGCCCGGCCTGTTCACGTCCCGAAATCAGAGCGTGACTCAGATCGCGATGGCTTCCGACGGCTGCCGTACTAGGCTGCGGGCATGATCGAGATCAAGTCGCCGACGCCTCGAGAAGCTTTCGAGCTGCTGCTCGCGGGCAACGAGCGGTTCGTCTCCGGTAAGCCGGAGCACCCGAACCAGGACGCGGCACGCCGCGCCGAGACCGCGCCGGGCCAGCGTCCGTTCGCCGTGGTGTTCGGGTGTTCCGACTCGCGGCTCGCAGCAGAGATCATTTTTGACCGCGGGCTGGGTGATCTTTTCGTGGTGCGCACGGCGGGCCACGTCCTGGGCGCCGAGGTGCTGGGCAGCATCGAGTACGGCTCGGACGTGCTCGACTGCCCCCTGGTGCTGGTCCTCGGCCATGACTCGTGTGGCGCGGTGGCCGCCGCGTGCGCCGCGCTGGAGTCCGGGATGCCATCGGCCGGCTACGTCCGCGACGTCGTCGAGCGGGTGACGCCCAGCGTGCTCGCGGCCCGGGCCGCCGGCCGCACGGAGCCCGACGAGATCCTGGTCGAGCACGTCAGGCACACCGTGGATCTGCTGCTGGACCGCTCCCGGGTGCTCGCGGCACGGGTCGAAGCCGGCATGACCGCCGTGGTGGGTCTGTGCTACCGGCTGGCCGACGGCACCGCGCAGGTGGTGGCGGCCCGCGGCATCGAGGTCACGGCCGAATCGGCACGGTGAGCTGATCGGCCGGCCGAGGGCCCGCGGCGCGGCGCAGCCGATTGGCGATCGCCAGCCCCAGCCCCTGCTCCACCGGCAGGGACGCGACGATGAGGTCGCATCCTGCCTGGTCGAGTTCGCGCAGGAAGCCGTACAGGCCGCGCGCATAGGCGGCGGACGAGCTCGGGACCGTGATCGTGGCGTGCGCCTTCACGTCCGCCCCGGCGACGTCCGGGGGAAGGAACACTCCGACCAGGTGACCTTGCTGCTGCGCGCGCTCCGCCTCGGCGACGACCTGCTCGGGTCCGACGAGGACGACCCGAGCCCGCGGTGCGTAGTGCGACGGGTGCTGGCCCGGCACGCGTACGGGGCTGTCCGAGGGCACGGCGACCGGGCCGTTCAGCACCGCTTCAAGATCTTCGCGGGTCACCCCGCCGGGCCGCAGCAGTGTCACGGTGTCGCCCGTGACGCCGACGATGGTCGACTCGACACCGACCTCGCACGGGCCCCCGTCGAGGACGTAGTCCACGGCGTCACCGAGTTCGGCGCGGACGTGGTCGGCCGTTGTCGGACTCACCGAGCCGAAGCGGTTGGCCGACGGCGCCGCGACACCGCCGCCGAAGGCCGCCAGCAGCGCACGCGCCACGGGGTGATCCGGCACACGCAACGCCACCGTCTCCAGGCCGCCGGTCACTTCGAGCGGCACCCGGCGACCGCGCCGCAGCACCAGGGTGAGCGGACCTGGCCAGAAGTGCTCGGCCAGGCGGCGCGCCGTGGGTGTCACGTCCTCGGCCCAGTCCGCCAGCTGCTCGGCGCTGCCGAGGTGAACGATCAGCGGGTGCGACGGAGGCCGGCCCTTGGCCTGGAACACCCGCGCGACGGCAGCGGGGTTCTCCGCGTCGGCACCGAGGCCGTACACGGTCTCGGTCGGAAGGGCCACCAGGCCGCCGGCCCGCAGCACGTCGGCCGCCCGCTCGATGTCGTCGGTTCTGACTGTCACCCTCGAATCATTCCACTGCCCTGATCTGCCCGTTTCCTGGCCCCGCCGGGGGACAGCCGCGCGACGGCGGCCACGGTTCCGTGCGCCGGCCTGACCGGTGACGGCGAAAGGGGCGCCCTCTTGTGGAGGACGCCCCTTCGGCATCGCGGGCTACCCGACGGTCAGGTTGCCGTTGTCGGGCTCGACCTGGCCCGACTCGTACAGCAGCGCGCCGCCTGCGGCCGCCGTGATGCGCACCGAGAACGTGTCACCGTCCCGGCCGGGGTTGCCCGCGTCGGCGGCGGTGCCTCGCAGCACGGCAGGCACGCCGCCGAACTGCCCGCTGACCTCGAACACGGCCCGGTCGCCGGCGACGACCAGCCACCGCACGGTGCCGGCCGTGAACGTACGCGGTCCCTCGTCGAAGCGCAGCGAGCCCCGCGGCGAGTTGCCCTGGTAGCTCAGCGACGAGGTGAGCCGTACCCGGTCGCCGTTCTGGTCGTCGCCGCGGCCGGTGCCCTGCACGCTGCCGTCGGGGTCGAACAGCACGAGTTCGGCGTCGGCGGCCGGGCCGGTGAAGTAGTCGCCACGCACCTCGATGCGGGCGCGCCACAGGTCGGCAGGGGCGTCGAGGGTCACGGTGGCGCGGCCGGTCGCGTCGAACGTCGTGTCGTACGTCCTGGTCGTGCCCGTCAGCGTCGGGGTCAGGGTGACCCGCGCCGCGAGCCTGGTGAGATCGCCGGGACGGCCGTCGGCCTCCTGGGTCGCCTGGAGGGTCAGCTGACCGGTCCCGGCCGGCTGGTTGAGGCCGGCGGCCACCGCGACGGTGACGTTCTCGGGCTCGACGGTCAGTGCCGCGTCGGTCGAGGCCGCCTCGTGCGGGCCGCTCTCGGACACGTGCACCTGCACCGGGTAGGAGCCCGGCACCTGGTCGGCGGGCCAGCTGACGGTGGCGACGCCGTCGGCGCCGCTGGTGGCGGTCAGCGACTGCCCGGCGACGGTGAAGGTGACCTGCTTGCCGGCCACCGGGTCGTTGGTGATGCCGTCGCGTACGACGGCCGACAGGGCCGCCGCGTCCGAGTAGTCCGCGGCCGTGGCACCGGTGTAGCTCAGCGACAGCGGCCGCCGGACGACGTCGGCGAGGAACTGGTAGTCGGTGCGGACGTCGCTGTCGGTGGTGCTGCGTCCCCGGGCGAACAGGCTGTGCGGCCCGGCCCGCTCGTCGGCGGGCACGGTGACCCGGATCGTGACGGTCGCCTGCTGCTGGGCGGCCAGGGTCAGCCGCTGCGTGGTCGCCGTCCAGGTGGAGGCCACCAGTTCGGTGAAGTCGAAGGTGTCGGTCGTCTCACCGGTGTTGCGGACGGTGTAGGTCAGGTCGGTGGTGCTGCCCAGCACGAGTGTCGGGCGCGGGGCGTTGCCTTGCGCGTCGGCCGGGTCGACGAGGACGCCGGGGCCGCGTACGTCGAAGTAGACCTGGTTGTAGTAGACGTTGTTCGCGGTGTCGGCGAAGAACGGGCGGCCGATGGCCCGCACCGCGACCTTGGCCGGGGTGCCGTCGGCCCAGGGCCGGTCCATGGTCCGCTGCGGGGTGCGGTTGTCGGTCGGGTCCCACGCGTCGGTGTCGTTGCCGCCGTCGCAGGTGACGGGGTTCTCGGGCACGTCCTCGTCGGTGCGGCCGTCGCCGTCGTTGTCCATGCCGTCGGCCGGGTCCTCGTCGTTGCGGCCGTCCACGTCCTCGTCGATGCAGCCCGGCGAGCGGGTGCCGTCGGGGCGCATGAGTTCGACGCCGCGGACGGTCTCCTGCGGGCTGCGTACGTTGCGCTCGTCGACGCGGAAGACGACCACGCCGCTGTCGGGCACGTCCTCGTCGTAGGTGCCCGGCCGGGGGTTGCGGGTCTCGACGAGGAAGTAGTCGTCGGTGCCGCGCCCGTAGTCGTAGAGCAGATATGTGGTGGCGATGGACAGGTCGGAGGGGGTGTGGTAGCCGTCCCTGGTGATGACGGCGGGTTTCTGGCCGCCCAGGTGCAGCTTGGTGAACAGGTTGGGCTCGAACCACAGGTCCGCCGCGCCGCAGGTCGGTCCGGCGATGTCCCAGCTGCCCACGCCGTAGCCGTAGTGGTCGTACAGGTCGTAGAGCTGGTGCGTGAGCTCGTGGGCGATCGTGATCTCGTTGGTGCCGGTGGCGCTGTCGGCGGTGCGGAACGCGATGGTCTTGCCGTCGAGCTTGGCGCCGGCGGCGACCCCCCGGGTCTGCCCGCAGTTCTCGTTGGCCGGCCCTGAGGTGAAGATCGTGGCCACGGCGAGTTCGGTGTCCTCGACCGACCCGTCCTTGTCGGTGTCGTAGCGGGCGAAGTCGACGAACGGGTCGGCGAGGTCCATCATGCGGCGGCGGCGCTGGGAGGCGTCCTGCGCGATGCCGGGGCCGGACGCGCCGAGGTCGACGACGACGACGCCGTTGTCCGCGGTGCCGAACGACTCGACGGCGGGGACGAGGATGCCGAGGTCGTGCGAGATGAAGTAGTCGGCGACCGTGCCGAACTGGAAGATGGGGAAGTAGCGGTCGCGGATGTCGTTCTCGGTGACGTTCGTGGTCAGGTCGTTGAACGTCGCGTAGACCACCAGCAGCGGGATGAGCGTGTCGCCGCGGTCGTGGAACAGCGGCGAGTGCGGGCTGTCCGGGTGGCTGAACTTCGGCAGGGGGAATGGGTACGGATCGGGGGCGGCGTGGGCCGGGGTCGCCGGGATGAGCCCGGCGAGCATGAGCGCGGCGGACACGGCGGCCAGCACGCGGACGCGTAGGTCGCTGCGGCGCGGCTTGGGAGCCCTGGACGGGGCGGGGTTGTTGGTCAAGACGAATCCTCCAGCACAACGGGTGACGGCGTGTGGTGGGGTGGTTCACCAAGCTCGCGTCACCCGGCAGCACGAAAGTGCTGGCAGAGAGCGCGGAATGGGGATCTGTCGAGGTCACACCTGGCAGCAGGATATCGACACAGCGACCGTTCGGTTGCAGAGTGTCAGGGTCACGACGGACAATGTGGACATGCGAAGCCTGGTCGCTTTTCGGCCCACCGGCAGCGCTGGGCCGGTGCGCACAGCAGGCCTGTGATCAGGACCGCGGGCATGTCCGCTCGATCCACTAAACTGCCGGAACCGTCACCCGTGAACGAAGGACGCACATGGCCCGCCCCTATGACCCCGGACCGAAGCAGTTCGTCTTCGCCGCCGATGACGGCGAAGACCACCAGGTCACCGTGGGCGACCCGCAGGAGGCCTACGAGGCGTTCGCCGCGTTCGTCCGGGAGCGGGAGTCTGCCACCTACGCCATCGAGGACGAGCCGGCGGGGCAGGCTTTGGTGCTCATGCCCGGTGCGGGCGTGATCTCGCGGATCATGGTCGCGGATCCGCCTCGGCCGGAGTATCTCCGGGTCGACCGGCCCAACCGCTGCCTCACGAGCGCGATGCTGTTCTTCGAGAACGGATACGCCGGCCTCGACCATTTCGGCCAGTGGTTCCCCGAACTCGCCGACCTCGACGCGTCACCGGAGACTCGCGGCGCCACCCGCGCCGCCACGATCACGACGGACGCGGCGGCGATCGAAGAAATCGCTCGGATCTGGGCAAACTCGGGCTACGTGGACCCGAGCGACCAGTACTACATCTTCTTCGGCTCGCACGGTCTCGACGACGACCGCGCCGAACGTGCCTTACTGCTCCAGCTGATCGAATACCTCGGTCTGGAGCGGGTCGACGCCCCGGCCGAGGCCGGCGGGGGCGAGGTCTGGGTGCTCACCGACACCCGCCTCGACGTCGAATTCGCCCGTTGGTCGTGAACAGTGGGCGCGTGGCTGCGAAATCGCCGCCGTCCCGAGGCGAGCGTGTCTGGCCGGCACCGTTCTGAGGAAGCCTGAGCAATGAGAGACATCGTTTTCACGCGCAGCAGCGGCTGGATCCCCAACGTGATCAGCGAGGACGGCGAGCTGAGGCTGATGCTCGGCGCCGGGGCCGACGCCAACCACGAGCCTCGCACGTTCACGTTCCCGATCGGGCAAGCCCATCTGGCGGTGATCCGGGAGGACCTGGCCAGGCATCTGCTGCTGTGGAGTGCGGTCCTTCCGCTGTGCGAGGCCGCCGGAACCCGGGGCCTGCTCGACGAGGACGCTGCCGTCGCGCTCCTGGACCCGGTCCTGCTCGCCTCGCCCGCGGACGTCGACGCGCTCTTCGGGCGCATCCGGTGGGACCGGAGCCGGCTCATCGCCCATGGTGCCGACACCGATCTACTCGAGCGCGGTCAGGTCTGCGCGGCGATGCGCGCGGCGACCGAGACGCCAGACGAGAAACGTGCTCAGCGGTACCACGCGAACCGCCGTCGCGCCCAGCGGGGAGTGGTCCTCGGGCCACTCGACGCGGCGATCCTGAAGTACACGGGCCAGTACCTGCATGGCGCGACGAAGCCGCGGCGGATGCCCGAAGCCGTCGACTCCGCGCTGCTGCCCGAGGTCATGCAGGTGATCGCCACCGCGGAGCAGGCGTGCGCCGGGATGCGGATCGGGCTCGATCCGCGACGGGGAAACCGGGCCACGGACAAGCGGGACTGGGACCGGATGGCGGCGGCGGTCGACGCGGCCGTGCGCCGCGCCAACCCCGCACTCGTCGACGACGCGGTGCGGACGGTGAGCTTCCTGATGTGCTCGGAGGCTGCGGACCGCTCCAGGAGCACGCCGGTGGCAGATGACGACGAGGCTGCCGAGGACCGCGCCGACCTCGGCGAGAGCGGGCGGATGACGGCCCTGACGTTCACCGACGACAAGGGCGCCGAGAAGAAGTGGCCACGCGACGGTGCTCGCTCTGCCTCCGCCGAGTTCTGGGAGTTCGTCGGCGATCGCTCTGCCGGGGACAACGAGGTGTTCACCATCGAGGACGAGCAGTTGGGCGAAGGGATCCAGCTTCACTTCTACGCCGACTCCATCGCCCGGATCACGACGGTGCGACACGGGCAAACCGGGTCGGATCCGCAGTACCGGGTCGAGTACAGCCTGGTCGACGGGATCGGCGGGTACCGGAGGCTGGTGAGCGCCTTCGTCCGCGGCGGCTGCGCGGCACTCGACGAGCACGGTCCCTGGTTGTCGGATGCCGCCGAGTTCGAGAGCGCGCGCCGGCAGCGCGGCGCTCGGTAGTCCCAGCGGGAACCGCACCCGCACCGTCCGGTGTCGGAGATCTGGAGATGGACGTGATCCGGATCACATGACGGCCTGGGTGCCGCGCGCCTGTCGGGCGGAGGTTCCATGTCTGCTTGTTCGATCGTGGTGAGTTTCGGCGGTTCAGGGGCTCGCTGTCGCCTCCTCGGGTGCGAGTGGCATCGAACGTGGCCGCTGAGCTGGGTCGGTGAGCGGCGAACCGGCGGCACCCTGCGGACTTCTTTGCGACATCAACTATTGACGGCGTTGTAACACGCGACCTATCGTTCGTCGAAACGCTTAGTCGAACCGTTTCGACGAAGCGCTTCGACGCCGGATCGACGTGGTTTCCGCCGCGGGTCAAGGGAGGTGCGCATGGCCACCATGCATGACGTCGCGCGCCAGGCCCGTGTTTCCGTCAGCACCGTCTCGTACGTGCTCACCGGCACCCGCCCGATCTCCGAGGCCACCCGGACCAGGGTGCTCGCGGCCATGGCCGAGCTCGGCTACCAGCCCAACGCGATGGCCCGCGGCCTGGCCACCCGCCGCAGCAGGATCGTCGGCCTGCTGATGCCCATGGACGATCGCGGACTGGGCGCCACCGAGACCGCGTTCGTGACCGGGGCGGCGGCCGCCGCCAGCGCCGCCGGATACCACTTGGTGCTCTCGCCGGTCGGCGCGGCGGACCCCGACGTCCTGCGCCGGCTGGCGACCCAGGGCATGTTCGACGGGGTCGTGCTGATGGAGGTGCAGGTCGAGGACGGACGCGTCGCCGCGCTCCAGGAGGCCGGCCTGCCGCTGGTGCTGATCGGCCGCACCGGCGACACCACGGGCCTGTCATACGTCGACATCGACTTCGAGCAGACCGTGCACGAGGCCGTCGACCACCTGGTCGGGCTCGGCCACCGCCGGATCGTCTACGTCAACCACTCGGCGAGCGCCATCGCGGCCGGTTACGGTCCGGCCGTGCGCACCCGTGACGCGTTCGTCGCGGCGATGGCCCGGCACCGGCTGGAACCCGTGATGATCGCCGCCGAGGACAGCGCCGCCGGTGGCCGGGCCGCGCTGAGCGCCGCCGTCGCACAGGTCCCGGACCTGACCGCCGTGCTGGCCATGAACGAGAGCGCGATCTTCGGCATCCTCGGCGAACTGGCCATCCGGCATCGCGCGGTGCCCGGCGACGTCTCGGTCGTCTCGATGGTGACCTCGCCGCAGGTGGCCGAGCTGGTGCACCCCGCGCTGACCGCGATGACCTCGCCGGGTGCGGCGCTGGGCCGGATCGCGATGGAGGCGCTGCTGCGCCAGTTGGACGGCGCCGCCGACCAGAACCACCAGCAGCTGCTGCCGTGCGTGTTGGAGATCCGAGGATCGACCGGCCCGGCCGCGCCACCCGCCGGCGAACCGACCGGCTCGGAGCCGCCGGACACATGACAGGCGACGGCCTGTCCGCGCGCTGCAACGCGCGGGCAGGCAACGGCCCGTCCTCGCGCTGCAACGCGATGACGAGCCAAAACGGCCCGCCGCCGCGCTGCAACGCGACGACGGGCCTAGGTAAGTACCGGCTAGATACTCATCAGGAGGATAGCAATGACGCGATTCCGCAAGCTGGGCGTGGCTGTCGTGACGGCGGCGCTGGCCGCCGGCACGCTGGCCGCGTGTGGCAGCGACGGCGACACCGGCGACGGCGGTGACGCCAAGACCCTGAAACTCTGGCACTACGAGAGCGCGAACAGCGCGATGGGGATCGCCTGGGACCGGGCGATCCAGATCTTCAAGGACGAGCACCCCGGCGTCGAGGTCCAGTTCGAGCGCAAGGCGTTCGAGCAGATCCAGCAGAACGCCGGCATGATCATCAACTCGTCCGAGGGCCCGGACATCATGGAGTACAACAAGGGCAACGCCACCGCGGGCCTGCTGTCCTCCCAAGGCCTGCTGACGGACCTGACCGAGGAGACCGCCAAGCGCGGCTGGGACAAAAAGCTCAGCCCGAGTCTGCAGACCACCGCCCGTTACAGCGACAAGGGCGTGATGGGCCAGGGCAACTGGTACGGCGTGCCCAACTACGGCGAGTACGTCATGGTCTACTACAACAAGGACCTGTTCGCCCAGTACAACGTCGCGGTGCCGACCACCTTCGACGAGTTCACCAAGGCGATGGACACCTTCGTTGCCAAGGGCGTCACGCCGCTGGCCGAGGCCGGCGCCGAGTACCCGGCGGGGCAGCTGTTCTACCAGCTGGCGCTCGCCAAGGCCGACCGGAAGTTCGTCGACGACTACCAGCTCTACAAGAACCCGGTCGACTTCAAGGCCGACCCGCTGAAGTCCGGTGCGCAGGCCTTCGCCGACTTCGTCGCCAAGGGCTATGTCGCCAAGACGTCGGCGAGCCTCAAGGCCGAGGACATGGGCACCGCCTTCATCTCCGGCAAGGCCCCGATGATCGTCTCCGGCAGCTGGTGGTACGGCCGCTTCAAGAACGAGATCAAGTTCAACTGGGACTCGTTCCTGTTCCCCGGCAACAAGTTCCACGCCGGCTCGTCGGGCAACCTCTGGGTCGTGCCCGCCGGCAGCAAGGCCAAGGGCCTGGCGTACGACTTCATCGACATCACCCTGCGCCCGGAGATCCAGGCGCTGATCGGCAACAACGGCGGCGTGCCCGTGGCCGCCGACGCGTCGCAGATCACCGACCCGAAGAACCAGAAGCTGATCGAGAACTTCAACACGATCAGCCAGCAGGACGGTCTGGCCTTCTACCCCGACTGGCCGGTGCCCGGCTACTACGACGTGCTGGTCTCCGGGTTCCAGAGCCTGATCAACGGCTCGAAGACGCCCGACCAGGTGCTCGACGCGATCGCCAAGCCGTACGGCGAGGGCGTCAAGGAGATCACCGGTAAGTGAGACGGCGAGGGCCGGGGGCGGCGCCGCGCCGCCCGCCCCCCCCCCGGCAGGGTATACCAAGGCCCGCAACCCCACCCCCCCCCCCCCCCCCCCCCCCCCCCCCCCGGTGCTCGCCCCGCCCCCCCCCCGGACGGGCGCGGGCGACAAGGACACCCGGGTTGGGGGGGGGGGGGGGGGGGGGGCCCCCCCCGCCCCCCCCGCCACCCCTCCGGGAAGGATCTCCCATGGCACTCACCGAGACCCCGGCGCGCCCGCAACGGCCCGCCACCCGCCCCGAATCCGTCCCGTCGCGGCGCAAGAACCGTGACGGCGGCTCCGGGTACTGGCTATACCTGCTGCCGGGCGCCATTCTGTTCGTGCTCGTCATCGGCGTACCGCTGGGCGGCACCCTCTACCTGTCGCTGACCAAGTGGTCCGGCGTGGGCGACCCCACCTTCATCGGCTTCGACAACTACACCCGCCTGTTCCAGGACGAGGTGTTCTGGACCTCGTTCCAGAACACCGTCGCGATGATCGTCGCGATGGTCGTCGTGCCGACCCTGCTCGGGCTGCTGCTGGCCGCTGTGCTGTTCGACGTCATCGGCCGCCGGTTCAAGCCGCGGACCGCCGCCGCCCTGCGCGCCGCGTTCTACCTGCCGCAGGTGCTGCCGGTCGTGGTCGCCGGCATCGTCTGGGGCTGGATCCTGCGCCCCGACGGCGCGTTCAACAGCCTGCTCGACCTGATCGGGCTCGGCGCGCTGCGCCACGACTGGCTCGGCGACCCCGACACCGCGCTGCCCACCGTCATGGCCGTCATGATCTGGGTGCAGATCGGCTACCCGATCGTCGTGTTCATGGCCGCGCTGCAGCGCGTCGACCCCGAGCTGTACGAGGCCGCCGAGGTCGACGGCGCCAACTGGTGGCACCGGTTCCGGTCCATCACCCTGCCGCAGATCCGCCCGGAGACCTTCGTGGTCGCGCTGACCTGCACCATCGCGGCGCTGAAGGTGTTCGGGCCGGTGTTCGCGCTGACCCGCGGCGGCCCCGAGAACGCGACCAACGTCCCCTCGTACTTCGCCTACTACACGTTCTTCAAGAAGCTCCAGGTCGGCTACGGCTCAGCCATCTCCACCGTGCTCACCCTGATCATCATCGTGGTGGCCGGGCTGTTCATCTGGCTGCAGTACCGCGGCGAGCGCCAGGACCGGGAGGTCTGACATGGCCGTCACGCTCGTAACCGACCGCGTTCCGCGCCGCAAGATCCGCGACCGGCACCACCGCGGCGCGAGCCGCTGGGTCGTGCTGGCACTGGTCACCCTGGCCGCGCTGGCGATGCTGGTGCCGTTCGTGTTCATGCTGCTCAACGCGTTCAAGTCGCCCGGCGACTACTCGTCGGCCGGTCCGCTGAGCTGGCCTACGGAGTTCTACACCAAGGGCCTCACGACCTACTGGACCGAGGTCGACTTCCCGCTGAAGTTCTGGAACTCGCTGCTCATCTCCGGTTCGGTCGCGGTCCTCGCGGTCGCCGTGTCGCTGTTCAACGCGTACGCGCTGGGCATCGGCCGGGTCAAGGGGCGGCTGTGGATCGTCGGGCTGTTCCTGCTGGCCAACATGATGCCGCAGGAGGCGCTGATCTACCCGCTGTACTACGCGGCCAAGCAGATCGGCCTCTACAACACCCAGCTCTCGGTGATCATCATCTTCACGGTCATCCAGAGCGCGTTCGGCACCTACCTGCTCGCCTCGGTGCTCGGCACCTTCCCACGCTCCGTGCTCGAAGCGGCGGCGCTGGACGGCGCGGGCAAGTGGACGGTGCTGCGGCGGGTCGTCTTCCCCAACGTGCGGCCGACCCTCGCGGTACTGCTGATCTTCTTCTTCATCTGGACCTGGAACGAGTTCCTGATCCCGCTGGTCATGCTCATCGACAACAGCACGCAGACCATCCCGGTCGCGTTGGCCTCGTTGCAGGGCGACCGGCTCATGGACGCCCCGACCACCAACGCGGGCGCGCTGATCAGCCTCGTGCCGGCGGTCCTCTTCTTCATCATCTTCCAGCGCACCCTTTCGCGCGGCATCACAGCAGGAGCCGAGAAGTGAAGTTCACCGACGGATACTGGCAACTGCGACCCGGGGTCAGCGTGCTGCGCCCCGGCACGGTCGAGTCGGTCGAACTCGACGAGCGCGGTTTCACCGTCTTCGCCCCCACCGGCCAGATCACCAAACGCGGCGACACCCTCAACCGGCCGATGGTCACCGTGCGGTTCTTCTCACCCGCCGACGGCGTCATCGGCGTCACCGTCGCCCACCACCTCGGCGGCCTGCCCAAGACGCCACGGTTCGCGCTCGCCGACGGCGACGGGCACCCGGTCACCGTCGACGTCACCGGCCTGTCCGCCACGCTCACCACCGGTGAGCTGACCGCCAGGGTCGCGCTGGTCGACGGGTGGCGGGTCGACTTCCTGCACGGCGACCGGGTCCTCACCTCGTCGACCGAGCGCAGCATCGGCCTGGTCACCGACGCCGAGGGCCGCGCGTACGTGCACGACCGGCTCGCCCTGGGCGTGGGGGAGACCGTGTACGGGCTGGGGGAGCGGTTCGGCGCGTTCGTCAAGAACGGCCAGACCGTCGACATCTGGAACGCCGACGGCGGCACCGCCAGCGAGCAGGCGTACAAGAACGTCCCGTTCTACCTCAGCAGCGCAGGCTACGGCGTCTTCGTCGACCACCCGGAGCACGTCTCGTTCGAGATCGGGTCCGAGGTCGTGTCGCAGGCCCAGTTCAGCGTCGAGGGCCAGACCCTGACCTACTACCTCGTCGACGGCCCCACCCCCAAGGACGTGCTGCGCCGCTACACCGCGCTGACCGGCCGGCCGGCCCGGGTGCCCGCCTGGTCGTACGGGCTGTGGCTGTCGACGTCGTTCACCACCTCCTACGACGAGAAGACCGTCAACGAGTTCATCGACGGCATGGCCGAGCGGGACCTGCCCCTGTCGGTGTTCCACTTCGACTGCTTCTGGATGCGCCAGTTCCACTGGGTCGACTTCATCTGGGATCCGGCGACCTTCCCCGACCCGGAGGGCATGCTGCGCCGGCTGCACGAACGCGGCCTGAAGGTGTGCGTCTGGATCAACCCGTACATCGCGCAGCGCTCCTACCTGTTCGAGGAGGGCCGCCGCCACGGCTACCTGGTCACCCGGCCGGACGGCTCGGTCTGGCAGTGGGACAAGTGGCAGGCCGGCATGGCGCTGGTCGACTTCACCAACCCCGACGCCGTCGCCTGGTACACCGGCAAGCTCAAGACCCTGCTCGACATGGGTGTGGACAGCTTCAAGACCGACTTCGGCGAGCGCATCCCGACCGACGTGGTCTGGCACGACGGCTCGGACCCGCAGCGGATGCACAACTACTACGCCCACCTGTACAACAAGGCGGTCTTCGAGCTGCTCGAAACCGAGCGTGGCGAAGGCGAGGCGGTGGTCTTCGCCCGGTCGGCCACCGCCGGCGGCCAGCAGCTGCCGGTGCACTGGGGCGGCGACTGCGAGTCGACGTTCACCGCGATGGCCGAGTCGCTGCGCGGCGGGCTGTCGCTGGCGGCGTCGGGCTTCGGTTACTGGAGCCACGACATCGGCGGGTTCGAGGGCACCCCGGACGCGGCGGTGTTCAAGCGGTGGGTCGCCTTCGGGCTGCTGTCGTCGCACTCGCGGCTGCACGGGTCCGGCTCGTACCGGGTCCCGTGGGCGTTCGACAGCGAGGCCGTGGACGTGCTGCGGCACTTCACGAAACTCAAGCTGAGCCTCATGCCGTACCTGGCCTCGGCCGCCGAGCAGGCGCACCGCGAGGGCCTGCCGATGATGCGCCCGATGGTGCTGGAGTTCCCGGACGACCCGACTGCGGCGTACCTGGACCGGCAGTACATGCTCGGACCCGACGTCCTGGTCGCGCCGGTGATGAGCGCCGACGGCGAGGTGACGTTCTACGTGCCGGCCGGCACCTGGACCCACCTGGTGACCGGCGCGCAGCTCACCGGGCCGGCCTGGGTGACCGAGAAGCACGAGTTCGACAGCGTGCCCGTGCTCGCGCGGCCCGGCGCGGTGATCGCGTTCGGCGATCGCGACGACCGCCCGGACTACGAGTGGGCCGACGGCGTGCGGCTGCGGCTGTACGCCCCGGCGGAGGGTCAGCGGACCCGGGTGCGGGTCCCGTCGCCGGGCGGCGGTCCCGGTGCCGAGTTCGACGTGCGCTTCGACGGCGGACAGGTCGCCGCAGAACTGGTTTCGGGATCGTCCTCGGGCTACCGGTGCGCGGTGGCGCCGTGACGGCGCACGTCATCCCGGACGGCGCGGTGACGCCGGTGAGGTGACCGCCGCGTCGGCGAGGGTGTCGCGAGCGACGCCGCCAGGGCGACATGAGGCCTGGCGGCGTCGCCGGTGTCGGCACCTCATACGGCGCAGCTGGCGTACGCCTCGGTGGCCCAGACGTCGGGGTTGCCGAGCTGGTCTTCGTACCCGGTCACGGTGACCCGGTTCGGTGGGATGATCTGGAAGTCGTCGATGACCGAGTGCCCGCGTACGCGCCGCAGGTCGCCGCCGATGTGGACGATCTGCGTACCGGCAGGGCAGGTGACGGTCACCGTCTGCGGGTTCGAGGAGTTCTGTGGCCTGCTCAAATTCAGGAACGTCGATGGACTCGGCACCAGTCGCGCCGTGGTGAGAACATCCCCGCCGTACGGCAAGCCCGACCTTCCGGAACGGACAGTCCCGATTCCGGTGGTGACCGACAGCCGTTCGCCGTCACGCACGGTCACCACCGGAAGGGAGCCGGAGCTGCTTGTCTCAACCGACCGGCGCCCCCGGCGTCAAGCCGTCAGTAGATGGCCGTGCAGGCCTCGTCGCCGTTGGCACCGTTGCGCAGGCACACCACGTGCAGGCCGCCGGCCAGGCCGAACATGTAGGTCCAGATGTGTTTGCCCCGCTCTCCGATCTTCTCGAAGTAGGTGGTCGGACCGCTGTAGTTGAGCCGTGAGTTGCGGACCAGGTTGACGCTCTGTGCCGCGGCGTCGTGATAGATCACGCCCCAGGCGGCCGAGCAGGTCTGGGAGATGACCATCCTGGCCTGCGCGGTGCCGTACGAGTCGGTGTACAGAGTGGTCGACTGGTACGGGTTGCCTTTGTCGCAGCCCATGACGTCGGGCCAGCGGCCGTCGCAGGTGTAGTTGTAGCAGCCGTTGTAGGTGAAGTTCTGGGCCATGGTGCCGTTGCAGTTCCACAGTTGCAGTTGTTGCATGGAGTTGAAGTTGCTGTTGGGAACGTCGATGCAGTACTGCCAGTCGCTGTGGGTGGCGATCTGCCGGCCGCCGTTGTAGGAGCGGGAGTGCCAGCGCTGGGAGGCTGAGCCGTCGCAGGCGTTGACCTTCAGCAGGGCGCCGACGGCGCGTTCACCGTCGAAGTCCATGCACAGGTTGCGGTTGTATGCCGGGTGGTAGTAGTAGCCGCCCTCGACAGCCGGCTCGATCACCCAGATCTCGTTCGTCGCCGCATGGCTCGGGAAGAGCAGGATTCCCCAGCCGTGGCCGCCGGAGTTGTCAACGTCGAAGACCAGGCTGCGGGCGTTGTTCGCGGGAAGGCTGCTGCCTGCGAACAGCATGACGCGGTTCCAGGAGGCGGGGAAGGAATCCCAGGGCAGCTCGGCTTGCGCGGGCGCCGCCATGATGCCGTTCATGGTGATGGCGGCGAGGACCGACATGGTCAGTGCCGCGGCCCGCCGGACGATGGTGGAGATCCTCTTTCTTCGGCGGGGCTGGGTGAGGTCGTCTGTCGGGGTGTCGGTGGGCATGGTGATCCTTTCTTCGGTGAGCGGTCGGTAGCCGACCTGCCTGTCAGGCCCGCAGGATGCGGGCGTGCAGTTCGAGTAGTTCGCCGTGGGGGGACAGGCCCAGCTCGCGGCGGTAGCGGTCGCTGGCGTCGGTGAAGCTGGCCAGCGCCTCGGCCCGCCGTCCGGACGCGTGCAGTGACCGCATGAGCTGCCCGCGGAACCGGTCGTGGAACGGCCAGGCGTGCACCAGTCCCGTCAGCTCCGGCACGAGCCGGGCCGCCGCGCCCGCGCAGAGGTCCGCCTCGATCCGGTCGGCCAGGACCTCCAGGCGGCGTTCCTCCAGGTGATGGCGTTCCTGTTCGGCGAGGTGTTCGGTGACCCCGTGCAGAGCGGGCCCCCGCCAGTGCTCCAGTGCGTTTCGCAGCGCACCGGCCGCCCGGTGCGGGTCCCCGTCGATCATGGCCGCCCGCCCGGCCGCCGCGTCGGCGTCGAATCGGGCCAGGTCCAGATCGCCGTCGTGGGTGAGCAGGGTGTACCCGTCGTAGCTGCGGCGCAGCGTCGCGGCGTGACCGACCGCCCGGCGGACCCGGGAGACCAGATTGTGCACCTGGGCCGGCATCGACGGCGGCGGCTGCAGCCCCCACAGCATCGCCGCCAGCTTCGCCACCGACACCGTGCGGCCCCGGTGCAGCAGGAGCAGGGCCAAGGTCGTTCGCTGCTTGCGCCCGCCGAGCACGACCGGCAGGCCGTCGCGGCGTACCTCCACCGGGCCCAGGATGCGGAAGACCATGCTCCGAGCATTCCGAGCCCGACGGTGCGCCGGAAGGCACAGGCCTGTCCGGGACCGTCCGGGATCGTCCGGACACGCATGCATAGGCGGTGCATAGGTTTGCTGTGAGAGGCGCTTCGACACTGACTGCCATGCGCCTCCCCCAGCGTCGTACCCTCATCGCCGGCCTCACCCTCGCGATGGCCGCGTTCCCGGCCGTGGTCAGCCCATCCGACGCGGCGGGCTCACCGCCGTCGAAGGCTCAGCCCGCGGCGGCTCAGAGCCCGGCGCCGCCGCCGGCCGGGATCGCGGCGGCGGACCGCGCCGCGATCCTCGGCACCGGCTGGCCGAAGTCCACCGATCGGGCCTGGCGCATCGAAGGTGACGCGTCGGGCCTGCACGTGCTCGTGGCCGCCGCATCAGACGGCTACACGTGGCGTACCGCGGCGACGCTGTCCGAGCCCGGCTTCAGCGACGACACCTGGATCGGCAACGCCTGCGTCACGGCCTCGGGGCGGCGGCTCGCGGTGGCGTACGCGCCCCGGACCTTCACCAACAGTGCGGTGCTGGCGGCTCGCGGCGCGTTCACCGCCGTCGTCGACCTGGAAACCGGGCGGGTCGCGAAGCTGCCCTTGCTGTCCACACTGGCCTACTACAGTCCCGGGTGCGGCGCCGGCGAAGCGGTCGTGCTCACCCAGGCGGCCGGCGAGCACGCCGTGCGGACGCGCCTGATCCAGGTCGACGCCGCCACCGGCAAGGCGGCCCGGCCGATCGACCTCGACGGGCAGGTGACCTCGGCGGTCCCGGTCGCCCCCGGTGTGGTCGTGGCCGCGGACTCGGCCCGGCTCGTGCGGGTGGGCGCCGACGGCAGGCGCACCGTCGTGGCCCGGACGAAGGCGGTCCCGTTCAAGCTCGTCGCCACGGCCGGCGGCGGGGTGACCTTCCTCGACCGAGACGGTGACGAGGGCATGGTCCGCCAGCTCTCGCCCGCGGCCGTCCGGGGCGCCGCGGCCGCCGCGATCTCCACCGTGGCCACCGGGCAGCTGACCGCGCTGGACCTCACCCGCGACGCCTCCGGCCGCCCGTACGTCACCGGCGAGGCGAGGCCGGCCGCGGCCGGGCCAGGCGGTGTCGTGCTCACCGGCACGCCCAAGGGGAGCGTGGCGTCGACGCGCGGTGAGGCGCTGACGTGGTCGGAACGCGCGACGCGACTGCACCTGCGATCCCGCGTGACGGGCAAGTCGGCGTCGTTCACCGTCGATCCGGGCCGCGAGGTGCTCGACCGGGGCCGCACCGGCAGGCGCGCCCGGCCCACGGGCACCACCCGGAGCGGGCCGGTGGACAAGGGCGCAAAGACGGCTGCCGCCGGCACGCTGACGGCCGGGTCGGCCACCAACCCGGTCGAGGCCGAACGTAGCTGCGCGGTGCCGCGCAACGACCCGTGGAACCAGGTCATGCAGCCCAAACCCCGCCAGGTGGAGTGGGCGGTCGACCAGGCCGTCCGCAACGTGCTGACGGTTCAGCGGGAGGCCAACTGGAAGAACCTGGGTATGCCCGCGTACACACCGCAGGGCCTGTTCCCGCCGGTTCCGCTCAGCGGCGGGGGATACGTGCCCGCCCAGATCGTGCTGGGCATCGCGGCACAGGAGTCCAACCTGTGGCAGGCGACGGGCCGGGCCATGCCGGGCATGACGGGCAACCCGCTCATCGGCAACTTCTACGGCCGGGAGATCTACGACGCCGATCCGAGCAACGACTGGGACATCCAGTGGGAGGATGCCGACTGCGGATACGGCATCATGCAGGTCACCGACGGCATGCGGCTGGCCGGGCACGAGCGTCCCGGCGAGACCCTGCTGCCCTACGACAAGCAGCGTGCCGTGGCCCTGGACTTCGCCGCGAACGTCGCCGCCGGGCTGCGGATCCTGCAGCAGAAGTGGAACGAGACCCGTGCGGCCGGGCTCGTCGTGAACAACGGCGATCCCCGGTACGTGGAGAACTGGTTCTTCGCGATCTGGGCCTACAACTCGGGATTCCACGCCGACAAGGGCGACGGCTCGCCGTGGGGCGTCGGCTGGCTGAACAATCCCGCGAATCCGCACTACCCGGCCAACCGGGCCGCGTTCCTGGACAACACGATGGCCGACGCCGCGCACCCGCAGGACTGGCCCTACCCCGAGCGGGTGCTCGGCTTCGCGGCCCACCCGATCGAGCTGCCGGAGTCACCGGGGGTCCTGGTGCCGGCGTTCCGGGCGGCGGTGTGGAACGGCGGCTCGATCCAGGGCCCGGTCAACCGGACCCGCGTCAAGCCGCCGGTGAACCTGTTCTGCGACACCACCAACAACTGCGTGCCGGGCGGGCAGTACGTGCCCACGGACCCGGACGTGGTGGGGGAGCCGGCCGGGCCCTGCGCGAACCGGAACACGGCCGGGAAGTTCGACCTGCGCTGCTGGTACCACCGGCCGGTGACCTGGAAGACCGACTGCGCCCAGACCTGCGGTTACGAGCTGCTGCGCTTCGACCCCGGATACGCCTACCAGGCCGACGGAACGGCGTACCCGCCGCGCTGCGACACGACCGGGCTGCCCGCCGGGACGGTGATCATCGACGACATCCCGGCGAGCGCGCCGATCGTGCGGCCGGGCTGCGCACGCTCCTGGACCAACGGCGGCACGTTCTCCTTCACCTTCGGTGCCAACGCGCAGGGCGAGTTCCCTTCCAAGGTGGACACTCACCAGTTCGGCGCGGGATTCGGCGGACACCTCTACTCGTCGTTCGGCCGCGGGCCCGGCTACAGCACCGACGTCTGGCCGGACCAGGCACGCATGGCCGCCACCGAATCCGAAGAAGCCCGCATGCGGGTCACCGGGACGTGGCGCGCGACGCAGCCGATCCACGGCTGGACCCGGGTGAAGGTGTCCCTGCCCGACACCGGGGCCACCGAGCAGCTGGCCCGCTACGACATCGACCTCGGCAACGGCCAGACCAGGTTCCGTGTCGTGCCGCAGCGCAGCACCACCAACACGTGGTGGGATCTCGGCGTCTTCCGGTTCGACGGCATCCCGTCGGTCAGCCTGAGCACCTACACGCTGGACGGCTACGGCGAAAACACGATCGCCTGGGATGCCGTGGCGCTGGTGCCCGCGACCCAGCCGTCGGCGAACTACGTGGCCATGGGCGACTCCTACTCCTCCGGCGAGGGAGCCGCCCCTTACCGGCCCGACAGCGACCGCCCGGGTGACAACACGAACCCCTACTCCAACACCTGCCACCGGTCCCAGAACGACGCCTACCCGATGAAGGTCAAACTCCCCGGGCACACCACCACCATCGCCCAGGAGGCCGCGGCCGGCACCGCGTCGTTCGCCTTCATCGCCTGCTCCGGCGCGATGACCACCAACATCACGACAGCGGCGTACAACACCGAGCCGCAACCGGACGACACGGCCGGCCACACCGACTGGAAAGAACCATACGACTGGACCGGAGGCTATCCGTACCTGTTCAACAACGAGCTGCCGCAGGTCGACCAGGGCTACCTCGACGCCGACACCACGCTGGTCACGCTCACCATCGGCGGCAACGACGCCCGCTTCGCCGAAGTGCTGCGCAGCTGCATCGCCTCCCTCGACTCGTGCTTCAGCTCCACGCATCACCTCACCCGCGACAATCACGTGGTCGACCCCGACTACCTGCAACGGTACGAGAAGAAGGTGATACGGGAGCTGCTGCCCAAGCACCTGCTCGCCACCTACCGGGCCGTGGTCTCCCGGGCGCCCAACGCCAAGGTGCTGGTCCTGGGTTATCCGCAGCTGTTCAACGACCGCTTCCAGGCGCCCACCGACTGCGCGGGGCTGGCGACGTCGGAGATGCTCGGCCTGAACACCTTCGCCGACCTGCTCAACCTGCAGATCGCCCGCACCGTGCAGCAGGTGCACGACGAGGGCCACGACATCAGCTTCGTCAACACCACCCAGCGGTGGCGGGACACGCACTCACACTGGGCCTGCGAATTCTGGACCGATCCGTGGGTGCGCGGTGGCATCGTCAGCTGCCAGAGCAACGTGGGCACGCAGACACCGTGCCCGGCCAGCTTCCACCCGACCGTCACCGGGCAGGCGGCCCTGGCCGACATCGTCAACACGCAGCTCAGGGGAGTCAGCCCGGTCGCGGCGATCAAGCAGAGGGTCCTCGACTACGCCGCCACCCGGGCGCCGGATCCCCGGTGGAGCCTCACTGCGGCTCAGGCTGGAGCCATCGCACAGCGGTGCCTCGATCTCACCCGGATCGGCGGAACCATCGGCGACCCGTGCATGCACGAGCCGATCTTCGTGGTCTCCAGCGCCGACTCGGGCGACGCGGCGGTCAACGACGACATGGCGCTGGCGGAGAAGCTGCCGTGGTGGGTCCGGTTGAACTACACCAGATCCGACACGCGAGAGGAGTACATCGCGCCCAGGGACTGGTACAACAACAGGCCCTTCAAGCCGAATTTCTGCGCCGACAACCCCCGGCCCGCCAACGCCGAGTGCGACGAGTTCCCCTACTTCTCCAGCGAACTGGGAGCAGCGTTCGACCCGTACGACGGGTACTACGCCGAGGGATCCACCCGGCTGCGATGGGTCGACAAGGTCCCCAACGGGATCGAAGGCAACATGCTGGGCATCATGTACTCGCAGTGCGGCATCCCGAGCAGCACCTACGGCTACGACAGCACGTTGCTGGACCTCGGCGGCCCGTACCTGGTCATACCGGTGACCACGGGAACACCGCCCAACACCCACTTCATCTGCTGACCTCGACAGCGATCTCACGCCGTGGCGGCCACCCCGGTCGCCACGGGCACGCCCGCCCGCTCGAACAGCGCCGCCGCCCGGTGCTCCTGCTCGGCGGCGGCGGCCGGGCGGCCCCGCCGCCGCAGCACCTCCGCCAGCCCCTGGTGGGCACGGGCCTGCTGCAGCACGTCGGCGGCGTCGCCGGCCAGCTCCAGCGCCTGGCGCAGGGACACCTCGGCCGCCTCGTCCGCGCCGTCGGCCAATGCCGCGTCACCGGCATGGTTGAGCGCCGCCGCCAGCAGGTTCGGGTCCGCGGTGGCCCGCGCCAGCACCAGCGCGCCGGCCAGCCCCCGCCGGGCCGCCGGGACGTCGCCGCGCCGCAGCGTCAGCACCTCCAGCTCCAGCCGCGCCGTGGCCACGTCGTGGCGGTCCCCGGCCGCGGCCGCGACGGCCAGCCCCCGACGCAGGTGGACCTCGGCCTCGTCCAGGTCACCGTTCTCGCGGGCGGCCACGCCGAGCCCGATCAGCGCGCCCGACTCGGCGTAGGGGTCACCGACCGCCCGGGCCATCGCCAACGCCCTCGCATAACCCCGCCCGGCCTCGGCATGATCGCGCAGCAGCAGCGACACCTCGGCCAGGTTCGACACCACCAGCGCCTCGTTGCGGTGGTCGCCGACCGCCGCGAACAGCCCCAGCGCGGCCCGGTAGCGCACCCGCGCCCCGGCCAGGTCGCCGACCCGGTGCAGCGCGCTGCCCAGATTGCTGACCGCGATCGCCTCCAGCGGCACGTCCCCGGCGGCCCGGGTCAGGACGATGACCTCCTCGTAGTACGCGATCGCCTCCGCCGACCGGCCCAGATGGGTGTACGCACTGGCCAGCGAGCCCAGCAGGTACGCCCGCGCGGTGCGGTCGCCGAGCCGGTCCGCGGCGGCCAGGGCCACCTCGTGGGTGGACAGCCAGTCGTCCAGATGCCGGCCGCGCAGGTGATAGCGCCACATCGCGTAGGCCAGCCGCACCGCGTGACCCGGGTGCCGGGCCCCGGCCAGGCGCACCAGCTCCGCCAGGTCGGCCCGGCGCCGGTCCAGCCACGCCGTCGCGTCGACCGGGCCGGCGAACACCAGCGGCTCGGGCACCGCCACGCCCGGCCCCGGCAACCGCCGGTGGTGCGGGTCGAACCGGTCCATCGCCGCCGTGACGGCCGCCAGCACCGCGTCCAGCAGCGCCCCCGTCGCCTGCTCACGCCTGGCGGCGTCGTCCTGCTCGTGCAGCCGCTCGGCGGCATACTGCCGGATCAGGTCATGCAGCCGGTAGCGGTCGTCCTCGGGGCGCAGCAGGTTGCCGGCCGCGAGCCGCTCGAAGGCGCGCCGGGCCTGCCCGTGCGCGAACCCCGCGAGCGCCGCGCCCGCGTAGACGTCGATGACCGGCCCCGGGTGCAGCACCATCCGGCGCAGCAGCAGCTGGTCCTCGGCCACCAGCGCCGACCAGGACAGGCTCAGCGCGGCCCGCACCGACGTCGCCGGGTCGCCGTCGACCTCCAGCACGCCGAGCCGGTCGGTGTGCAGCCGGTCGCGCAGCAGTCGCAGCGGCTGGTCCGGATGGGCCCGCCGGTGGGCGTGCGCGATCCGCAGCGCCAGCGGCAAGCCGCCGCACAGCTCGGCGACCTCGGCCAGCAGCGCCCGATCGTGCTCGGCGGGGTCGGCGTCGAGCACCCGTACCGCGTCGTCGACAGCCAGCGGCTCCAGCCGCACCTGTCGCACGTCGTGCGTCGCGGCCAGCCCTCGCAGGTCGTTGCGGCTGGTCACGAACGTGCGGCAGGCCGCCGAGCCGGGCAGCAGCGGGCGCACCTGCTCGGCCGAGGTCGCGTTGTCGAGCACCAGCAGCACCGGCGCGGCAGCCAGCCGGGTGCGCAGCAGCGCCGAACGCGCCGCGGCCGACTCCGGGATGTCCGCGCCGCCCACCCCGAGCGCCCGCAGGCAGTGATCGAGCGCGGCCGCGACGGCGACCGGCTCGCCGCTGTGTCCGCGCAGGTCCAGGAAGATCTGACCGGCGGGGAACCGGTCCGCCGCCCGGTGCGCGGCCGCCACCGCCAGGGCGCTCTTGCCCACCCCCGGCACGCCGACCACGGCACAGATCGACGGCCCCGCCGCGCCGGTCAGCCAGCTGTGCAGCATCCGCTGCACTTCGCCGCGTCCGACCAGCTCCACTTCGGGCGGCAGTTGCCGGGGAGCACCGCCGGCCGGCCCCGGCCGGCTGGCGAGCCTGCCCCGCACCTGCAGCCAGTTCGCGATCTCCGCCGCGTCGACGTCGCAGGCGTCCAGGAACGCCCGCAGCGCGTCGACGCGCGGCAGCGCGGGCCGGGCCAGGATGTCCCACACGGTGCTCGTGGGCAGGTCGTGGCCGCGGGCGCGGGCACGCCGCGACAGCGACCGGTAGCTGAGGCCGCACGCGTTGCGCAGGTCGTTGAGCAGGCGTACGAAGTCCTCGGCGGAGCTGGCGGCGGCGAGATCATGAAGTCGGTCGGGCACGGGGCGCCTTTCCGTCGGCAACGGCAACACCCCTATGACCCGGCGACCCCGTCGCGAGGTGGGGGCTCGCCGACCACCGATGTCCGGATCGGACGATCACGTACATGACCCGGTCTTCGGTGGGCGCGCTCAGTGCGGCAGTGACGGTGCACGCCCCTACTGCGAACGCGGCCGCGCTGTTCCGGCACCCGCGCCGGCCGTTCTCTGCCGATGCCGGTGTAATCCTGGGCGCGGCGGCGGGTCGCGACACGACCGTGGCACGCGGTCACGCGGCGCTCGGCCGGCCGAGACCGCGGACGTCTCAGCGTACGTCAGCTGCGGGGCTCGTACGTGATGACAGCGACCCCGGACAGGCAGTTCGGGCTTATCGACCAGCCGTGGCGATCGTGGGCAGTTCCAGGGTGGCGTGCAGCATCGCCAGCACCGAACTGTTGTGGTCGTGGGCTCGCGAGCTCGCGATGGCGACCCCACACGGCAGCAGCCGGCCGCAGGAGCAAAGTGTCCTGCTCGTGGGCTGGTGTTCGGCTATCAGGTACGCCGCGGCGGCGATCTGGCGGCGTGCCGACTCCACCGGTTGAATCGAACGCTCCATGCCAACCGCCTTTACGCCGCGCCCGTTGTAGGAACCCGTGGTAGCTGTTACTGGCAGCCACCGTCCGATCGACACATGGTATCGATGTCGGCGTGTCGATTCGGCTCGCTGTCTATTTCCGTCAGGTGAATGATCTGGCGGTGACCGAGCCGGCTCGTCGGCCAAGCCGGCATCGGTGAGTGGATCCCATCTTCGGTGGTCGTCTCCGGCACGCCTGGCGGGGCAGGCCGAGACAGTCTCGCTGGGTGCGCGCTATCGCCGCCACTAGTTCGCCCGTGTCCGATGTCGACGATCAGCCGGGACCGGTGGCCGCTCGCACACCGTGCGGCGTCCGGTCGGATCCGGCGCTGGTCCTGACCGGACGGGTGGCACCAGCATCGACGCCTGAGCGATCCGGAGTGGGTCGGTGGCGACCGGGCGCACCGCGCATCGGCAACACGCTGTGCGTGGCGGTGGCTGTGTGTGGACGAGCGAGCTGCGTCGTCCCGCACCGCCCGGCGGTCAACCGACCGCCGACCCGTCGCACACCAGCCGCGGCCAGACGGTCGCGTTCACCCCCACACGCAGAGGAGACCAGCATGCCCATGACCCGCACCGGGGGGAGACCCCCGGTCCGACGCGCGTTGACGGTCATCGCGGCCGTCACGATGGCTCTGGCGGGCCAGATGGTCGGCGCCGGCGGCGCCCACGCCGCGAGCAGCACGGCCGGGGTCTATACCGGCATCGACAGCTACCCGACGCGGCAGTTGCCGACCTCCTGCATCACCACGGCGCAGCCTGGCACGGTCTACCTGCACGACATGGTGCTCGCCGGCGCCGGCGGCCGTCACCTCGGCTACACGAATTGCGCGGACGACTCCACCTCGTACCACAGGGAGAGCCGCGCATGGGACTGGGGGATGAACGCCGGCAACGCTTTCGAAGCGGCCCGGGTGAACGAGGTGCTGACCTGGTTGCTGGCCACCGACGAGCGTGGCAATCCGCACGCCAACGCCCGCCGGCTGGGCATCGGTGAGATCATCTGGAACAGGCGCATCATCACCCTGTGGTCCACCACCGGCAACAAGAACTGGGTGACCTACACCGGGTCCAATCCGCACACCGATCACGTCCACTTCTCCATGTCGTGGGCGGGTGCCCGCAAGGAGACCAGCTTCTTCCGCTCGCGCGGCGCCGTGCCGGTGTTCGCGCTGTCGGACTCGCTGAGCGCGAGCACCGCCACGCTTGCGGCCTTCTCCTACGGGTTCGGCGCCGCCGAGGTGATCGCGGGGGACTGGGACGGCCATCTCGGCGATGGCATCGGCCTGTACGATCCCACGACCTGGACGTTCTACCTGCGCAACTGCCCGTGCGCCGGCGGCCTCGCCGACGTGGTGGTGCGCCTGGGCAACTTCGGCGACAAGCCGATCGCGGGGGACTGGGACGGTGACGGGCGCGACGACATCGGCGTCTACCGTCCCAGCAACGGCACGTTCTACTTCCACATGCTCGACGGGGATGCCGCGCCGGCGCCCATCGCCTACGGCAACGCCGGCGATCTGCCGATCATCGGGGACTGGAACGGCGACGGCCGCGACGACATAGGCGTCTACCGGCCCAGCAACGCCACCTTCTACAAGATCACGGGTGGCGCGGTGCCCTTCGGCAACGCCGGTGACATCCCGATCGTGGGTGACTGGACCACCGACCGCATTGCCGAGATCGGCGTCTACCGTCCGTCGACCAGCACGTTCTACTTCCTGACCGAGTCCGACACCCAGCAGCCGGTGACCCGCGTGCGGCCGTATGGCGACCCGGGCGCCATCCCGGTCATCGGCGACTGGAACGGCAACGGGCAGGACACCCAGGGCGTCATCATGCTCGGGTAGGTGCGCTGAGCCGGAACCGCGCTCGCGTGCCCACCCGGCGTCTTTCGCCGGGTGGGCACCTCGCACTCGGGACGCTTAAGCGGACACGGTCTCCCAGCGGAAGCCGTCGAGGTCGACGAAGCCGCCGGTGTCGCTGCCGACGGTGATGCGGTGCGAGCCTGAGCCCTCGGGTGACACGCCGGAGTCCTTGGCGGCGAACTTGCGGCTGTAGAGCGCCATTTTGATGGTCGAGGTGCCGAACTCGACGTACTTGCTGCCGAAGCTCTTGGCCACCGGCAGGCCGCGGTCGGCGTAGAACTGCTTGGTCGCCTTGACGTTGTCGACGCCGAGCAGCAGCACGAGATCGTCGACCTGCCGCGTGGCGGGGCCGGAGTTCTTCTTCTCCGCCGACGCGAGCTTCCAGATGGTGCCGAACGGGTCCTGGAGGGTGCCGCCGTAGCCCCAGAAGCTCTTGCTCGCCGGCTTGAGCACGGTCGCTCCGGCGGCCAGGGCTGTGGCGAAGAAGCTGTCCACGTCGCAGGGCTGGGGCACGACCAGCGAGATCGCGTAGCCGCGGAACCCGGCCGTCGGTTCGTCGCCGGCCCGCACGCGGATGCGTTCGCCCAGTCCGAAGGCCGCGGTGTAGAACGCGTCGGCCGCGGCCGGGTCGGTGACGTCGAGGATGAGGTGGTTGATGGAGGTCATGGCGTGCTCCTTCGGGTGGCTGTCGTGGTGTCTGAGCACAGCTTCGCCTCCAGACCGACCCGCCCACATCCGTGGCGACCACGGAAGCGACCACGGAGCGCCGCACGCAGAGCAGGCCCTCGGCAGGTCAAGGTCACCGAGTAGGGATCGGGAGAAGCCCCGACGGTGTGGTGACCGTCACCGACCGATCGGCCGGAAACCCGGCGTGGGCGGCGAACTCCGCCCGGTTCCGGTGCATCGGGATGAGGTCGGGCGGGCTCCGCCCGCCACCGCCGCGCATACAGGAGATGATCATGACTTTCGCCACCGCGGTCACGCATGGCACCCACGAGGTGGAGATCGACGGGACACGGCAGGTGTACCACGTCGCCGGAACCGGGCCGGTCTGCCTGGCGCACTCCGGCGGACCCGGCATGAGCTGGCAATACCTGCGCATGCCGGCGTTGGAGGCGCATCTGACGATGGTGTACCTGGAACCGGTCGGCACCGGGACCTCCGGCCGCCTCACCGACCGGCGCGACTACCGCATCGATACGTATGCGCGTTTCGTGCACGGCGTGCTCGACCACCTCGGGGTGGCCCAGGCGTACCTGCTCGGGCATTCGCACGGCGGGTTCGTCGCACAGCGGTACGCGCTGGCCCATCCGGACCGGGTCGCCGGCCTCATCCTGTACGCCACGTCCCCGGTCACCGGTCCCGAGTTCTGGAACGACGCGATGGACAACCTCCGGCGGCTGCCCGAACGGCTGCCGCACCGGCCGCAGGCGGCGGCGATCCCCGCCGTGTTCCCGCAGGCCCTGGCCGCCACCGACGACCAGACGTTCACGGAACTCATGCGTCAGGTGCTGCCGGCGTACTTCGCCGACTACTGGGCTCAGGAGAGCGAACTCGCGCCGGCGTTCGCCGGGTTCCGCGCCTGGATCGATCCGTCCGGCGGCGTCGAGCCGGCCCCGTTCGACGTGCGTCACGAACTGGGCTCGCTGCATGTGCCGGCGCTGATCATCAGCGGCGACCAGGACTTCATCTGCGGCAGCCGTTGGGGCAGGCTGCTGCACGAGGCCATGCCGACCTCGCAGCTGCTCGTCCTGGACTGCGGGCACATGGCCCACCTGGAGCGGCCGGAATCGTTCAGCCGCGCGGTCGTCGAGTTCGTCGACCGTCAGCAGGTCGCAGTGGCATGACCGCCGGCTCGCGGGGCAGGCCGAACTTCCCGGTCCGCCCCGCGAGCCGTGTGATTCGTCACGGTACGCGGCATCTGATCGGCGTCGGCTTCGCCCGGACGTACGGTCGCGAGCGGAGCCGGCGAGCCACTCGCGGCTCGTGCCGATGATCGGGAGCTTGGTGTGTCCGCAGATTCTGACAGCGACGAGCAGCTGGTCCGCGCGGCGTGGGCAGGGGACCCGTCGAGCCTTGCCGTGCTGCTGGCGCGGCACCGGGCGGGCATGCTCGCGGTCGCGCTGGGCGTGCTCGGGTACGGGCCCGACGCCGAGGACGCGGTCCAGGACGCGATGCTGATGGCGTTGTCCCGGATCGACCGGCTGCGCGACCCTGCGGCGGTCGGTCCCTGGCTGCGAACCATCGTGCGCAACAACTGCCGGATGCGGATGCGCCCCACCCGGCCGGTGCCCCTGCCCGATCTCGCCTCCCTGCCACTGGCCGCGGACGGGCCGACGCCGGACGAACTGATGGAACAGCAGGCCCAGCGGGACTGGATCTGGCACGCGCTGGCCGGGCTGTCCGAACCCGTCCGGCTGGTCACGCTGCTGCGCTACTTCAGTGAGGTGAACTCCTACGAGCAGATCGCCGCGCTGTGCGGAGTGCCGGTCGGCACCGTGCGCAGCCGGTTGAACCAGGGCCGGACCCGGCTCGCCGGCCTGCTGCGGGAGACTGCGGAGCTGGCCCACGGCGATGCCACCGCGCAGGCCGAAACACGGCGACGGGAAGCCGAACAGACCCTCGTGGCGGCCGAACGCGGTGAATTCGCTCAGGTCGTACGGCAGGCGTGGTGGCCGGACCTGGAGGTGGTCACCCCCGGCGGCCACGTCAGCCGCGGCCCGGGCGTGCTTCTGGCGGGAATGGACCTCGACCTGACCGACGGGGTGCGCCAGCGGGTCAGGAACGTGCTGGTCAGCGGGGACGTGCTGATCTGGGAGGCCGACCTGATCAGCCCGCCCGACGACCCGGAGCACTGCCCGCCGGCGGTGGTCTGGGCGCATCGGCTCCGTGATCAACGGGTCAGCCGGATTCGCCTGTTCCATCCGCGCCCCAGCCTGTCGGCGGTCTGACCGTTCGGTGTGCGGTAGGTCCGCCACCCGGTCGCCGCTGGTTCCGGCGGTGACCGGGTGGCGCCACGGCCAGGCTCTGGCGCGGACCGCTTCACCAGGCTGCCGCGATGCAGCGCTTGAGGGCGAAGGGTCGGCAGGCCGTCATGGATGGTCGCCTGCTGCTCTTCGGCGAGGGTTCGCCGGTTGCCGCGCGTCAGGCGTAGATGAACCAGTAGCCCGCGGGGTAGCTGCTGCCACTCGGGTACCAGACGCACTGGAGTGGGCCGGTCCAGCCGTAGTTCTGGATGCCGTAGTTGCCGATCCGGACGCACTCCGAGTAGTCGTAGACGACGCCGCGAAGGCTGGGTGTCGCGTGTGCGGGCGTGGCTCCGACGAACACGGTGGCGCCGACGAGGACCGTCGCGGCGATCGCCATCTTGACTCTGCGCATCTTCCCTCCATCGATGAAGCGGATGGCCAAAGAATAAATGGACAAGTGTCGATCTGTCCTGCCCGTCCCGGCAGTTGGGCCGGCCGCCTTGGCGAACGGACCCGCGTCTACCGGTCACCCATGCGGAGCACCTCGCCCAGCCGCCGGGAGGTGCTGGTCGCCGCGGGAGCGGCCTTCCACGTGCTGCGGCTCGACTGCGAGATCGCCGACGTGCTGCGCCGGCAGGGTCATCCGGACCAGGCCAAACCGCTCCTGAACACCACCTTGGCCGCCATCGACCCGGCCGACGACCTGATGGCCGTCTCCGACATCCACCGCCGGCTCGGCCTGATCCTGGCCACCGACAGCGACGCGGCCACGGCCGAGGAGCACTACCGCGCGGCCCTCGCGCTGCTGGAGCAGGCCGACGCCGCACTGGAGCTCGCGGTCACCTGCCGCCTGCTCGGCGATCTGCTGACCCGACGGCATCACCCACGCGGAATCCGGTCCCGCCAGGACATCGAGAAACGGACACGCGATGCCGTATCGATGGCTACGCTGAATGGTTAGTCATGTGCTTCTGGTGGTGAAGGCGACCGGTGGGGCGGTGGCGATGATAAGGGTCTACGGGGCTCCCTGGTGTCCGGACTGCCGTCGCGTCAAGAAGTTCCTGACCGAGCATCGCGCCCGATACGACTGGGTCGACATCGACCAGGACATCCAAGCTCACGCCGAGGTGCGGCGGCTGCAGAACGGCGGCCAGACCATCCCCACGGTCGTCTTCGACGACGGCGCGATGATGGTGAACCCGTCAAACCATACGATCGCGGCGAAGCTGGGTTTGAACCTTCGCGCCGAGCGCGACGTCTACGACCTGGCGATCATCGGCGGCGGGCCCGCCGGCCTGGCCGCGGCCATCTATGCCGCCCGAGAGGGCATCGACGCCGTCGTCGTCGACAAGGGGGCCCTGGGCGGTCAGGCCGGAGCCACCCAGCAGATCGACAACTACCCCGGATTCCCGGACGGAGTCGGGGGCGCGGAGCTCGCCGCCCGGTTCGTCGCGCAGGGCCGCCGCTACGGCGTCGAGCTGCTGTCAGCCGTCGAGGTGGCGCAGCTGGCGCTCGACGGGCAGGACGTGACGGTCGCCTTGAGCAGCGGCCAGCAGCTGTGTGCCGGCGCGGCGATCGTGGCCACCGGCTCCTCATACCGCAGGCTCGGGCTACCCGGTGAGGACGAGCTCATCGGCGCCGGAGTCCATTACTGCGCCACCTGCGACGGGCCGTTCTACCACGGCGCCGACGAACTGCTGGTCGTCGGCGGCGGCAACTCCGGGCTGGAGGAGGCGCTGTTCCTCTCGCAGTTCGCCGGCCGGGTCCGCATCGTCGAGCAATCGCCGGCGTTGAAGGGTTCCACGCTGCTGCAGAACAAGATCTCCGAGCACCCCGAGTTCACGGTGCACACCAACACCCAGATCACCGCGTTGACCGCCAAGGCCGGGAAGCTGTACGAGGTGACTGCCCGCGACGCGGTCACGGGCGAACAGCTGAACTGGCGTCCGGACGCTGCTTTCGTCTACATCGGCATGGACCCCAACTCCGGCTTCCTGCGGCAGTCCTTGCACCTGGACCAGTGGGGGTTCGTCACCACCGACGACACGCTCGCCGCGAGCATGCCCGGCGTCTACGCCGCCGGGGACGTACGGGCCGGGTCGACCAAGCAGCTCGGCACCGCGGTCGGTGAAGGGATCACCGCCCTGATCCACGCGCGCCAGTACCTGCAGCGGCGCGGCATGACCCGGAGCTTGTCGGTCAACGCTTGACGGGCCCGTCGCCCGGATTCCGGCCGGACGGGCGGGTCGAGGCGGAGCCGGGCCTGGTTGCCCGACTCCGCCTGCTCACCTGCTTGCCAGAAGCGTTCTCAGACCTGGTTCTGCCCGCCGTCGACGAACACGTCGGTGCCGGTCATGAAGCTGCTCGCCGACGAGGCAAGGAACACCACGACGTTGCCCACCTCCTCGGGGCGGCCCATGCGGCCGAGTGGAAGTGTGCTGACCAACTCGGCCTTGAGCGCCTCCGCGGCGGCGTCGTTCGGGGCGAGGCCGGTGATCCCGGGTGTCTCGATCGGTCCAGGGCTGATCGCGTTGACCCTGACCTTGCGGTCGGCGAGTTCGGCGGCCCAGGTGCGTGCCAGGGCCCGTACGGCGGCCTTGGACGCGCCGTAGACGCCGAAGGCTTTGCTGCCTCGGGTGGCCGCCGTCGACGCGTTCAAGATGATGGAGGCGTCCTCGTTGAGCAGCGGCAGTGCCTTCTGGACCGTGAACAGCAGTGCCTTGACGTTGAGCCCGAACGTGTCGTCGAAGTGCTTCTCGGTCACCTGTTCCAACGTGGCGAACTCGCCGCCGCCCGCGTTGGCGAAGACGATGTCAAGGCCGTTGCCCCGGGCACGGACGGCTTCGTACAGCCGGTCGAGGTCGTCGGGCCTGGTCACGTCGCCGACCAGCCCCGTCGCGTTGGCGCCGATGTCGGCCACGGCCGCGTCCACCTGCTCCTTGCGGCGGCCGACCAGGAAGACTTGGGCCCCTTCCTCGGCGAGCCGCTTCGCCGCGCCCAACCCGATGCCGGTCGTTCCGCCGGTGACGACGGCGGTCTTGCCTTCAAGCTGCTTGCTCATCGTGTTCTCCGTCTGCTGTGTTCGACTTGATGATCTTGTGATGGGCCGGGACGATCTCGGCGAAGCGAGAGCCCGCGGTGGACGGGTCGGCACTGTCCCCACGGGTCAACCCTGTACCGCGATGGCGGTGTCCGTGACCGGGATGTCGAGATCGCCGAGGGTCGTCTTGAGTCGCGCAAGGGGCTGAATTCTCATCAGGCTCCGATCAGAGTTGCTTACGAACTGGTCAACAACGGATCTGAACTGCGCATTCTCTTAATGGCCACGTGTACATTAGGGCGTATGTCACAGCAGAACGCGCCCGCTGAGGGCGACGGCGCGCCCCGGCGCAGGCACCGCCGGGATCCTGAGGGCAACCGGGACCTGATCCTGCGAGCAGCACAGGCGGCGTTCGCCGAGTGCGGATACACCCGCGCGACGGTGCGCGACATCGCACAGCGCGCCGGGGTCACCCACGGCCTGGTGATGCGCCAGTTCGGCTCCAAGGAGCAACTGTTCCTGGCGGCCGTGCCCGGCACCCGCGACGTCGGCCTCGTCGTCGACGGCGACCCGCAGACCCTGCCGGAGCGGGTCGCCGCCGCCTACGTCGACCGGTTGGAGCACGACTCCGCCGGCGACCCCGTCGTCGCCGTACTCCGCAGCGCGGCATCCAACGAACGGGCCGCAGTCGATCTCTACAGCGCGATGCTGGACCGCACCGCCGCCGCCTACAAGCAGGTGGTCACCGGCGACGACGCCGACGTGCGGGTCGACCTGCTCGCCGCGGTGCTGATCGGCGTCACCTTCAGCCGGTACATCATCGGGGTGGGGCCGGTGGCGCAGATGAGCCCGCAGCACCTGCAGGAACATCTGGCCCGCCTGGTGCGCAGCGCTCTGTTCGGCTGAGCCCGGACCCACCGCAAGCCACCGTGGTGAACGGCCGCGGCCGGAAACGTTCAGGGTCCTCAGCTCACGGCAGGAAGAGTCCCGAGGAACCCGCGGATGTAGCCGGTGATCGCGTCGAGGTGGGTTTCGAGCGCGAAGTGTCCCGCGTCCAGCAGGTGGATGTCGGCATGGGGCAGGTCGCGCTGGAACGCGCGGGCGCCGTCGGGGCCGAAGATGGCGTCGTTGGCGCCCCAGACCGCCAGCAGCGGCACCTGGCTGGTGCGGAAGTACTCCTGCAGCTTGGGGTATCCGTCGATGTTGGTCGGGTAGTCGTGGAAGAGCTTCAGCTGGATCCTGTCGTTGCCGGGGCGGTCGAGCAGCGTCTGGTCGTGCAGCCAGTTGTCGGGGCTGACGAGGCTGGGGTCGGGTGCGCCGTTGAGGTACTGCCAGCGGGTGGCGTCCAGGGTCAGGACCTTACGCGCGCCGGGCTCGGTTTCGGCGCTGGGATTAGCCGCGTAGGCGAACAGGTCTTTCCAGAAGGGCTCGACGAAACCCTCCATGTAGGCGTTGCCGCTCTGGGTGATGATCGCAGTGACCTTGTCCGGGGTGCGCATCGCCAGGCGCCAGCCGATGGGAGCGCCGTAGTCGTGCACATACATCGCGAACGTGTCGACGCCGATGTGGTCGAGCAGGCCGGCGGTCAGCGCGCCCAGGGCGTCGAACGTGTAGTCGAACTCCGTGACCGAGGGCTGCGCCGACTGGCCGTAGCCGAGGTGGTCGGGCGCGATGACGTGATAGCGGTCCGCGAGCGCGGGGATCAGCCGGCGGAACATGTGTGAACTGGTCGGGAAGCCGTGCAGCAGCACCAGCGTCGGCGCGTCGGCCGGGCCGGCCTCGCGGTAGAAGAGCTGCTGTCCGTCGATGGTCGCCGTCAGATGCCGTACAGGAACCATGATCTGCTCCGAACGCCTCGCAGGAGATGACGAACCCGTGGCTGCCCACCGGCTGATGGTGGGCGCTGCGATGCGACGTCGATGTCCGATAAGTTCCGGATTCGTTCCACCATCGTATAGCGGAGGTGCCGGTAGGGATGCGGTCACCGCGCAGCGGACAAAAGCGCCGACACCGGATTCCCGGCCCTGACCCACCCGCGAGGCCCTCACCCCACGCGCCATACGCGCGTCCGGCCTGGGAACTGGTGTACCGCCGGCCAGATGGTCAGAGCGGGCGCACCATGAAGGTTGTGGCCGAAGATCGTCGGCCGCCAAGGATGTGCGAGGAGGACGCTGTGCCGACGAAGATCACCTTGATCATCGATAATCCCGCGAACACGGAGGACTTCGAGCGTACCTATGCCGAGGTGAAGGCGGCGGCTAAGAAGTTCCCGAAGCTGCAGCGACTCGAGTCCGCAAAGGTGTGGCCGAAGGAGGACGGCTCCGCCGTTCCCGCTTACCGGACGCTCGACCTCTACTTCGACAGCTACGACGACGCTTCCGCAGCAGTCGCGACACCTGTGGCCGCCGATGTCTTCGGTGCGCTCGCGGAGGCCAAAGCCACATTCACCGGGCTGTTCGCGGACGTCGAGCAGGCATGACGTCCATCCGCCGGCCTGATGCCTGATACGACCGCCGAGGTCGGCAAGTTGCTCTCCAGGTCGGCGACGGCGGCGCGGCTCGTCCGCTTCTAGTGGCCGATCAGGCGCTGAACCTGACCGGTGACCTGCGGGGAGGCGATCGGAGCCCAGGCGGCGAACAGCGAGCGGAAGTACGCGCCGTACTTGTCCGCCACGGAGGGATCTTGCTCGAAGACGTCCAGTTCATTGACGATGCTGAGATCCACGAAGGGCTGAATCTGACCGGGGCCCAGACTCCAGGTCTGTCCGGTGAAGCGGTCGACGACCTCACCGGTCGTCGCGAGGTTTCGCCAGGTCCGCCTGCGGTCGCATGCCCCGTAGAGGTAGACCAGTTGCTCGGCCTCGTGGCCGATGAGGTCCTGCGCCATGCCCCGGTCCGTCAGGTCGAGCAGGACGACCTCGAAGCCGTCGGTGCCGTATACGGCATGCGCGAGACCGGCCAGTTGCGTGTCGACGCCGCACTCCAGGTCCGCAAGACGGTCGTGCACCCGGCACAGGTGCGCGTAGAGAGTCCCGCCGGGATGCGGGATCGTCTCGGCCCCGCGCTGCCGAAGCCATGTTCGTACGGCACCGTCCACGGTCATGGCCCGACCCTAATGAAAGGCGCATCGGACCGGCTGCCCCTCGACGTGGGTGGTTTGTCACAGCGGCACCTCCTTGCGAGCCCGCGCTCACAGGCGGTTCAGTCAAGTATGGCCCGAATCGCATACGACAATGAGGACGCGGCGGCGTTCGAGGCGAGCCGCCACCTCATCGACGCCGAGCTCGTGGCCTGGCGGGAGGCGATCAGCCGGCACCTCGACCCCCGGCCGGGCATGCGCGTGCTCGACCTGGGCTCCGGCACCGGCATGTGGGCGCGAGCCTTCACCGCCTGGTACGACGGCGTGGAGGTCATCGCGGTCGAGCCCTCCGAGGCAATGCGCGCCCGCTCGGTCCACCGGCCCGTCGTGCCAGGAGACGCCGAAGGTGTCCCACTCGACGACGCCAGCGTCGACGCGGCCTGGCTCTCCACGGTCATCCACCACGTGCCGGACCTGACAAACGCGGCCCGAGAACTGCGCCGCGTACTGCGTCCCGGAGCACCGGTGCTGATCCGCTCGGCATTCGCGGGCCGTCACCACGCGATCACCCTGTTCCGCTACTTTCCTGAAGCCGTCCGGGTGCTGGACACCTACCCCTCCGTGGCCGACGTCGAAGCCGCCTTCGCCACCGCGGGATTCGCCCCCGCCGGCTTCGAACAGGTCCCGCAGACAACCGCGCCGTCGCTTCGCGAGGCCGCGACCAGGCTGCGCCGTGAGGCCCACACGCCTCTGCAACTGATCACCGACGACGAGTACACGGCCGGGCTGGCCCGGCTGCACCGGGCAGCGGAAACCGAGACCGGCGCCGTAGTCGACTCGCTGGACCTCCTGGTCCTACGCTGACAGGCCGGCGTCAGCCGGCGTCATCCAGCCGAGACCCCGCCATGTACCTCCGGGCTCGCGATGTTGCGCGACTGTAGCGCCCAAGTGCGACACCGTCGGCACCCGCCACCGAGTAGACCCGACCCCGATGTTGCCGAGGCGGGTCATGTCCCGATTCAGTCCTCGTCCTCGGATGCTCGGTGGATGCCCTCCGCGATGGCGGCAGCGTCCCAGCCGCCGTCCGACCCGCTGTCCCGCCATGCGGCCACCGCCTCCTCGGCCTGCTCCTCGTCCCAGTCGTAGTCCTCGACGAGGGCATGCGTGATCAGCCGATCCAGCGTCAGGTCGTCCATGTCAGCAGCTTACGGCTGCAAGATCGCGAGCCCTCCGATCGACACTCCTTCGGCGCGCTCTCATCGGTTCGGGCGCGCCGCGACAAGCTCCCGAGCCCCCGGTTCCGGTGCGGGCAGCCGGTGCTCGCGCAGCCCGACGCGGCCATGCAGGCGGGACAGCCAGCGCGGGGCCCACCAGTT
Source organism: Catellatospora sp. NPDC049133 (assembly GCF_040648455.1). NCBI lineage: Bacteria > Bacillati > Actinomycetota > Actinomycetes > Micromonosporales > Micromonosporaceae > Catellatospora > Catellatospora sp. NPDC049133. Next base: position 154,807 of record NZ_JBEZDT010000017.1, read on the forward strand.
CCAGCGGCCGAGCAGAGTCATCGTGGCCGGCACGAGCAGACAGCGCACCACGGTCGCGTCGATGAGCACGGCCACCGCCAGCCCCAGCCCGATCTGCTCGATGTTGCCGATCCGCGCCGCCGCGAAGCAGGCGAACACGATGACCATCAGCAGCGCGGCCGAGGTGATGACGCGCCCGGTGTGCTGCAGTCCCCGGCGCACGGCGGTGTCGGTGTCGACGTCGGCGTCGATGTACTCCTTGATCCGCGCGAGCAGGAAGACCTCGTAGTCCATGGACAGGCCGAAGGCGAACGCGAAGACCAGCACCACGACGAAGGGGTTGAGGGCGCCGATGGTCAACGTGTCGAGCAGGCCGCTGGCGAAGCCCTCACCGAAGACCGCGGTGAGCACGCCGAAGGTGGCGCCGAGGGAGACGACGTTGGCCAGGATCGCCTTCACCGGCACCACCAGCGACCCGGTCATGGCGAACAGCAGCGCCACCATGGCCAGCAGCGTCACGCCGACCGCCCAGGGCAGCCCGCCGCCGAGGATGTCCTCCAGGTCGCCGAGCATGGCGGCGTCGCCGGTCACCCACGACGCGCCGCCGGGCGGCCGGTCGGCGCGCATGGCCTGCACCAGGTCCTGCGCGGCAGGTCCTTGCGGATCGCCGCGGAGGTCCAGCCCGATCGACGCCGCGGTCGGCGCGCCGGCGGGGCCGAGTGGCTGCACTGGCCGGATCGATGCGACGTTCGGATCGCCCGCCCAGCGCTGGGCCCACTCCTGCAGGGCCTGCGGTTGGATCCGCGCCACCACGGTGATGGCCGCGGCGGGTCTGCGGGCGAAGCGTTCGGTGAGGGTGTCGGCGACTCTCGCCGCTTCGATGCTGCGCGGCACGCCTTCGAGGCTGGGCAGCCGCATCGCCGAATCGATCAGTGGAGCTCCCGCGGCGAGCAGCGCCGCCGTCGTGGCCAGGGCGACGAGTGCGGGCCGGCGCTGGACGAGCCGGGAAAGCCGGTAGAAGAACCCGCGGTCGACGCTCGCGGTGCCGGCGGCCCGGCGCTGGCGGGCGGTGGGTCTGATCCACCGGCGCAGCAGCCCGATGAGGGCGGCGGCGAAGGTCAGCGACGCCGCCATGGCGACGACGGCGATCGACACCCCCGCGACGCCCAGCGCGGTGAGCGTCGGCAGGTCGAACATGAGCAGGCCGCTGAGTGCGGCAGCCACGGTCAGCGCGCTGAACAGGGTGGCGCGGCCCGCGGTCGCCCAGGCTCGGGCGATCGCCGTCTCGGGCGGCCAGCCGTCGAGCAGTTCCTCGCGGTAGCGCGCGACGAGCAGCAGCCCGTAGTCGACGGCGAGGCCGAGCCCGAGCAGGCTCACCACGGTGACGCCGTCCTGGTCGACGTCGGTGAGGTAGGAGAAGCCGAGCATCAGGCCCATGGCGGCGGCCACCGACACCACCGCCGTGAGCACCGGCAGGCCCGCGGCGACCAGGCCGCCGAAGATCACGATGAGGACGAGCAGCGTCAACGGCAGCGAGACGTATTCGGCTCGGGCCAGGTCCTCCTTGACCGCGGTTCGGGTCTGGACGCTGAGCACCGGCGCACCGCCCACCTCCACGCTCGCTCCCGCTGGAAGGTCGCCGCGCAGGTCGTGCAGGGCCCGCCCGATGTCGATCGCGGCCCGGTCGCGGGCGGGCCGGTCCAAGGCCGTCAAGGTCACCGAGACGATGACGGCGCGACCGTCCGAAGAGGTCAGCCGCGGGGCGGCCGCGGGCGTCGTGTAGGGATGCTCGACCGATTTCACGCCGGGGATCTCCGCCAGCCGGGGCGTGGCGGTGAGCAGCGCGGCGCGCACCGCGGGATCGGCCGGGTCGATGCCGTCCACGACCCCGACGACGGTGCCCGCCGAGTCTGCGCCCTCGGTGATCACGTCTGCGGCGACGACCGACTCGACCCCTTGCGGCAACCTGTTGTCGGACAGGCGGCTGAACAGCGGGCCGACCGAGACGACTCCGGCGGCGACCGCCAGGGCCCAGGCCAGCAGGACCAGCGCCCAGTGCCGGAAGCACCAGCGTCCCACCCGTCCGATGACACTCGTCGGCATCCTGCTCCCATCGCCGCCGTCGCTGGACCGCAACAGTGTCGCCCACGCCACCGCGGCGCGCAGCCCGCCTCCTGACGATCAGCTGTGTCCGGGCATCGCCCGGTGCTGTCGCCTTCGCGGGACTCCGCGCGCGGCGGCCGTGATGGCGCTGCGATGAGGCGCCGATGGCCCGACGGCCGAGAGTTCATCTGCTCGGTAACCGGTCCAGCATTGGGAGACACAGCATGTCGTTCAGCATTCGACGAGTGGCCGCCCTCACGGTGGTCGCCACACTAGGGACCCTGTTCTTGACGGCCGGCTCCGGATCGGCCGCGCCGACCGCCCCGGCCGGCGACGCCACGTCGGCAGCGGTGAGCGCCCCGGCCCGCACCGACGTCGCCCGCATCCTCAAGGAGCTGACGTCGGGCGCGGCGACGGCCACCGTGGACGGCAAGGCACTCGCCCGCCCGGCCGGGATGGGCACGCTGGCCTGGAGCTGCGGCTCCCGCTGCGACTACCAGGACCCGGCGACGTTCCCGGCCACCTACTGCGGCCAGTACTGCTACATCGCCTGCGGCGACGACGCGGTGACCATCGACACCGCCTGGCACGGCAGCGACTACATCGAGCTGCGGTACAGCAACTACTGCCAGACGATCTGGATCCGCGGCAACGCGTACGTGTGCTGCAACAACGTACAGGGCGCCGCGATGAGCACCCATCCGTACGGCAACTACGGCACCATCTACGGCACCGTGTACCTGCCCGCGGGCAACGGCGTGCGGTACTCCAAGATGCTCAACGACGCGGGACGGTGCGGGCGCGGCCAGATCTACGCCGCCGGCAGCGCCTTCGACTGGACGACCTGCTACTGACAGCGTGCGACGGCCGGTGTCCTCCTCATCGGGAGGACACCGGCCGTCGTGCTGTGCTCGCCCACCAGGGGATGCGGCGGTGATGGCACGGTGATGACCGCCCTTGCGACCTTGGCGGCGTCTTTTCCCGACCCGCGGAACGAGGTACGCATGTCTGTTCGCCCACGGCCCGGCCTGCCGGCACTGGTGATACTCACCGTGCTGGCGTTGCTGCCGCAGCCGGCCATCGCCGCCCCGGCGCCACCGGCCGCCCGGCCGCCATCCGACGCCGCCCCTGCCGTCCCTGCCGAGGACGCGCCGATGGCCGTCGCACCCGCCGCACGGGACGCCGCGCTCGGCTCAGGCTGGCGCAAGTCCACCGACATCGCCTGGACCACCTCAGGTGACGCCAACGGGTTCCACATCCTGGCCGCGGCCGCCGACACCGGCTACACGTGGCGTGCGGTCGCCTCGCTGTCCGAGCCGGGGTTCGAAACCGACCAGTGGATCGGCAACGCCTGCCTGTCCGGTTCGGGTCGCCGGCTCGCGGTGGTGTACGCGCCGCGTACGTTCACCAACGAGGAGCGGCTGTTCGACCGGGGCGGGTTCGCCGCGGTCGTCGACCTGGTCTCCGGCACGGTCGTCAAGCTGCCCGTGATGTCGTCGCTGGCCTACTTCAGCCCGGGCTGCGGCGCGGGCTCCACCGCCGTGCTGTCGCAGTTCGGCGGGGTCGCCGGGCAGACCCGGCTGCTGTCGGTGGACCTCGACACCGCCAAGGTCGCCGCGCCGGTCACGGTCGGCATCGAACTCACCTCGGCGGTGCCGGTGCCCGGCGGGATCGTCGCGGCCGCCAGTGAGCAGCTGGTACGGGTCGACAAGGCGGGCAAGGCCAGCGGCCTGACCCGCACCGCGGGCGTCGCGTACGGCCTCGTGCCGGACGCGGCTGGCCGGGTCGTGTTCCTGGAGCACGCCGGCGACCAGGCACGGGTCCGCCTCGCCGACGGCGCCCGCCGGTCGGTGGCGTCGACGCTGGCCCAGGGCGCGCGGACCGGTCTGGGGCTGGCCCGCGCCGCGGGCGGCCGGGTCTTCATCACCGGCGAGACCGCCACCCTGCCCGCGGCGCTGCCGGCCGCGATCACCCGGGTGCCCGCCCCGGCGGGGGCGGCGCTGTCCAGCCGCGGCGAGCTGGTGCTGACCCGGGTGGGGTTCGCCGGTGACAACCGGCAGCTCGCCTCGGATCCGTCGGTGCCGCGTGCCGTCGCTGTCACCGCCAAGGTCCGCAAGACCGGCCGGGAGGTCAGGTTCGGGGTGCACGCCTCGGCGGCGCGGCCGGGCAGCACGCCGCCGGGCCGATCGGCGCACCCGAAGCTGTCGGTGTCGCGTCCGGCGGGGCTGCGTGTCGCTCCGTCGCTGGCGAGCCCCGCGTCGCCGGTCGAGGACGAGACCGAGCGCTACTGCGCGGTGCCGCGCAACGATCCGCGCAACCAGGCCCTGCAGCCGCGGCCGCGTCAGGTGGAATGGGCCGTCGACCAGGCGGTCACCGGCACCGGGTACGCGTCGCGGCCGGCGAACTGGATGAACCTGGGCATGCCGGCGTACTCGCCGCTGGGGCTGTTCCCGCGGGTGCCGCTGGCGGGCGGCGGCCGGGTGCCGGCGCAGATCTACCTGGGCATCGTCGCCCAGGAGTCGAACATGTGGCAGGCGGCGCGGTTCGCCGTGCCCGGCGTGACCGCCAACCCGCTGATCGGCAACTTCTACGGACTGGAGATCTACAACAGCACTCCGGCCGACGACTGGGACATCAACTGGGCCAAGGCGGACTGCGGCTACGGTGTCGGGCAGGTCACCGACGGCATGCGGCTGGCGGGCAAGGAGAAGCCCGGCGAGGTCGCGCTGCCGTATCAGACGCAGCGCGCCGTGGCGCTGGACTTCGCCGTGAACGTCGCCGCGGGGCTGCAGATCCTGCAGCGCAAGTGGAACGAGACCCGGAACGCCGGGCTCGTCGTCAACGACGGCGACGCGGCCAACATCGAGAACTGGTTCTACGCCGTGTGGGCGTACAACAGCGGGTTCTACCCGGAGTCGACCGCCTCGCAGCACAACGGCGCGTGGGGCGTGGGCTGGGCCAACAACCCGATCAATCCGAAGTATCCGGCGGGCCGCCCGGCGTTCTTGGCAAGCAGCTACGACGACGCGCGCAACCCGCAGTGGTGGCCCTACCCGGAGAAGGTCATCGGGTTCGCGGCGTACCCGCCGAGCCTGCCCGACGGCGTGGACACGCTCGTGAGCGCGTACCGGGCGGCGTGGTGGGGCGGGGCGTCGCCGCTGATGAACCGGCTGCTCGCCAAGCCGCCGATCGAGCTGTTCTGCGACAGCACCAACAACTGCCAGCCGGGCGGGCAGTTCCCGCCGCAGGACCCCGACGTCGTCGGAGAGCCGGCCGGGCCCTGCTACCACAAGAACATCTTCAACCAGTACGACCTCAAGTGCTGGTACCACCGGCCGGCGCAGTGGAAGACGTGTGTCGACGACTGCGGCTACGAGCTGCTGCGCTTCGACCCGGGCTGGGCGTACCAGCCCGACGCGGCGTCCTACCCGCCGCGCTGCGACCGGGGCGGCCTGCCCGGCGGTGCGCTGGTCGTCGACGACGTTCCGGACGGGACGCCGGCGGTGCGGACCGGGTGCACGCCGCCGACGAGCAACGGCACGTTCGCGCTGGACTTCGGCGGGTCGGGCGGAACCTACCCTTCGAAGATCGACTTCCATCAGATCGGCGGCGGCTTCGGCGGGCACTTCTGGTTCGCCCACACCCGCCCGGCCGGGGCCGACGGCGGGAAGATGAAGGTCAGCGGCACGTGGGCGCTGGACCGGCCGCTGACCCAGTGGGCGCGCTTCATGGTCCACCTGCCCGACCACGGCGCCCACACCCGGCTGGCGGCGTACGAGATCGACCTCGGCGGCGGGTTCACCGGCCGCAAGCGCATCGTGCAGCAGCGGGTGCAGCAGAACCGGTGGGTGTCGCTCGGCGCGTTCCCCGTCAGCGGGGTGCCGCGCATCCGGCTGACCAGCGACGCCGGCGACGGCACCGGCGAGGAGGACATCGCGTGGGACGCGGTGGCGTTCGAGCCGCTGGCGCAGCGTCCGCGGCACCAGATCGTCGCGCTCGGCGACTCCTACGCCTCCGGTGAGGGCGCCTCGTCGATGGGCGGGGAGAACTACTACCGGGAGACCGACGTCAAACAGAAGATCTTCGTCGCCGGCGACAACGAGAAGATCCTCTACCAGAACCTGTGCCACCGGTCGCAGTACGCCTGGTCGCGGCAGGCGGTGCTGACCGACGACGGGCGCTCCATCGGCGAGCGCGCCGACACCTGGGATCCGCAGATGGACTTCCACCTGCGGGCGTGCTCAGGTGCCGAGTCGGAGAACATCCTGCCGTACTACTCGGTGCCGGCCGACGAGCTCAAACCGCGCAACGGCGACGGGCAGATGGGCGACTACCGGTTGTGGGGTGAGCCGACGCAGCTGGACCAGGGTTATGTCGACGAGTTCACGACCCTGGTGACCCTGTCGATCGGCGGCAACGACGCCCGCTTCGTGCCGATCCTGACCAAGTGCATCCTGGGGTCGGACTGCAAGAACCAGGTCCTCGACGGTGACACCGAGGTGCTGCGGATCGCGGAGCCCGCGTACCTGGCCGGGCCGTTCAAGGCGTCGGTGGTGTCGGTGCTCAGGGAGATCCACAAGAAGGCCCCGAACGCGAGGATCATGTTGATGGGTTATCCCCGGCTGCTGGAGGACACCCTCGAATGCGACCTGATGTTCGGCGACCTCGACGTCGACTGGCTCACCGAGACCGCCGACCTGGTAGCCGCGCGGATGCAGGACGCCGTGGTCGAGATCAAGGGAGAGTTCCCGGGACTGCAGGTCACCTTCGCGAACCCGATCTCGGACTTCAGCGGCTCGGGCGTGTGCGGCGCGCACGAGTCGATCCACCGGATCGTGACGGTGCTGACCCCGGGTGAGGAGGGCCCGCTGCCCGGGTTCTTCCCCGAGGGATGGAACGCGCTGGGCAAGTCCCAGCAGTCCTTCCACCCGACCGTGTCGGGCGCGAACATCTACGCCCACCGCATGCGCGACACGCTCTACGACCTCTGGGGGATGTGACCCGACCGACGGCGGGGCCGGAACAGGGCAGAACCTGTCCCGGCCCCGCCGGTGTGCTCACGGCCGCTGGGCGCTGACCTGGCCGAGCAGGACGTGCACGATCGCGGACAGGTCGGCGACGGTGCGGCCGAGGCTGTGCAGCAGCTCGCCGTGGGCCAGCCCGTCGAAGTCGGCGCCGGCCGGCGGGTCCGCCTCCGCGCCGAGCAGGCGGCGCTCCTGGGCGAGCACGTCCGGCCCCGGCTGCAGGCCGAGTTCCTCGGCCAGCCGTGCCCGGAGCGTACGCAGCGCCTGCAGCCCGTCGGCGGTGCGCCCGTTGTGGTGCAGCGCCTGCGCCAGCCGCACGTGCAGCCCCTCGTGGTAGGGGTACAGCGCCACCCACGAGGTGAGGTCGGCCAGGATCCGGCCGTGCCCGGCGCGGGCGAACTCCAGCACGACGAGCCGTTCGATGGCCCGCATCCGGGTCTCGCGAAGGCTCGTCGCCACACCGCGCAGCAGCGCGGAGTCGGCGTCCTCGAGCGCGTCGCCCTGCCACAGGGCCAGCGCCGCGCGCAGCCCGGCCACCGCTCGGTCGGTCGCGCCGCCGGCGGCGTCGGCCTCGGCCTGCCGGCACAGCCGCTGGAAACGCAGCGCGTCGACCCGGTCGTCGTCGAGTTCGAGCATGTAGTGCGGCGGCCGCCGGACGACCGAGAACGCCAGCCCGGCCTTGGTGATGCTGCCGGCGAGCATCCCGACGCAGTTCTGGACCTGCTGGCGGGCGGTGACCGGCGGTTCGGCGTCCCACATCGCGTCGATGAACCGGTCGACGGAGACCAGGCCGTTGGCGTTGAGCAGCAGGATCGCGAGCATGCGGCGATGGCGTGCGCCGGTCACCGGCCGGTAGCCTGCCGCGGCCCGGAACGTCATCGGGCCGAGGATGCGAAAGTCGGTGGGAGCGTCTGACTCGGACATCGGACTCCTTCACGGGCACGCTGTTCGGGTGAGCGTGAGATCTCTGGCCGGCGGCCGGAGCCGCCCTTGCCGACAGGACTATCGAGACGATCGAGCGATGGTCCATGTTGGAGACGAGGTGCTGCCACGGCCTTACCATCGCGCTACCATCGCGCTACCATCGCCCGGATGACGAGCCTGGCCGCCGATCACCGGCCCGGCCACCGCGGCTTTGCGTGCTCGGGGAAGTGACGTGCTGGAGTTCCGGCTGCTGGGCCCGTTCAGTGCCGTGCGCGGCGACGGCGGCACGGTGCCGCTGGGTCGCCGCCAGGAGCGGCTCCTGCTTGCCCTGCTGCTGCTGGAACTCGGCAAGGTGGTCAGCGTCGAACGGCTGGCCGAGCTGATCTGGACCGAGGAGCCCCCGGGGCTGCCGCGCAGCACGCTGCGCAGCTATGTCGCCCGGCTGCGCGGCAGCCTCGCCCCGCACGGGCTGACCATCGCCACCCACGGCGGCGGGTATGTCGTGGACGCCGACCCCGCGGCCGTCGACGCGCACCGGTTCACCGCGCTGCTGCGCAGTGCGCAGGGCGCTGACGAGCCTGCCGACCGGATCGTCCTGCTGGAGCAGGCACTGCGGCTGTGGCGGGGCCCGCTGCTGACCGACGTCGCCGATGCGGCACTGCGGGCCAGGATCGGCGGCAGCCTGGAACACCAGCACCTGCGCGCCGCCGAGCTGCTGGCCACCGCCCGCATCGAGGTCGGCAGGCTCGACGAGGCCATCTGGCAGCTGCAGCAGCTGGCCGACCAGCATCCGACGCGGGAGACCGTCGCCGAGCTGCTGATGCGGGCCCACGACCGGGCGGGCAACGCCGACGCGGCGCTCGCGGCGTTCGACACCGTACGCCACCAGCTCCGCGAGCAGCTGGGTGTGAACCCGGGCGCGCAGCTGGTCGCCGTGCACGCCGAGATCCTGCGGCGCGGTTCGGCGGCGCTGCCGGCGACGCAGCCCGCCGCGGCCCGCCGGCCCGGTTCCGTGCCCCGGCAGCTGCCCGCGGACATCGCCGACTTCGCCGCCCGCGGCGACGACCTGGACCGTCTCGACCGGCTGCTCGCGCAGAGCGGCCGGCCCGGCCCGCCCGTCGCCGCGATCGTCGGCATGGCCGGTATCGGCAAGAGCACCCTGGCCGTGCACTGGGCACACCGCGTCGCGGGCCGGTTTCCCGACGGGCAGCTCTATGTCAACCTCAACGGGTTCGACCCGGCCGGTCCGGTGCCCGCCGAGGACGCCGTGCGGGGCTTCCTGGAGGCCCTGCACGTGCTGCCGAAGAGCCTGCCCACGGGCCCGTCGGCGCAGGCGGCGCTGCTGCGCAGCACACTGGCCGACCGCGACGTGCTCGTGGTGATCGACAATGCCCGCAACGCCGACCACGTACGTCCGCTGCTGCCCGGGACCGCCCGCAACATGGTCGTGGTGACCAGCCGCAACGATCTCACCGGCCTGGTCCTGGGTGGGGCGGCCCACATCGCGCTGGACATCCTCGACGCCCGTGAGGGCAGGGAGATGCTGGTCCGCCGGCTCAGCCCCGAGCGCGTCGCCCGTGAGCCGCACGCCGTCGACCAGCTCGTCGAGCTGTGCGCGGGGCTGCCGCTGGCGCTGGCGATCGTGGCCGCGCACGCGACCGTGCAGCCGCAGCTGCCGCTGAGCCGGCTGGTCGCCGAGTTGCAGGAGGCCCGGGGCAGCCTCACCGCGTTCGCCGGGTCCGAGGCCACGACCGATGTGCATTCGGTGTTCTCCTGGTCCTACCAGGCCCTGTCGGCCGACGCGGCGGTGCTGCTGCGGCTGCTCAGCCTGCACCCCGGCCCGACCCTGGACCGGCAGGCGGCGGTCAGCCTGACCGGCTGGCCGCCCGACCGCGCCCGGCACGCGCTGGCGGAACTGGTGCGCGCGCACCTGGTGCTGGAGGACCGCCCCGGCCGGTTCGGGTTGCACGACCTGCTTCGCGCGTACGCCGCGGGCCTGCTGCAGCAGACCGACGGCGAGGCGTCCCGGCAGGCCGCCACGGGCCGTCTGCTGGACCATTACCTGCACAGCGCGCACCGGGCCGACCGGGCGCTCGACCCGCACCGCGACACCATCACCCTCACCGACGCGGCCACCGGCACCGCTGCCGCGGTGTTCACCGGCCCGGCCGACGCCATGGCCTGGTTCCAGCGCGAGCACCAGACCCTGCTGAGCCTGCTCGAGCAGCCCGCGCTGCGCGCGTCACCAGGCCACGCCTGGCAGCTGGCCTGGGTGGTGGCGAACTTCCTCGACCGGCACGGGCACTGGCACGACCTCGACCACACCCAGCAGCAGGCGCTGCGCTCGGCCCGTGCCCTCGGCGACCTGCCCGGCCAGGCCCGCTGCTGCCGGATGCTGGCCCGCTGCGCGGCACGGCTCGGCCGGCACGACAAAGGGCTCGAACATCTGGCGCTCGCCCTCGACCTGCACACCACGCTGGGTGACGGGGCCGGGCAGGCGTACACCCATCTCAACATCAACCTGATGCTGGAAGGCCAGCAGCGCTGGCCGGAGGCGCTCCAGCACGCCCACCGCAGCCTGCACCTGTTCACGGCGGCGGGTGACGTCGTCGGCCGGTCGCGGGCGCTCAACGCCATCGGCTGGGGCCTGGCTCACCTGGGCCGCCACGCCGAAGCCCTCGACCACTGCAATCAGGCACTGGCCCTGCACCGGCACATCGGCAGCCACGGCGCCGAGGCCGACACCTGGGACAGCGTCGGCTTCATCCATCTGCAGACCGGCGCGCTGGCCGATGCGGCCGAGGCGTACCGGCAGGCCCTGGATCTGACGCGCCGGCTCGGTGACCGCTACGAGGAGGCGATGGTGCTGCTACGGCTGGCCGACGTGTGCGACCGGCAGGACGACGGCCCTGCCGCCCACGAACTGCGCACCCAGGCGCTGGCGATAGCCCAGCACCTGGACCACCTCAGCGCCGCCGACGTCTGGGCCGTGCTCGACCGGACCCCGGCGGGCTGACCGCGTTCCAGCTCGCCGGGCATGTCGACCACGGCCGGCCGCGGGTCGTGTCGGACAAGACGTGGTTGGCAGCTCATGGAGCTGATCGGGCCGGCGGTGCCGATCGGAGGGATCGCCGCTGCCGGTGGACCTGCCAGCCGGTGGCGGCCACCGCGATCGCCAGGCCGGCCACCGGCCCGGCGGGGGAGCCGGCGACGGTCAGCGCGGTCGCGGCCAGTCCGGCGGGCAGCCAGGTCCACGCCGGTACCAGCCGTGGCGGCCGGCCGTGTCGCCGCTGCCAGCCTTCGACCGCCATCGGGATGATCAGCGGTGGCAGGGTGGCGGCCAGCAACGTCAGCCAGGTCAGCAGCGCCCGGTCGAAGCGGGCCGCGGCCAGCGTGCCGCCGAGGGTCGCGACGATCGCCGTCGCCGCGGTGGCCGGTAGCCGGGGCCAGAGCGCCCGCAGCGCGAGCGCGCCGGAGAAGGTGGTGGTCAGCGCGGGCGCGAACACCCCGACGGTGACGAAGATGTTGCCGTAGACGGCGATGCCCGGCGCGGTGGCGAGCACCGCGACGACGTCGGCGCTGCCGGTGCGTAGCCAGACCCCGGCGCCGGCCGCCGTGACCAGGGTGGCCGGCCCGACCAGCAGCGCCACGCAGATCGCCAGGTCCCGTCGGGTGGCCAGGCCGCGGCTGAAGTCCGGGGCGCGCAGCGCGAACACCGCGACGTAGCCGCCGATCGCGGCGATGTCGGCGAGGGTGGCCCAGCCGCCCGGGTCGGCGGTCACCGGTGGGGCGTCCGGGCGCAGCAGCAGGACGCACACCGCGACCAGCGCCAGCGCCGCGACTGTGGTCAGCACGGCGATCCGGTTGTTCCACCGGCCCGGCACGAACGACGCGGCCAGCACGGCGCCGGCCAGCAGCAGCGCGCCGGCCGGGCCGGGCAGTCCGGTGACCTTGGCCAGCGACGCGCCGCCCAGGCCGACGTTGAAGCCGTTCCAGCCGATCATCGCGGCGGCGAGCACCGCGCCGAGCGCGATGCCGGCGCGGTCGGGCAGGTAGCGCGGGGCCAGTTCGGTGAGGGCGGCGTTCTCTCCGTACGGCCGGCGCAGCCCCAACGCGCCCTGCCCGAACAGCAGCGCCGCCATCAGGGCCGCGCCGCCGAGCAGCGCGAGCAGCGGGACGGGGCCGTCGTGTCGGCGGGCCATCCCGGCGCCCAGGATCAGCGCGGCGGGCGCGGCCCCCAGTCCGAGCCAGGCGCCGGCCGCCGCGCTCCAGCGGCGGGCCGGCGCTTGTGCGGCGTTCAGTGGTTGGCTCCGGCCCCGAGCAGGCCGCGGATCTCGGTGGCGTACCGGTCGAAGCGCTGGTCGGACATCACCTTGGCGTAGTCGCGTTCGGGCGGGAGGTCGACGTCGATGGTCCGCACGATCCGGCCGGGTCGCGGGCTCATCACCTCGACCCTGGTGCCCAGGAAGACCGCCTCGGCGATGGAGTGGGTGACCAGCAGGATGGTGGTGCCGGTCTCGCGCCAGATCCGGTTGAGTTCGGCGTTGAGCTGTTCGCGGGTCAGTGCGTCCAGTGCGCCGAACGGCTCGTCCATGAGCAGCACCGACGGCTGGTGCAGCAGCGCGCGGCACAATGCCACCCGCTGCTGCATGCCGCCGGACAGTTCGTGCGGCAGTGCGTCCTCGAAGCCGGTGAGCCCGGTGAGGGCGATCAGTTCGTCGGCGCGCTGGGCTGCCTGGCGCCGGTCCATGCCCCGGATCTCGGCCTGCAGGAGGATGTTCTTGCGCGCGCCCCGCCAGTCCAGCAGGGCGGCGCGCTGGAACACGTACCCGATCTCCTTCTGGGCGCCGGTGACGGGCCGTCCCATCAACGAGACCGTGCCGGAGGTCGGCGCCACCAGCCCTGCGACGATCTTGAGCAGGGTGGACTTGCCGCAGCCGGACGGGCCGACGATGGTCACGAACTCGCCGGGGGCGACCCGCATCGTGACGTCGTCGACCGCGACGGTGTGGGTGCGCTTGGACTGGAAGCGCACGGTCAGCCCGGTGATGTCGACTGCCGGCGCGGCCGTCGATGGGACGGTCATCGGCGTCAGCCCTTCGTCGCGTACGTGCCGGACCAGTACTTGCTCGGCGCGCCCGCGTCCTTCAGCTCGGCGTGTTTGGTCATCAGGTCGATGGTCTCGGTCCATTTGGTCTCGGCGTTGACGCCCGGCGCCGTCGTGTCGACCAGCGGCAGGCACAGTGTGAGCTGCTTGATCAGCACGTCCTTGGCGGGTTCGTTCTCGGCGAGTTTCTCCATCGCGGCAGCCGCGCCCGGGATGTCCTTGGCCGCCTCGGCCCAGGACTTCTGGGTGGCCCGGACGAACGCCTTGACCAGTTCCGGGTCCTTGGCGAGAGTGTCGTCGTGCACGACCAGGCCGGTGCCGAGCAGGTTGAGCCCGAAGTCGGCGAACAGCAGGTGGTTGACCTTCTTGCCGGTCTTGGCCTCGATGGTGGGGGCCTGGTCGTGGAAGAAGCCCTGGATGGCGTCGACCTTGCCTTCGGCCAGCGCGGCGATCTTCCCGGCGGCGTCGACGTTGACCACCTTCACCTCGGCCGGGTCGACGCCGTTGGCCTTGAGCAGCGCGGGGAAGGTCGCGTACATCGCGTCTCCGGGCGTGCCACCGACGGTCTTGCCCTTGAGGTCGGTGATTTTGGTGATGTTCTTGTCGGCCAGGAACTCGACCGATGAGGGCCCCTTCTGCAGGAACACCCCGACGCTCTTCACCTTCATCCCGGTGGTGATGGCCTTGAGCAGCGGGGGAGTGTCGGCCCAGCCGAAGTCGGTCTGCTGCTGGGCCACGGCCTGGATGGTCTTGCCGGAGCCACCGCCTGCCTTGATCGTCAGATCTATGCCTTCGGCCTGGTAGAAGCCCTTGTCGAAGCCGTAGTAGAACGGCGCGTGCTCGCCGTAGGGGACCCAGTTGAGGGTCAGGGTGACCTTCTTGTTCTCGCCGGGCGCGGTGGGCTGGTCGTTGGTGCCCGGAGCGCAGGCGGCGGCGCCCAGCAGCAGCGTGAGCGCGGCCGCCAGGGCGGGAAGTCTTGTCATTCGGTTGGTCCTCCTAGCGCGGCGACGGGAGGCTAATCCCCGTCAGGATGTGGTGAGCGGAACCCCGGACCGCCTGCTGGCGTGCCACGGGATGAGTGCTGCCTCGGTCACCTCGACGATCGCGAACAGCACGATGCCGATCAGTGACATCAGGAACAGGTCGGCGAACAGCAGGGCCGAGTCGAGATTGCCGTTGGCAAGCAGGAGCACGTATCCCAGGCCTTCGTTCGCGCCGACGAACTCGCCGACCACGGCGCCGACCACCGCGAGGGTGACGGCCACCTTCACCCCGGCCATCAGGTGCGGCAGGGCATTGGGGAATCTGATCTTCTGGAAGGTCTGCCACGGGCTCGCGCCCATGGTCTTGGACAGGTCCACCAGTTCGGGATCGGTGGACCGCAGCCCGGCCACTCCGGAGATGACCACCGGGAAGAACGCGATCAGCACCGCGAGAATGATCTTCGGGGCCAGGCCGAAGCCGAACCAGACGATCAGCAGTGGAGCGATCGCGATTTTGGGAATGACCTGGGCGAACAGCACTATCGGGTAGAGCGCCCGCTCCATGGTGCGCGAGTAGGCGATCAGGATGGCGGTGAGCAGGCCCAACAGCACGGCCAGGACGAAGCCGATGACGGTCTCGTAGAGCGTGACGTAGGTGTTCAGCCAGAGGAACGCTCGCTTCTCGACCATCGTCTGCCACACCTGTGCCGGGGTCGGCACCAGGTAGTGCGGGACGGTGCCGCTCTCCGACAGCGCCCACCACCCCGCGAACACGATGCCCAGCAGCAGTGCGGGCCGCCACAGCGCATCGCCGAACCGGACCAGCCGCGTCAGCGGCTGGACGGGAGTCCGCAGGGCCAGCGTGGGTTGACCGGCCGCGCGCGCCGCCGCGCCGCCAACGGTTGATCCACTTGCTGATCCATCGTGCACGAGGGCTCCTCCGGGATGGACGGAAGTTTCCTGGCGATTACAGGGAAGCGCTTTCCGATGAACGGACACTAGAGAGGATCTCTCCGTCAGGCAAGGGTTGGCCCGGAACGTATCTTAAATATTTATATGAAGCGTTTGCAGTGCCGCCGGGCAGTCGGACCCGCTACCGGATCGGGTAGGTGTCCAGCAGCCCGCACATGCCGTGCCGGCCCTGCTCGCCGGGCGCGGCGAAGCCGTGCACCGCGGCGTCGGCCAGATGATCGGACCGTCCGGCGGCCAGCGCGTCCAGTTGGGCGGCGGTGTCCTGCGCGGCCCGCAGCGCCCCGGCGGCGAACCGCTCCCGCCACCGGGGCAGGTGCGGCGCCACCAGCCGAGCGGCCGCCCGGTGGAAGTCGTGCAGCGGCGCGAGGTCGCCGGCGTCGGCGGCCGCCCGTAGCTGCTCGAATCCGAGCACCGCGAGATCGCGCCGGGCGTACGCGGCGGCCAGCGTCGCGCCGGGCGTGCCGTCGGCCGGCGGGGCGTCGTCAGGGGCGCCGCCGCGGGGCAGGGCGGCGGCCGCGGCGTACCGCTCCGGGTCGGCCAGCACCGAGGGCGGAAACGTCAGCACCGCGTCGCCGGCCTCCGGCAGCCCGCTGTTCTGCATCAACACCGTGATCTCCAGGCCGCCGTGGTTGACCAGGCGATGGATGGTGCCCGGGGTGAACCACACCACCGTGCCGGGCCGCAGCGGTGTCTGCCGGAAGCCGCTCATCGTCAGCGTCTGGACCGCCCCGGCGCCGGCCTGCACCACGTACCCCTCGGTGCAGCACAGATGCAGGTGCGGGGTGCCGCCCACCAGGCCGTCGGGTGCGGTGGTGTCGTAGACCCGCAGCTGCGAGACGCCCACCCCGCCGGGCAGCGGCATGATGGCGGCCGGGGTGCCCGGCTCAGTCGAAGTATTCATCGGCGTCGTTCGCGGCGGGAAGGCAGACCACCAGGGCCCGCAGGTCGCCCAGTGCCCGGTGCCGGGTGCCGGGCGGGATCAGGAACGCCGACATCGGCTTCGCCGGATGGCGTACGCCGTCGAGCTCCACCTCGCCGACGCCGTCGAGGATCACGTACACCTCGGTCGCGATCCGGTGGTGGTGGGTGACCGCCTTGTCGACCTGCAGCAGATGGACGCTCACCGCACCGCCGGACTCGCCCACGAACGCCCGCCTGGTCGTGCCGCAGGAGCACTGCTTGGGGGCGATCTCGGTCAGCTGGATCGCGGCGCTGCCGGCCGGTTCCGGGGTGGTCATCCCGCTGCTCCTCGTCGTCGGTCGTGCCTGAGGCAAAAATCGGGAAAGGGTTTTCCCGACGGTGGGTAGACGCTAGTGTGCCGCGTAGATGAACGTCAACGTTTCGATGTGATGTCCGAGACGGCCACTCTCGCCGACCCCCGGAGGCAGTTCACGACGCGATTGCAGCGAGGTCCCTCGAGAAGACGACGTGGCGGCGCACGTCCCATCCGCGTCAGGCAACCCGCCTGATCCACCCGTCATCCGGGCCCGCGCGTGCGCTGCTGCCCGGGTGCGATCGCGACAAGGATCGCCATGAGTCCTTCACCCGTACCCCGAGCCGCCCGCCGTCGGGCCCCAGCCATCGCACTGGGGCTGAGCCTGCTGCTGCTGTCCGTGTCCGTGCCCGGGCCCGCACACGCCGCGATCCCACCGCAGGATCCCGGAGTCACGCTGCGCACCTACAGCCTCGCCACCGACCTGACCGTGCTGTGCACGCTCAAACCCGGGCAGACCCCCAACTTCGACAAGCTGATGCCGGTGATCAACTGGTCGACCCAGGCCGACTTCGGCGTCGCCGACAGATTCCTCACCCAGGTCGTCGCGAACATCAACATCACCACAGCCGGCTCGTACGCCTTCCGGCTCACCAGCGACGACGGCTCCCGCCTGCGCATCGACAAGAGCACCGTCGTCGACAACGACGACTCCGACAGCACCTTCACGACGGTCGTCAGCCACGACGGCGTGCACGGCACGTCATCCAAAGACGGCACCGTCGACCTGTCCGCCGGCTACCACAAGCTGCGCATCGAACACTTCGACAACACCGGCGGGCAGGTGCTCAAACTGGAGTGGCAGCCGCCGGGCACCACCCAGTTCGTCGTCGTGCCGACCACATCGCTGAGCACCGAATCCGGGGTCACCCGGGTGACCGCGCCGGGGACCAAGGAATGCGTCGAGGGCGCCGACACCCCGGGCGACGGGCTGCCGCTGGACGCGGTGCACCCCGATTACACGCTGACCGACCTGCGTCCCAGCGGATTCCAGCCGAAGGTCACCGGCATGGACTGGCTGCCCGACAACCGGCTGGCCATCACCACCTGGGGCGGCGACTACGGCACCACCCAGCCGCTCGGCGAGGTCTACCTGCTGGGCAACGTCACCGGCACCACCTCCGCCGCGCAGGTGACGGTGAAGAGGATCGCCACCGGGATGCAGGACCCGATGGGCATCAAGTACGTCGACGGCAAGCTGTACGTCTCCGAACGGTCCCGGCTGGTCGAACTGAACGACACCAACGGCGACGAGATCATCGACAACAAGCGGACCGTGGCGACGTGGCCGTTCGGCGGGACCTACCACGAGTTCGCGTTCGGCCTGCTCTACAAGGACGGATACTTCTACCTCAACCTGTCCGTCCAGATCACCCCCGGCGGCCGAACCACCAGACCGCAGCTCGCCGCCAACCGCGGCACCGCGATCAAAGTGAACAAGGCGACCGGCCAGGTCGAATACACGGCGAGCGGACTGCGCACCCCGAACGGCATGGGGTGGGGTCCCGAAGGTGGCATCTTCGTCACCGACAACCAGGGCGACTGGCTGTCGGCCAACAAGCTGATCCAGCTCAAGCCCGGCCGGTTCTTCAACCACTACAACGATCCGGCCGGTCCGTTCGACGCCGGCGCCGTCACCCAGCCGGTCCTGTGGCTGCCGCACAACGAGATCGCGAACTCCCCGAGCACCCCGGTCATGCTCACCCAGGGCCTGTTCGCCGGGCAGATGCTGTTCGGTGACGTCACCTACGGCGGCATCCAGCGGGGCTACCTGGAGAAGGTCAACGGCGAGTACCAGGGCGCGGTCTTCCGCTTCACCCAGGGACTGGAGGCCGGCATCAGCCGGATCACCCTCGGCCCCGACGGCGCGATCTACGCCGGCGGCATCGGCGACGAACGCGCCAGCAGCAACTGGCGCCAGCAGGGCAAGCTCCGCTACGGGCTGCAGAAGCTGACTCCCGGCAGCGGCAACGCCTTCGACATCCTGGCGATGCGGGCGGTGGCCGGCGGCTTCGAACTCGAATACACCCAGCCGCTGTCGGCCGCGACGCTGAGCGCTCTGACATCGCGGTACCGCGTCCAGCAGTGGCGGTACACCCCGACGTCGTCCTACGGTGGGCCGAAGGTCGATCTGGAAACGCTGAGCGTCACCTCGGCCATGCCCTCGGCCGACGGCCGGAAGGTCACGCTGCGCATCAACGGCCTGGAAGCCGGGCGGGTGGTGCATGTGCACTCGCCGCGGCCGTTCAGCTCGGCGGCCGGGCAGTCCCTGTGGAGCACCGAGGCCTGGTACACCCTCAACGCGCTGCCCGGCAGCACCTACGAGGCCGAGCAGGCGGCGCTCAGCGGCGCGAACGTCGGCTCCGAGCATGCCGGGTACAACGGATCCGGGTACGCCGACTACGCCGATGCGGCCAACACCGGCGGGTATGTCGAATGGACCGTCAACGTGCCGACCGCCGGAGCCCACACGCTGGCATTCCGCTACGCCAACGGCAAGACCGTCGACCGGCCGCTGGCCGTCGCGGTCAACGGCACGACGGCCAGTGCGGCGCTTGCGTTCCCGCCGACAGGCGCGTGGACCACCTGGCGAACCGCATCGCTGACCACGACGCTGCCGGCCGGGCAGGTCAAGATCCGGGTGACCACGACGGGCGCCAACGGCAGCAACCTCGACCACCTGGTCGTCACGCCGGTGCCTCGCATCTCCCTGTTCGACGGCGCCGGTCTGGCGGCGTGGGAGAGCGCGGACGGCAGCCCGGCGACATGGCCGGTGGCAGGAGGGTCCATGGAATCGCTGGGCGGGAACATCCGTACCAGAGCGAAGTTCGGCGACTTCAAACTCCACGGCGAGTGGCTGGAACCCGCCTACCCGCCGGAGGTCACCGGGCAGGCCCGCGGCAACAGCGGGTTCTACCTCCAGGAGCGCTACGAGATCCAGGTGCTGGACTCGTACGGCGACACCACCCTGGCCAACAACGAGGCCGGAGCGATCTACCTCAAGCGCGCCCCGGACCGGAACATGGCCACCGCGCCCAACACCTGGCAGACCTTCGACATCACGTTCCGCGCCGCGCGGTTCAGCGCGACGGGCACCAAACTCGAAGACGCCAGGGTCACCGTGGTGTGGAACGGCGTCGTCGTCCACAACAACGTCGCGATCAACGGCCCCACCGGCAACGGCCAGCCAGAAGGGGCGGCGCCCGGCTCCATAGGCCTGCAGGACCACGGCGACCCGGGTGCGAACCCCCGCTTCCGCAACATCTGGATCGAACCGCTGAGTTGACATACGACTCCGGTGCCGCCGCCGGTCTCCCGCGCGGCGGCGCCGGAGCGCTCCGACCTACGTGATGTGATCCCGGATGGCCGCGTGGATGTCGTCGAGCGACGAGCTCAACGACGCGCCCTGGATCACGATCGGGGTGCCGAACCGCGCCAGGTTGGCCCGTCCCTCGCCACGTAACCACGGCCGCATCCGCCAGACGGCGTCCTGGGGTTCGGTCGGGTCGATCAGCAGCACCGGCACCGGACGGGACCCGGTGACCTTCACATCCTCGCGGACGTCGGCGATCTCGTCCCAACCCAACGCGGGCCCCATCAGCGGCATCCGGAGGCCCTCATCGGTGATCACGAGGACCGGCACCCGCAGCAGCGTGCTCACCACGACCGGATAGCCGAGCAGGAGCAGGAACGCCGCGCCCGCGACCGACACGGCCAGTCCGCTGCGACCGCGCATGAGCACGCCGAGCAGCACCGGGACACACGCGAGCCCGAGCAGCGTCAGATATCGCGTGTCGGGTCGTATCCGGACCAGCATCGGCATCCCGGCCTCCCGCTGCCGCCTCATGATCGGCGTTGGTCAGGTCGACGTCAGTTCGTCGCGCGTACTGCTTTGAGGATGACGCCGGCCACGACGTCCGGGCGGGCGACCAGCGACAAGTGCCCGGTGCGCACCTCGGTGATCACGGAGTGGGCGCGGTCGGCCATGAACCGCTGCTGAGCCGGTGGAATCACCTTGTCCTGCGTGCCGAGCACCCACCAGGAACGGATGGTCTGCCACGCGGGAGCGCCCGACGGCTGCCCTCCGGCACTGAACGCGAACGGCCGCTGAACGGTGTAGAGGATGTCGGTCGTGCGCCTGGGCACGCCGCTGGCGAAGGACTGCGTGAAGACGTTCTTCTTGAGGTAGAGGTCGACGTCGCCGGGCGGTGCCTGGGGATACGGGACGAAGTCGAAGGTGGTGGCCGGGTCGCCGGACAGTGCCGAGTCGGGTCCGGAGAGTTGGAAGACGTTCTCGCCCTGGGCGGGTGCGAATGCGTCCACGAACACCAGGGCTTTGACGTTGCGGTTGCCGGTGGCGGCGTTGGTGATGACCGCTCCGCCGTAGGAGTGTCCGGCCAGGACGATCGGGCCCTGGATCGTGGACAGGAAGTCGGCGATGGTCTCGGAGTCGCCCGGCAGGCTGCGCAGCGGGTTGGGTGGGACGCGTACCACGAATCCGTCGTCGAGCAGCCGTGCCGTGACCGCGTTCCATGACGAGCCGTCGGCCCATGCGCCGTGCACGAGCACGATCGTGGGCTTCGATTTCGGATATCCGCCGCCGGCGGCCGAGGCGGCACCGGTCGCGGTGAGGGTCAGGGACGTCAGCATGACCACGGCGAACAACTGGATCAAGTGTAGCCAACACCGGCTGCGGACCCCTGAGGACGCGTTGATCTGTTTCACGGTGCCTCCTGCGAACGTTTCCTGTCGAGCCGATCCGCCCGCACACCTGACGCTCTGGCGATCAGTCCGTTACTCAGAGCACACATTTCGCGATCGCTCATGCCGTGCGGCGCTCCCGCTTATCCGCAATCCGTGTCAGCGAGCTCAGGTCCACCAGAAAGCCGGGCAGGTGAGGTGCAGCGCCCATGGGACCGGTGACGCCGCATCCGGCAGGCGGTGCGGGGTCGCCGGTGTCCAGCCGAGCGCGTACCGGTGCCGCCGCGCCGTCGGCTGAGCAGGTGCCGCATGATTTCCTGATGATCACTCCCTATCAGCAGGCCGGCTACCGCGTGCGCGTCGACTGGGGTCCGCAGGGCGCCGACGCCGTGGGCGCCGGAGCCACCCTGGTGGCGGTGGTGGACGTGCTGTCGTTCACCACGGCGCTGACAGTCGCCGCCGACCAGGGCATCGAGGTGTTCCCGTACCGGTGGCGGGACGCGCGGGCGTTCGAATTCGCCCGAAGCCACGACGCGCTGCTGGCGGTGGGCCGCTCCGAAGTGGGTCCGGATCACCCGGTGAGCCTGTCGCCGGCGACGATCCGCTCCGCTACCGGGGTACGGCGGCTGGTGCTGCCGTCGCCCAACGGGTCGACGATCACCCAGCGGCTGGCCGAGGCGGGCGCGACGGTCGTCGGAGTGTCGCTGCGCAACGCCGCGGCGGCCGCGGCCTGGGCGGTCGCACACCTGGCCGGGGCCGACGACGCGGTGGTGGCCGTGGTCGCCGCGGGTGAGCGGTGGCGGGCCGACGACACGCTGCGCCCGGCTGTCGAGGACCTGTGGGGTGCGGGCGCGTTCGTCGGCGCGCTGGCCGGCCACGGGTTCGGGCCGCTGTCGCCGGAGGCGGAAGTCGCCGCGGGGGCGTACCAGCAGGTGGCGGGCCGGTTGCCGCAGGCGCTGCAGGACTGCGCCAGTGGTCGGGAGCTGATCGGCTACGGATATCCGCAGGATGTGGCGATCGCCGCCGAGGTGGCCGGCAGCGGGGTGGTTCCGGTGCTGGACGGCGTGAGTTTCCGGCCGCAGCACCTGGCGTGAACAAATGCGCTGCTGGCGGGTGCGCTGACCGGTCTGTGGCCGGCCGGGACGGTCACCGGGCCGGTGCCGCCGGTGCTGGCGACACCGGGACGGTCACCGGGCCGGTGCCGCCGGTGCTGGCGACGCTCGCCGACGAGCGGGCGATGCGGCAGCGCGTCGCCCGGCTGGTACGCGACCCCGCCGGGCCCGGTGCCGCGACGGCCGTCGACGCCTATCGCAAGGCGCTCGCGTTGGCGACGCCCGATGGTGCGGGCACGACCACGGGCGATGGGCGCGCCCTCGTTCGCGCTAATGGGTCGGCGATGGCCCTGACCAGCGTAAAGTCAGCTAAGGTCGGCCTTAGGAAGGCTGTTTGATGTTGTCGTTCGGAGGTGTTTAGCATGACTGTTCGAACCCCTCGCATCGAAGATCATCCGGACCTTGCGGAGCTTCGGCTGCGGTACGAGGAAGCTGCCGAAACCCCGACCGCACAGGTAGCGGAGGGTCTGACCTTTCTGTCCGGTCTCTACCTCGCCATCTCGCCCTGGGTAGTGGGCTTCACCGGCAACTCCAACCTCACGGCGAGCAACATCATCTGTGGTGTCGCACTGGCCGTGCTGGCCCTGTGCTTCGCCACCATGTACGGACACTCGCACCGGATTGCGTGGGTCGCCCCGATCATCAGCGCATGGGTGATCGTCTCGCCCTGGCTGGTCAGCGGTCCCACGCCGAGTACCCGCGCCATCGTCAGCAACGTCATCGTCGGCCTGGTGGGCCTGGTGTGCACCATCGCCATGATGTCCCTGGGCAGGCGAAGGGTCGCCGACACGGCAGGCCTGAGCGCATCGGCGCAGTCATACCGAGAGGTGCCGCGGCCGTAGCTTCCGTTAGCCGGCCCCGGCGGTGTCGGACGCCGTGACCTCTTCTTCCGACACCAGCGCACGGGCGGCTGTTTAGCGCCGCCGCCGTTGGCGGCGCTAAGGCCACATCTCATTTGGTGCGGGTGTGACCTGTGATGCAGCATGTCGTTTGTGGAGCAGACCGCCGTGAGCCAGTGGGCGCCCGACCGGTTGTG
>NZ_JBEZDT010000018.1:0-177639 GCF_040648455.1 Catellatospora sp. NPDC049133
CGGCGCTGGCCCAGGTGCGCACCGCCGACGACCGGGTGTACGACCTGACCGCGCAGCGCGAAGGCATCCTCCTGGAGCACCGCGTCGCGGCCGGGGACTTCCTGACCTCGGACACCGTGGCGGCGGTGGCCCGCTCGGCGAAGCTGATCAGCGGCGACCGCGCCGCCAAGCGGCATCAGATGCGCGTCGCCGGGGACTGGCTGCTCACCCCCGACCACGAGCTGCTCGTGGAGTGCGAGCGCTCCGGCGCGTACGTGCGGATGCGCTCCATCGCCACCGGCGCGGTCGTCAACGAGGTGCGCCCGAAGCAGCACGTCGGCGACGGCACGGGCAAGGTGTTCGTCGGCCCCGGGGGCCGGCTGGCGCTGGTCGCCTGGAATCCCGACGGGCAGTTCTCCGTCTGGGACGTCGCCAGCGGGCACCTGACCAGCAGTTTCAAAGCGGCGTCGAACAACAAGCCGGTGAAGGTGCTGGTGCACGAGGGCCAGTGGCGGCTGATCGCCGAGGCCGACCGCAAGGTCCACGTCGGACGGTACGTGCGTGACGTGGCGACGATGTGGGACCTGGGCACGGGCCGGGTCGTCGAGGAGATGGTCGGCGAGGACCTGCACCGCCGCTACGACGGCTACACCGAGCACAGCCCGTACGACGGTTTCGCGCCGCAGTGCGACAGCCCCGACGGGCGGCTGCGGGCCGGGGCCGCGGGCAACGCGGTGTGGCTGCACGAGTCGGGCACCGACGAGGAGGTGTTCCGCGCCGACATCACCGCCGCGCGCTCGGTGCGCACCGCGTTCAGCGCCGACGGCCACCACCTGCTGGCCCGCTGGTCCACCGCCGACACCACCTGCGTCGACGTCTGGCAGGTCTGACGCGTCACACCCCTGCGGCAACTCTTGAAAACCTGTGCCCTCGGCAGGCGGCCGAGGGCACAGGTCTTTAAGAGTTGCGCCAGGTGGGGCGGAGCGTGGCGGGTCAGCAGGAGGTGACGGGGCGGATGTTGGCGACGGTGGTGAGGTGGACCTCCAGGGTCTCGCCGGCCGTCGTGTTGATCCACATGGCGCCGGCGGGGGCGCCCTCGGCGACCTGGCCGCAGGCCTTGCCGCCGTTGCCGAGGCTGACCTCGACCGACGGGGCGGCCTCGGTGGGCCACCACGCGGACAGGCCCGCGAACGCCATCAGCGCCACCGAGACGATGGTGGTGCGGATGCCGGAGCGCAGCTGACCGCTCATCTCGGCGGGGTCCGCGGGCGCGGTCGGGTCGCCGACCGGCCAGGCCACCCTGCCGACCATGACGATCGACCACAGGGCCATGACGAACGCGCCCACCGAGCCGCCGGTGGCCAGCCACTGCAGCCAGTCGGGGCCGGGCGCTTCCGCGCCCATCTTCAGCACGCCGCAGAAGCCGATGAAACCGAGCACGCCGAGTTGTACGCCGTGCCAGCCGCGCGCCGAGTCAACCAGCTTGGCCAGCGGGTCGGCACTGTCGGCTGTGGACACGGCGGAGGGGAGGATGCCGTCGGGTTGCATGCCGACAGTCATACCGCATACACGGAGGTGGTGGTGTGTCGGCCTTCCGTCGCCGCGCTCAGATGCGGTCCAGGTGCGGCATCGCGATCTTCCGCATGGTCAGCTGCACCCCGGCCACGACCGGGATCGCGATCAATGCGCCGAGCGCGCCCAGCAGCACCGCCCCGATCAGCGCGGACAGGATCACGGCCAGGTCGGAGACGTCGACCGAACGCCGCAGCACGCGCGGTGCGATGACCCAGTTCTCCAGCTGCTGATACAGGATGAAGAAGATCACGCAGGCGATGCCCGCCTCGGGCGAGTGCGCGAACCCGGCGATGACCACCACGACCGCGCCCAGCGTCGCCCCGATCTGCGGGATCAGGTCGCACACGGCCACCACCATGGCCAGCGCGAACGCGTACGACACCCCGAGGATGAGCAGGAACACGAACGTGCTCACCCCGGCGACGAAGGCGATCGCCAGCGAGCCGAGCAGGTACGCGCCGATCTTCTCGAAGATCTCGTCGCCGATCTCCCGGGCGGTGTCGCGGCGCGAGGCCGGGAACAGCCGGTAGAAGCCCTCCTTGAGCCGGGTCCAGGCGGCCAGGAAGTAGATGGTGAGGATGAACACGGTGAGCACGTTGAAGATGACGCCGAAGACGGCCTGCACCCCGCCCAGCGCGCCGCCGAGCGCCTTGGTGATGTTCTCGTTGGTGGCGGCGTCCTTCAACCGGTCGATCACGTCGAAGCGCTGGTTGAAGTCGGCGACCTGCGGGTTGCGGTTCAGCTCGTCGAGGTAGCCGGGCAGGTTCGTGATCAGCTCGCCGGTCTGCGTGATCAGCGGCGGGGCCAGCGCGCCCAGGCCGCCGCACGCGACCAGCACCACCCCGAACGCGACGACCGTCACCGCGAGGCCGCGCGGCAGCCCGCGCCGCTGCAGCCAGGCCACGGCCGGGTGCAGGCCGATCGCCAGGAACAGGGCCGCGAACATCAGCAGCAGCACCGACAGCGTCTCGCGCACCGCCCAGGTGAGGATGATGGCGCACATCAGGCCGAGCCCGCCCAGGAAACCGACGACGAACACGTGCCGGTTGCGGCGTGCGGCCTGCGCGTCCGGGGTGTCCGGATCCACCTCCGGCCGCCGCTGGGCCGGTGGCTGCTGCGCCGTGTCCTGCGCCGTGTCCTGCTCGCTCATCGCGCACCTCCGCGAAGAGACTGCCACACCGGCGGGCGTCGCCGCAGCGCCCGGATGGCCACGGGTGGACCGTCGTGGATAGGCTCCGGCAGGTGCGCACCCCTCTTCGCAGCACTTCCCGGCCCGCGCTCGCCCTCGGCACGGTGCTCCTGCTCACCTCGCTGACCGCGGCGTCCTGTGAGGACAGCCTCGACGTGACCGTGGCCGAGGTCGGCCGGTCGTCGGTCAGCGAGGTCGTCGACGCCCCCGCCTCGGTCACCGCGCGTGCCGCCGCGACCCTGACCGCACCCGCCGAGGGCACCCTGGCCCGGCTCGCCGTCACCCCCGGCCAGCAGGTCGCCAAGGGCCAGCTGCTGGCCGTGGTCGACTCCCCCGCCACCCGCGCCCGGCTACGCCAGGCCAAGCAGGCGCTGGACGCGTCGAAGCGCTCGGGCGGCGGCGGGGTGCGGGTGGATCTGTCCGCCGCGCGGAGCAAGCTGGACCGTTCCGCGAAGGAGGCGTTCGGCCACGCGCGGGACGCCGCCGAGCAGGTCGCCGATCCGTCGACCAGGGACGCGCTGCTGGCGCACATCACCGCGGCGGAGGCGGGCTACCGGCAGGCTTCGGCGGGCGTGGCTGCTGCCGCCGACGCGGTCCAGCGCGGTGTGGCGAGCCTCGGTTCGGCGATGCAGGCGCTCGGATCCGCGCAGCGGCTGCAGGCCCAGCAGGCGTACGACCTGGCGAAGGCCGCCGTGGACGCACTGACCCTGCGCGCCCCCATCGCCGGGGTCGTGCAGCTGGGCGGCACCTCGTCCGCGTCGGCGGGCCCCGATCTGAGCAGCCTGCTCGGCGGTCTGGGGGCGGGTGCGCCGACCGGGGTGTCGGGCCCGGTCGCGGCGCCCGCCGGGGTCGCCTCCGCGCCGGCTGTCGGCGCTCCGGTCAGCGCGGGCACCGCGATCGTCACCGTGGTCGACACGAGCGTGCTCGGCATCGTCGCCGACGTCGACGAGACCGACATCCTGCTGGTGCGCACCGGGATCAGCGCCGAGGTGGAGCTGGACGCCGCACCGGGCGTGCAGTACCCGGCCCGGGTCGGCGCGATCGACGTGCTGCCGACCCCGAACAGCCGCGGCGCGGTCGCCTACCGGGTGCACCTGACCCTGGAGACGCCCGCGGACGCGCCGACGCCGCGGCCCGGCATGAGCGCGGTGGCCCGGCTCAAGGTGCGCGAGGCCGCCGACGTGATCGCGGTGCCCGCCGCGGCCGTGTTCACCGGCGAGGGCCGCGACTGCGTCTGGGTACGCGGCCCGGACGGCAAGGCGCAGCGGCGCTTCGTCGTCGTCGGCGCGTCCGGGATGGACACCCTGCAGATCACCGACGGGCTGGCCGAGGGCGAGCGCATCGTGGTACGCGGCGTGGACCGGGTCACCGAGGGAACGGACCTGCCATGACCGGCGACGCCGCGATCGAGGCGATCGACGTGGCGCGCACGTACGCCCTGGACGGGGTGAGCGTGCCGGCGCTGCGCGGGGTGACGCTGACCGTGGAGCACGGCGAGTACACCGCCGTGGTCGGGCCGTCGGGCTCGGGCAAGTCGACACTGATGCACCTGCTCGGCGGGCTGGACCAGCCGACGTCGGGCCGGCTGCGCATCGGCGGGCGCGACGTGGCCGGGCTGACCGCGGCCGAGATGGCGCACCTGCGCAACGCCACCATCGGCTTCGTCTTCCAGTCGTTCCACCTGCTGTCACGCACCAGCGCGCTGGACAACGTGGCGCTGCCGCTGGTCTACCGCGGGCTGGGCGCACGCGAACGCCGCGAGCGGGCCGCTCGCATGCTGGAGCGCGTCGGACTGTCGCACCGCATCGGGCACCGGCCCAACCAGCTCTCCGGCGGAGAGCAGCAGCGCGTGGCGATCGCGCGGGCGCTGGTCACCGAACCGGCCGTGCTGCTGGCCGACGAACCGACGGGCAACCTCGACCAGGCCACCGGCCAGGCGGTGCTGGAACTGCTGGAGCAGCTCAACACCGCCGAGGGCGTGGCGGTCGTGCTGGTGACGCACGACCGGGAGGTCGCCGCCAGGGCCCGCCGCCAGATCACCATGCGCGACGGTCGCGTGGTCTCCGACACCGCCGCCGACGCGAGCACGCAGCGGGCCGACGACACCGGGTCCGACGGCCCGGCCCACGACGGGGAGGCCGGGCGATGAGGCTCGCGGAGGCATGGCGCGTCGCACTGGACGCGCTGCGGGCCAACCGGCTGCGCAGCGGGCTGACCATGCTGGGCATGGTGATCGGCGTCGGCGCGGTGGTCATCCTGGTCGCGCTGGGCACCGGGACAAAGAACGAGGTGCAGGCCCAGGTCGAAGGGCTGGGCTCGAACCTGCTGCTGGTGGTCCCCGGCCAGGTCAGCCTCAACGCCGCCCCGGCGGTGTCGCGGCTCGACCAGTCCGATCTGGATGCCGTGATCCGCATCGCGGGCGACCGGGACCGGGTCGCCGTGTCGCTGACCTCGGGCGAGAACGTGCGCGCGGGCAAGGAGCAGGTGTTCACCAGCCTGCTCGGCGTGCTGGAGACGACCCCGAAGGTGTTCCTGCGCGACGTGCGCGCCGGGGCGTACCTGACCCGCACCGACGTGGAGACCGGACGCCGGGTCGCGGTGCTCGGCAGCTCCGTGGCCAGGACACTGTTCGGCGAACGCGACCCGATCGGGCAGCAGGTCACCATCGCGGGCGTGCGGTTCCGGGTGATCGGGGTGTTCGCGCCGCTGGGGCAGAGCCTGGGCGTGGACCGCGACAACGAGGTGCACGTGCCGCTGTCCACGGCGCAGCGGCTGCTGGCGACCAAGCGGGTGGACGCGTTCGCGGTCAAGGCCCCCGACGCCGAGACCATCGACCGGCTCGGCCGCGACATCGTCGCCGAACTGCACCGCCGCCACCCCGACGAGGAGTTCAGCGCCGTCACGCAGGAGCAGATCCTCGGTGTGCTCGGCGACATCCTGGGCGTGCTGACCGCCGTGCTGGCCGCGATCGCGGGCATCTCGCTGCTGGTCGGCGGCGTCGGCGTGTCCAACATCATGCTGGTCTCGGTGCGCGAGCGCACCCGCGAGATCGGACTGCGCATGGCGCTGGGCGCGCGGCCGCGTGACATCGGGCTGCAGTTCCTGCTGGAGGCGGTGCTGCTGACGACCATCGGCGGCCTGCTCGGCATCGCGTTCGGCGTCGGGGCGTCGCTGGCCACGGCCGCGCTGAGCCCGGTGCCTGCCGCGCTGACCTGGTGGTCCATCGCGCTGGCGTTCGGGGTCAGCTGCGCCGTCGGCATCGTGTTCGGCGTGGTGCCCGCGCAGCGGGCGGGCCGCCTCGATCCGGTCGTCGCGCTGCGTTCCGAGTGACGGGAACATGAGTGAAGCCTCGGTGACCGGCCTCGTAGTCTGAGCGTCGGCTCACGTTCACGGGGGAGGCAACGTGTCGATCTTGTTTCGGCTGCTGGGGCCGGTGGCCCTCGGCCGGAGCGGGAATCCCGGCGCGGTCACCGTGCCCAAGGTCCGATGCATGCTGGCGGTGCTGCTGCTCGACGCCGACCGGGTGGTCAGCCTGGAACGTCTCACCGACGAACTGTGGGGCGACCGTCCGCCGCGTTCGGCCGTGGCCAACCTGCGCTCGTACGCCCTCGCCCTGCGCCGTGCCCTGGCCGCGGCGGGCATCGACCCCGACCGCCTGGTCACCACACCGGGCGGCTACCGCCTTCACATCGCCCCCGGCGAGTGCGACGTGCCCGTCTGGGAGCAACTGGCCGCGGAGGGGACCGCGGCGCTGGCCGAGGGCCGAATCCGGGATGCCGTGTCCCGCCTCGGCAAGGCACTGGCCTGCTGGACGGGCCCTGCGCTGGCCGACGTCCCGGTCGGCCCGGCGCTGGCGGCACGGGCCACCGCGCTCGACGAACTGCGCACCGCCCACACCGAGCACCTGTTCGAAGCACGCCTGCTGGCAGGCGAAGGCATCTCGCTGGTCACGCCGCTGCGCGAGCACATCGCCGCGCACCCCACCCGCGAGCGCGCCTACGGCCAGCTCATGCGGGTGCTGTACGGCGCAGGCGACGCCGCCGCCGCACTCGACGTCTACCAGCAGGCCCGGCAGGCGATCGCCGACGAACTGGGGATGGAACCCGGCGACGGGCTGCGCGAGGTCCAGGCCGCGATCCTGCGCCGCGACGCGGCGCTCGCACCGGGGCGCGGTCAGGTCGAGGTGCGACCACGGCAGCTGCCACCCGACGCGACCGTCCTGGTGGGACGCGAGCGCCAGCTCGCCGAGCTGAGCACGGTCACCGCCCGGGTGCGCAACATCCACGGGCCCGGCGGGGTGGGCAAATCGGCGCTGGCGATCCGGCTCGCCCATGCCCTCGCCGACGATTACCCCGACGGGCAGCTGTACATCGACCTGCAGGGCTCCAATCCCCGGCTCACCCCGGTGGACCCCGGCGACGTGCTCCACCGATTCCTGCGCGCGCTGGGCACCTCTGACAGCGACATCCCCGCCGACACCGCCGAGTCGGCCGGGCTGTTCCGCACCCTGCTGGCCGGGCGGCGCCTGCTGGTGCTGCTCGACAACGCCGTGGACGCAGCCCAGGTGCGGCCGCTGCTGCCCGCCACCACCGACTGCCTGGTGCTGGTCACCAGCCGCCGCGCGCTGACCTCCCTCGACTCCGTCGCACTGCTGCCGCTGGACGTGCTCGACGAGGCCGACGCGCTGCGGCTGCTCGGCAGTCGCGCCGACGCGCAGGCGGCGCACCAGCTGGCGGCGCTGTGTGGGCGGCTACCGCTGGCGCTGCGTATCGCCGCGGCGCGGCTCGACGCGCGACCGGACTGGTCGGCCGCGGACCTCGTCGAGCGGCTGGTCGACGAACGCAGCCGCCTCGACGAGTTGCACACCGACGACATGGCCGTGCGTTCCTGCTTCCAGACCAGCTACCGGGCCCTGAGCGAGGCGGCGGCACGGGCGTTCCGCATGGCAGGCCTGGCCCGCGCGCCGCACCTGAGCGTGACCGCGATGGCGGCGCTGCTGGGCGAAAGCCGCGGCCACGCCGCCTCCACGCTGGACCGGCTCGTCGAGGCGCGGCTGGTGGACATGTCCGCGGGCCGCGTCCAACTGCACGACCTACTGCGCCTCTACGCGGCCGAGTGCGCGCTGCACTACGATCCGCCGCAGGAACGGGCCGAGGCGCTGCACCGACTGTTCGTGTACTACGTCGGCACCGCATATCGGGCCTTGCAACTGGTGGTCGGCGTGCGGCGGCCGATCGACGACGCGCTACAGGGCCCGGAGGGCACCGACCTCGTGCCGATCGGGAACCTGGCCGAGGCGAACAGCTGGCTCGACGCCGAACTGCCGGCCGCCCTGGCGGTCGCTGCGCAGGCGGGCGAGGCCACCCCGGTGGACCGGCGGTATCCGGCGCAGCTGCTGCGCGCGATGAACAACTACCTGCTGCGCCGGGCTCCCGACGAGGTGGAACGGCTCGCCTCGCTGGCGCTGCGCCTGCACGCCCCGGATGACCCGCACTCGGCCGGCATCGCCTACAACATGCGCGGGCAGTCCTACTACTACCGGGGTCACTACGCCGAGTCGCGGGCGGCGCTGGAGCAGGCGTCGGCGTTCTGGCGGGCGCACGACGACCCTGACGGCATCGCCATGGTCGCCAACAGCCTGGGCATCCTGGCCAGCCGGACGGGTGACCTGGACGAGGCGCTGCGACAGTTCCAGGCCAGCCAGGACGCGCTCGCACTGATCGGCGCGACGACCCTGCGGGCGCTGGTGCTGCTCAACGTCGGCGAGATGCTCACTGCGCAGGATCGGGTCGACGAGGCCATCGCCGCCGTGCACCGCAGCTTCGATCTTGTCCGCAGCGACCGGCCGGCCAGCCACACCATGATGGCGCTGGGCCTGCTTGCCGTGCTGCACGGCAAGGCCCGCGGCTTCCGCCAGGCGCTGAGCTACTGCCGGCGCAGCATGGTGATCGCCGACGCACAGGGCGATGTGGCCTACTTCGTGGACATGGCCCTGGTCCGCTCGGAGATTCATCTACGCGTCCGGCGGCCCGACCTGGCCCGGGCTGACACGCAGACGGCCTTGCGCCGCGCCCGCGACCTCGACGACTACGGCCGGCAGGCCGCGGCGCTGAGGCAGGTCGCCAAGGTGGCTCAGGCCGTCGGCGACCGGGCTGAGGCGGCGCGCTGCCGGGCTGAGGCGTCCCGGCTGTTCGCCACATACGGCAGGTCACAGGAGCACGTCGTCGAGGCGTTCCTCGCCAGTGATGGCCCGGCCCTCCCGCACCCTCCGTAGGCAGCTGACTGCCAGCGTGGGATGGCCGGACCATCACCGCTTCCCGCGACCGCACCCCGTCCCGGACGCGGTGAGCACACTGTAGGCAGCGCCGCATACAGCGGCCGATATATTGAACGATGCGATTGCATTCATGCTGATCAACGCGCGTAGCTCCAGCTCACCATCTCGCCGTCGCGGTAGGGCATGACGCCGTGGAACGGGCGCGGGTCGTCGTCGAACACCATCGGCAGCCACTCGCGGTCACTGGCCCACATCGGCACCTCGTACAGCCGCTCGCGCGGCACCCAGCCCAGGGTGCCCTCGTGGTTGCCCTGGTGCGGCTCGCCGTCGAACTCGTCGACGCGGAACACGAAGCCGAACCAGTCCTCGCCGCGGCGGCCGAAGCCGGGCCAGGACACCGTGCCGCGCAGCGACAGCCGCCGGGCGATCAGCCCCGACTCCTCCTCGACCTCGCGTTTGACGCCGGTGAGCACGTCCTCGTCGCGCTCGACCCGCCCGCCGAGTCCGATGTGCTTGCCGAAGTGGATGTCGTCGGGCCGCTTGTCGCGGTGCAGCAGCAGCACGCTGCCGCCGTCGGGCGACAGCACGTAGGCGAGGGTGGCGATGATCGGCGTGAGCGGCATCAGGCGATGGTCGCACGCCCGGCGGCCGGTGCCCCGTCTGCCCCATTAACACAAAAAGGTGGTAAATGAGTACCGAATGATTACGTTTTCATTCACGATGGACATACCACTCTTATCGGACGTTCAGGAGGTGGTGTCCATGCGTGATGTCGTCAACCGCGGGGGCGTGCTGGTGGTGACCACCGACCAGCTGCCGGGCCACGTGGTCCGGGCCGTCTACGGCGAGGTGCTGGGGCTGTCCGCGCGGACGCTCAGCGCGTACACCGAGGGCTTCAAGTCGGCGATGGACGGCAGCGGGGTCAGCATGGCCGAGCGCATCCACATGCTGACCGAGTGCCGCCTGGAGGCCGTCGACCGCATGGCGCGCGTCGCCGCGCGGATGGGCGCGAACGCCGTGCTGGCGATGCGCTTCGACCACCGGCCGATCACCGAGTCGTGGATCGAGATCTGCGCGTACGGGACGGCGGTGCAGGCGGAGGTGGCACGGTTGCCGCGCCCTAGAAAGCCGGCAACCCCGGCCACCGAAGCTGACATGTCGTTAAAATCCGCTTAGTGAGTCTGACTGCTGAAGGCCGGTGACCCGATGCCGCGTAGGGCGGCGCGACCGGCAGGACCAGCGGATGGCGGCGATGAGCACCCATGCGGACGCGTTGAGGATCGATGCTGTGCTGAACGCGGGCTCTCCGGAGCCCGCGGGTGAGGTGTGGAACGCCGAGCGCGACCGGCGCGTGTCCGTGGCCCTGGCCCGCCTGCACCGGCTGGCGCCGGACGACCCGGCCCGGGAACGCGCCCGCGCCGCGGTGATCCACGCCGGCATGCCGCTGGCCCGGCGGCTCGCCCGGCGGTTCAGCTTCCGCGGCGAGGACCCCGACGACCTGGTCCAGGTCGCGCTGCTGGGCCTGATCAAGTCGGTGGACCGCTACGACAGCAGCCACGGTGTGCGGTTCGAGCACTTCGCCGGGCCCACCATGCTCGGCGAGCTGCGCCGACACTTCCGCGACCGGGGCTGGGCGCTGCGCGTGCACCGCCGGCTGCAGGAACTGCATCTGGAGATCAGCCGGGCGGTGCCGCAGTTGTCGCAGACCCTGCAACGGACCCCCGACATCCGCGACCTGGCCGCACACCTGGGCCGCGACGAGGGCGACATCCGCGACGGACTGGAGTGCGCGCACGCGTACGCCATCGGCTCCCTCAACAGCGTCGTGCGCAGCGGCAACGGCTTCGCCGAGCTGGGCGAACTGCTCGGCGAGAACGACCGGCGGCTGGAGTCGCTGCCCGACCGCCACGCCATCGGCCGAGCCGTGGCCGGGCTGTCGCAGCGCGACCGGCACATCCTCGCGCTGCGCTTCGCCGCCGACCTCACCCAGGCCGAGATCGCCCAGCGGCTCGGCCTGTCCCAGATGCACGTGTCCCGCCTGCTCACCCGCTGCCTGCAGCACCTGCGCCAGTCCCTGGCCGCTCAGGGACTGAGCTGAGCTGCTGGCGTCCGCCTCCGCGGACGCGCGGTCCGGCCTCGGAGGCCTCCCCTATCCTCCGGTCGCTCGTCGCTTCGCGACTTCCGCGCCTGTAGGGTGCGGTCGACGGCCGGACCGAGCTCAGCTGAAGACCGTGGACGGTTCCGGCAGACCGTGGACCTTGGCGTCGCTACCTGATGCGGTGATCTTCAGCAGCGAGCCGGCGAACGGCAGCCGGTCGACCGTCACGGTGCCCCACTCCTGCGGCAGCCGCGGCCGCAGCACCAGGCTGCGCTTGGGCACGTCCAGGTCCAGGCCGAGGAAGGCCCGCACGATCAGCAGCGGCGCGCCGCTGGCCCACGCCTGCGGCGAGCACGACGTCGGGTACGGCACCGGCGGGCGGAAGCGGTCGGCCGAGAACCCGCAGAACAGCTCGGGCAGCCGCCCGCCGAACGACATCGCGGCCCGCAGCAGCCCGTCGGTGAGCCGGTGCGCCAGCTCGACCGCGCCCGGGATGTGGGCGTAACGCATCAGCCCGGCC
This sequence comes from Catellatospora sp. NPDC049133, assembly GCF_040648455.1. Lineage (NCBI taxonomy): Bacteria > Bacillati > Actinomycetota > Actinomycetes > Micromonosporales > Micromonosporaceae > Catellatospora > Catellatospora sp. NPDC049133. The sequence goes on from NZ_JBEZDT010000018.1 coordinate 11,639, forward strand.
ACGCACAGCGCGGTGTCGTGCGGCCACACCGACCCGTTGTGGTAGCTCATCGGGTTGTACGCGCCCATCCGCTCCGACAGCGTGCGCAGCCCGTACCCGCTGTCCATGTCCGGCTCGGACAGCCGCGCGACCAGCTGCGCGGCGTGCTCGTCGGTGACGATGCCGGTCCACAGGCAGTGCCCGACGTTGCTGGACATGGCGTCCATGCGGCGCTTGCGCCCGTCCAGCGCGATCGCGAAGTAGCCCTCGTCGGGCAGCCAGAACGCCTCGGCGAACAGCGAACGCAGCTTGTCGGCCCGCGCCCGGCAGGACTCGGCCAGCGCCGGCTCGCCGAACGCGTCGGCCAGATCGGCGCGGGCCAGCCAGGCCGCGTACGCATACCCCTGCACCTCGGCCAGCGCCACCGGCGGCTCGGCGAGCTGGCCCGCCGCGTCGTTGACCCCGTCCCAGCTGTCCTTCCAGCCCTGGTTGAACAGGCCGCGGTCGGTGGCCCGCTGATACTCGATGAAGCCGTCGCCGTCGCGGTCGCCGAAGCCGTCGATCCAGGCCAGCACCGCGTCGGCGGCCGGCAGCAGCGCCCGCACGTCCGACTCGGCCGCGCCCCACTTCCACGCCTCGCCCAGCAGCGCGACGAACAGCGGGCTGGCGTCGATGGTGCCGTAGTAGTGCGAGCCGCCCAGCGCCGACGTGCTCTGCGGGCCCAGCCGCAGCTCGTGCAGGATGCGCCCCGGCTCCTCCTCGTTGCACGGGTCGACCTGGCGGCCCTGCAGCGCCGCCAGGGTGTAGAGGGTGCCGACGGCCAGCGACGGGTCCAGCGGCAGCGCCATCCACGAGGTCAGCAGGCTGTCCCGGCCGAACAGGGTCATGAACCAGGGCGCGCCCGCGGCCACGAAGGTGTGCGCGGAGTCCTCCCCCGCCGCGATGCGCAGCGCGTCGAGGTCCCGCACGCTGCGCCGCAGCACCAGCCCCAGCTGCTCGTACTGGGTCCGGATCGAGGTGACCTGGCGCCGCCACGAGTGCTCCTCGGCCTCCTCGGGCGACAGGTGCTCGCGGAAGCGCGGTTCGATGCGCCGGCTGTCCACCACCGGATGCACGATGATCTCGGTGCGCCACTCGTCCCGGGCCGGGATGACGATCTGCCAGCTCAGCCCGTTGTGGCTGCTGACGGGCTCGCCGGTGGCGTGCACGAGCAGCCCGCGCGAGTTGTCGGGCCGACTGAACACCAGGTTGACCCCGCTGGCCTGGGCATGGGTGGCCGTGCCCGCGGCGTGGCCCTCCTTGACCGCGAACAGGTCGGCGAAGTCGGCGTCGACGTGCAGTTCCAGGTGCACCAGGGTGGCTTCGCGGCCCACGTTGGTCAGCGTGATGACCTCGCGCATGCCCTCGCCGACGATGCGCTGCCGAACCACCAGCAGAGTGCTGTCGGCATGCCCTGCGGCGGGCGCGCGGCGCAGCATGAACCGGGACGCGAAGGTGTCGGTGTCGGCCACCGACAGCGGCTGTGGCTGCTGGCCGTCGATGCGCAACTGCCAGCGCGAGATGATCCGGGTGTCGCGGAAGAACAGGCCCTGCGCGCCCCCCGGGTCCATGTCCCCGTTGGGCGCGCAGATGCTGAACGTGGTGCCTTCGACGATGGTGACCTGACCCTGGCCGAGCGGCTGCGGGTCGCCTGCGTTGAGCGGTGAGGGCTGGGCGGGCACTGTCACCGCTCACCCGCCGACGTCAGCCGTCCGACGCGTGCCATCGCCCGCCCGCCCCGGCCGGGCAGCCGCGGCCTGCGCCGCTCCGCCAGGGCCGCCCGGTATGCCTGCACGTAGCCGACCGCCATCCGCTCGTCGCTGAACCGGCGCACCACCTGCTCGCGGCACTCCGCGGGGTCGAGTTCGGACACCGCGCGCAGCGCCGCCGGGAGCTCGGCCGGATCGTCGCAGATGAAGCCGCTGACGCCGTGCTCGACCACCTCGGGCACCGCGCCGCGGCGCAGCGCCACCACGGGCGTGCCGCAGATCATCGCCTCGATCATCACCATGCCGAACGGTTCCTCCCATTGGATAGGAAACAGCAGACAGCGGGCATTTGCCAGCAACTCACGCTTGAGTGTCGCGTCGGCGATGCCGATCATCTGGTCGTTCGGCCCGAGCAGCGGCTCCACCTGCTCGGCGTAGTACTTCTTCTCCGCGGGCTCGGCGCACTTGCCGGCCAGGATAAGCGGCAGCCCGGCCGCGTGCGCGGCGTGCACGGCGGTGTGCGCGCCCTTGTCGGCGTTGAACCGGCCCAGGAACAGCGCGTAGTCCTTCTTCTCCCGCTGGAAGGGCCAGTCGGCCGGGCGCAGCCCGTTGTGCACGACGCCGACCCAGTTCAGCTCCGGGGCCAGCGAGCGCTGGCGTTCGCTGATGCCGACCAGGGACAGGTCACGGTCCAGGGTCTGGTAGTAGCCGCGCAGTTCGGAGTCGACCGGGCCGTGCACGGTGGCGATCGTGGGCAGCCCCATCGCCTCGTACGCCGGAGCGTTGAGCGGCCCCGCGAAGGTGTGGTCGTGGACCACGTCGACCTCGCCCGCGGTGGCCAGGTTCTCGATGACCCGGCGGGTCAGCGTCGCGTAGATGATCTCAGGCCCGGGCTCGCCCAGCCGCTCAGGCACGGCCCGGTCCCACACCTGCCAGAACCTAGCCCTGGTGCCGTCCTTGCCTGCGCCGATCATGGTGACTTGGTGTCCCAGGTCGACCAGGGCGTTGGACAGGTCGGCGAGCACCGCCTCGATGCCGCCGTACGCGGCCGGTGGCACGTCGAAGTAGGGCGGCGCCACCATCGCGATCTTCAACGGGGCGGTGCCGTTGGCAGACAGGGTGCCCTGCACCCTGGCGAGATGTTCGGGCGTGGGTACACCCTTCACCAGCGTGGTTATCACGGCTGCTGATATACCCGCAGTGACGGGATTTCATGCCTGCCCCAACGCCGTATATGCCGTCGGGGCAGGTCAAGCGGTCAGGATGCCAGCCGCCAGCGCCGGACCACACCCGGCCGGACGATCGCCAGGGACATCGCGGTCGCAGCCAGTGACAGCAGCCCCGCCCCGTAGAACGCCGCGGCATACGAGCCGCTGCTGTCCCGGACCAGGCCCGCGACCAGCGCGATGCCGGCCGCCCCGAACTGGTGCGAGGCGAAGACCCAGCCGAACACGATCGCCCCGGACGCGCCGAAGTGCTTACGGCACAGCGCGATCGTCGGCGGCACGGTGGCCACCCAGTCCAGGCCGTAGAACAGGATGAAGACCAGCATGCTCGGGTGCGGGTCGGCGGCGAACAGCCCCGGCAGGATCATCAGCGACAGCCCGCGCAGCGCGTAGTAGATCCCCAGCAGCCAGCGCGGGTCGAAGCGGTCGGTGAGCCAGCCCGAGGCGATGGTGCCGACGATGTCGAAGATGCCGACCAGCGCCAGCAGGCTCGCCGCGGTCGTGGTGGGCATGCCGTGGTCGTGCGCGGCGGGAATGAAGTGCGTACCCACGAGGCCGTTGGTCGTCGCGCCGCAGATCGCGAAGCCGCCCGCCAGCAGCCAGAACGTACGTGTCTTCGCGGCGTCGCGCAGCGCGCCCAGCGCCCGCCGGGCCGCTCCCGTGCTCGCGACCGGGGCGGCGGGCGGGGTGTCGGCATCCGCGCCGTACGCGGTGATGCCCAGGTCGGCGGGGTCGTCGCGGAGCAGCCAGAGCACCAGCGGCACCACCAGCAGCGCCGACCCGGCGACGGTCAGCGCCGCCACCCGCCAGTCGTAGGCCTGCACGAGGTTCGCCAGCAGCGGCAGGAACACCAGCTGCCCGGCCGCGCCGCCGGCGGTCAGCACGCCGGTCACCAGGCCCCGGTGCTTGACGAACCAGCGGCTGGTGAAGGTGGCCACGAACGCCAGCGCCATCGAGCCGGTGCCCAGGCCGACCAGCACGCCCCACAGCAGCATCAGCTGCCAGCTCGCGGTCATGAACACGGTCAACCCGCTGCCCGCGGCGACCAGCAGCAGCGCCCCGGCCACCACCCGGCGCATGCCGAAGCGTTCCATCAGCGCCGCGGCGAAGGGCGAGGTCAGCCCGTACAGCACCAGGTTGATCGACACAGCCGCCGAGATGGTGCCGCGCGACCAGCCGAACGCCTGCTCCAGCGGCTCGATGAGCACGCCGGGCGTGGCCCGGAAGCCGGCCGCGCCGACGATCGACACCAGCGCCACGGCGGCGACCGCCCAGGCGAGATTCTGGCTCCGCGTCCTGTTCACCCTGTTTTCCAGCAACGTCACGCACCCATCGTGCGCGATCTACACCGCCGCAAACAGTGGCCTGAACGCCACTATGTGAAAGAATCGAGCCATGACCGCGCGCCACCGGATAGCCGTGCTCGCCCTAGACGGGGTGATGGCCCTCGACCTCGGCATCCCCAGCCAGGTGTTCGGCTGCGCCACCGACAGCGCCGGCCACCGGCTGTACGAGACCCGGATCTGCACCCCCGACGGCGGCCCGATCCGCGCCAGCGCCGGCTTCTCCGTGCAGCCCGATTACGGCCTCGACCTGCTCGACTGGGCCGACACCGTGATCGTGCCCGGCGTCCACCGCGAGCGCCTGGCCGCCCCCACCACGGTCCAGGCCGTCACCGCGCTCCGCGCCGCCCGCGCCGCCGGCAAACGGATCATGTCCATCTGCACCGGAGCGTACGTGCTGGCCACCGCCGGCCTGCTCGACGACCGCCCCGCCGCCACCCACTGGGCCTACGCCGAGGACTTCCGCGTCCGCTTCCCGCAGGTCGAGCTCGACGCCGACGTGCTGTTCATCGACGACGGCGACGTGCTCACCTCGGCCGGCGTCGCCGCCGGGCTCGACCTGTGTCTGCACGTCGTCCGCCGCGACCACGGCAGCGAGGTCGCCAACCGGGCCGCCCGCCGCTGCGTCGTCGCCCCGTGGCGCGACGGCGGCCAGTCCCAGTTCATCGAACGGCCGCTGCCCGCCCCCGGCGACGCCTCCACCGCCGCGACCCGCGAATGGGTGCTGGCCCGCCTCGGCGAACCCCTCGACCTGGACCAGCTCGCCCGCCACGCGCGCATGAGCGTGCGCACCTTCACCAGGCGGTTCCGGGAGGAGACCGGGCTGTCACCGGGCCGCTGGCTCATCAGCCAGCGCGTCGAGCACGCCCGCCACCTGCTGGAGAGCACCGACCTGACCATCGACCAGGTCGCCGAGCAGGCCGGCTTCGGCACCGCCGTCTCGCTGCGCCAGCACCTGCGCGCCACGGTCGGCACCGCCCCCCTCGCCTACCGCCGCACCTTCCGCACCCCCGCCTGACCCGGGCCCGAGCGGCGGAGGTCAGCGTGTTGCTGTCGTGGCGGCCTGGTCGGGCTGGGCGGCGGAGCGCTGGTCGGTAGGGACGAAGTGCCCGTTGCGGCCGGCTCGCCACAGGCCCCACAGCGCCAGCAGGGCAGCCACCAGCAGCGGGCCGCCATCGCGAACCAGCCCGTCCACGCCGAGCAGCGCCCGGCACAACGGCAGGTGCACCAGCAGCACCACCAGTGTCAGCAGCACCAACTGCAGCCGGACCCACCGCTTGCCCTTCACCAGGAAGATGCTCAGGAACAGCGCCACGTAGCTGACCATCAGCGCGAACACGAACCAGCCCACGATCACGGGCAGCAGGGTCACGTCACCGTCGAACAGGCGCCCCACCGCGACCACGCAGGCGACGAGCATCAGGGCGCTGTAACTGAACACGGCGACCCGGGTGGTCAGCACCCAGCCGGGCACCTGCGGGCGCGCGGGCATCTGTTTGCGGGTCAGCCCGTCGCGGCTGATCCACCAGCGCAGCTTCGGCCGGGCCAGGTACTCCCGCACGCTCGCCGACCGGTACAGCAGCAGCACCACGGTCAGGCACAGCACCGCCACCACGCCGAACCCGATGACCCCGGGCACCGCCGGCGCGCCCTGCTTCGGCACCACGAGCCGGGCCAGCGAGAACAGTGTCGTCACCGCCAGGATCAACCCGAACGGCGCGGCCCCGTGCCGCCCGCGCCACAGATGGAAGATCAGCACCAGGAACAGCAGCGAGCGCAGCAGCGCCCAGCCGGTGCGCACGAACAGGGGGTAGCCGCCATCGGCGGCGTAGTACCAGTTCAGCCACTCGACCGACGCCGTGGCCAGCGCGGTCAGGGCGAGCAGGACGGCCAGCACGCGTACGGCGGCGGGTCGGCTCTCGGTCATCGGCGCGGCAGCGGACACCCGTCCATCATGCCCACGGAGCACAATGGCAACCATGTGCCGCAGCATCAAGACCCTTCGCCCGCCGTTCGCCGAGATCGTCACCGAGGAGGACATGCAGGCCGCCGCGCTGCAGTACGTCCGGAAGATCTCCGGTTTCCGCGCCCCGGCCGCGCACAACGCCGAGGCCTTCGACAAGGCGGTGGCCGCCGTCGCCGCCGCGACCGCCGAACTCCTGGCGACCCTGCAGGTGCGCCGCTAGCCCGATGCCGCGTCCGTTCCCCGCCAGCGTGGCGGCCGACCACCGGGCAGGCTCGGAAGCGGCCCCGGCACCGCGGGGCGCGGACGCGACATCAGGACGGCGGCAGTGCACCAGACCCTCGACCTCAAGGTGCTGTACTTCGGCACCCCCGTAGTGATCATCAGTTCCCGCAACCCCGACGGCACGACGAACCTGGCCCCGATGTCGTCGGCCTGGTGGCTGGGCAGCACCTGCGTGCTCGGCCTGGGCGACAGCGCGCAGACCGCCGCCAACCTGCGGCGCGAGCGCGAATGCGTGCTCAACCTGGTGCCGTCGACGCTGGTCGACGCCGTGGACCGGCTCGCGCTGACCACCGGGTCGCCGTCGCCTTCACCACGCAAGTTGGCGATGGGCTACCGGCACGTGCCCGACAAGTTCGCCGCCGCCGGGCTGAGCCCGATGGCCTCGGAACTGGTCGCGCCCGACCGGGTCGCGCAGTGCCCGATCCAGCTCGAATGCGAGATCAGCGGCACCTTCCCGATCGGCGGCCCGGACCCGTTCGCGACCGCGTTCACAGCCGAGGTCCGCCGCGCCCACGTCGAGCAGGACCTGGTCATCCCCGGTACGCGCTACGTCGATCCGGTCGCCTGGGACCCGCTGATCATGAAGTTCTGCGAGTTCTTCGGCGGCGGCGACAACGTGCACCCCTCCCGCCTGGCCGAAGGCTGGCAGATGCCCCACGGCAGCCGGCTCACCCCCGCCTGACCACCCTCAAGATCGTCCGTCTTGCCCGGCACCTGTGCGTAAGCACGATCAAGATACGCACGGGTGCCTGGCAAGTTCGCAGATCTTGGGAGCGGCGCGGCGGCATGATGGAGGACATGGTCCTGCGGCGCATTCTCAGCAGCCTGGGCTTCGGCGGGGTCGACGTCGACACCGTGCTGTCCACCCCGGCGACCCGGCCGGGCGGCGCGTTCTCCGGGCAGGTCCGCCTGCATGCCAAGGGCGATGTCGAGATCACCTCGGTGTGGCTGCTGCTGGTCGCCGACGCGGGCGGCACGCAGACGGAACTGGCCCGCTACCCGGTAGCCGACCGGGTGCCGCTGACCGGCGGCACCGGCCACGCCCTCGGGTTCCACCTGGCCACGCCGTACGCCGTGCCGGTCACGCTCGTCTACGGGCACCCGATGCCCGGCGTCGCCGTCGGAGTCCGCACCGAGGTCGCCGTCGCCCAGGGCTCGGCGAAGACCGACTTCGACCCGCTCGGCGTCGAACCGACCGAGATCCAGCAGTCGGTGCTCGACGCGCTGGGCACGATCGGCTGCCGCTTCGTACGCAGCGAACTGCGCCCCGGCTCGCCGGTCACCCAGGCGATCACCTTCTACGCACCGGTCCCGCAGGGCCAGCCGGTCGGCCCGCACATCCCGCAGCTCGCGTTCACCTTCGCCGCCGACCCGCAAGGGCTCACCGTGGTCGCCGATCTGGCCGGACGTCCCGGACCCGGCGAGGTGCACCGGGTAGGCGAGCCGGAGTTCCGGCAGCTGATCGCGCAGCCCGCCCAGTGGATCGAGCTGATCGACGGCTGGGTCCGCCGCGCCCTGGACCGGGTCGCGGCGCTGCCCGACCAGGACCCGGGATCGTTCATGCGGCCGCCGGTGCAGGCCGGCCCGGCCGCGCCCGGCCAGCCCCGCAAGCCGTACGCCCACCCCGCGCAGGGCTTCGGCGGCTACCGCTACGGCGGCTACCGCGGCACTGGCACCATGATCGGCGCGGGACTGGGCGGCGCCGCCCTGGGCTTCCTCGGCGGAATCATCGTCGGCGACATGATCCACGACGCGCTCACCCCGGACGTCGCCGACACCACAGCCGCCGACGCCCAGGACGTTGGCGACACCTACGCCGACCAGGGCCAGGGCGTCGCGGACTCCGGCGGCGGCTACGAGGCGGGCGGCTACGACCCCGGCGGCTACGACTCGGGCGGGTTCGACTCGGGCTTCGGCGACTTCGGCGACTTCTGAGCGTCAGGCGTCGTAGAAGGCCTGGCCGGTCACGGCCCGATTGTGCGGTGCCTGGTCGGCCGGCGGTGACGGGCGGTCCGGAACGGCGGTGACGGCCGGGCCCTCCGGAGCGGCGTGGCGGCCGGTGGCGGCGCGGCGGCTCGCGTACACGTCGATCAGAGCGATGACCAGCGACAGCACCACGAAGCCGATGGTCACCCACAGGCCGTGCCGGAACCCGAGCGCGAAGTCGCCGCCGCTGTCCGCGATCGAGGCGAAGAAGACCGCGCCGACAACGGCGATGCCCACCGCCGCGCCGATGCGCTGGCCTGTCTGCAGCACTCCCCCCGCGCTGCCCGCTCCGGCGACGGGCACCTCGGCCAGCGTCAGCGTCTGGTTCGGCGCGATGACCAGGCCGCTGCCGATACCGGCGACGAGCAGCGGCAACGCCGTCGCCCAGCCGTCGTGGCCGCCCGGCACCAGTTCGACGGCGATCTCCACGCCGACCAGCCCGATCAGCACCAGTCCAAGTCCGATCGCGATCAGGGTGCGGCCGACCCGTGTCACGATCGGGCCGCCGAGGCTGGCCGACGCCGCCGAGCCGAGCGCGAACGGCACCGTCGCCAGGCCCGCCTGCAACGCCGTGTAATGCAGGCCCTGCTGCAGGTAGAGGGTGTAGATGAAGAAGATCGCGGTGAACCCGGCGAAGTAGGCCAGCCCCAGCAGCGCGCCGAGGGCGTACGAGCGGCGGCGGAACAGGTTCAGGTCGACCATGGGACGCGCGCGGCGGGCGTACCGGCGCTCCCAGGCGACGAAGCCGGCCAGCACCGCCACCCCCGCCGCCAGCAGCAGCCACTTGCTCTGCCCGACCCACGCCTCCTCCTGGATCAGCGGCAGCAGCACCAGCACCACACCCGCGGCCAGCAGCACGACCCCGACCGGGTCGAAGCTCTCCTTGCGCCGCTGGTCGTCACAGAACTTCGGAATGAAGCGGTACGCCAGCGCGATCGCCAACGCCCCGACCGGAACGTTGACGTAGAAGACCCAGCGCCATCCCTCGGCCGTCCCGGCGGCCTGGATCAGCAGGCCGCCGAGCAGGGGGCCGATCGCGGTGGAGATGCCGACGGTCGCGCCGAGCATGCCGAACGCCCGGCCCCGCTCGGCCCCCCGGAACAGCTGCTGGATGAGCCCACTGATCTGCGGGTTGATGATGCCGCCCGCGGCGCCCTGCACGATGCGCGCGATCACCAGCCACAACGCGCTCTGGGCCAGCCCGGCCGCGGCGCTGGCCAGGGTGAACAGCGCGACTCCCGCGACGAACGCGTTGCGCCGCCCCTTCATGTCACCGAATCGCCCGGCGGGCACCAGCAGCAGTCCGAAAGCGAGGGCGTATCCGGAGACCACCCACTGCAGGGCGCTGTCGGAGGCGTCGAGGCCCTCGCGGATCGACGGCAGCGCGACGTTGACGATGCTGACGTCGAGCAGCGCCATGAACCCGCCCACCAGGCACACACTCAGTGCACGCCAGCGGCGCGGGTCCGGCGTATAGCCGTCGCCTTCGCCACCCGTACGCACAGGTCAGAGCCTATCGGCGAACCATGCCCGCAAGTCGGCTTTCGCCCGTCACCGCCCGGATCGCCCCTGCTGCACCGCGCACACCGCGGCCAGCAACCGCCGCAGCCGCTCACGCCGTACGGCTTCATTGATCAGTCGCGCCGCTTCTTCGCTCGGCCTCGGCGCGCGCCGCCAAGGGTTGACCACGACCCGCATGACCGCGGCGGCGGTCGTCTGCTTCCCGTCGCCGAGCCGGAGCCGGATTCCGCCGAGCTGAGCGGTCGCCAGCTCCACCTGCGCCAACGGCACTTCGTGCCGCGGACCGGCGAAGTTCTCGACGATGATCGCGTCGTCGGTCAGGGTCAGCGTCTCGCGCCAGGCGGTGCGCACGACCAACACGGCGAGGGCAACGACCAGTCCCTGCACGATCAGCCAGACGGCACTCTGGTCGGCTCCGTTCCAGCCGTGCGCGATCCGGCTGACGAAGTCGAGGAACAGCAGCCCCAGCGCACCGCACCGGAGCAGGCGGTTCGCAGGTGAGGGCCAGGTGCGAGACACCGGCGGAGCATAGGCCACTGCCGCGCCGCCGCGCGAACCACCGTTGCGCGCCGCCGCAGCACGCCGTACTCGGCGGATCTGGAAGACTTTTTTCGCTGGAGCAGCGACAAGTCTTCTGGGTCCGGCGATCCTCGCCCCTTCGGGGCTCAGCCGGGCCGGCGAGCGGGCCGCTCGGTTTCGGCGGTGACCCAGTCCAGGTAGGCGGGGTTGCCGGTGAGCACCGGCGTGCAGACGATCTCGGGAGTGTCGTAGGGGTGCCGGTCGAGGATGTGCCGTTCCAGCGCCGGGTAGCCGGCCGCCGTGGTCTTGAAGACGAGCGGGAACTCCTCGGCCTCCTCGATCGCGCCCTGCCAGCGGTACACGCTGCGGATCGGGCCGCCGAGCTGGGCGCAGGCCGCGACCCGCGCCTCGACCGCCGAACGGGCCAGTGCCAGAGCCGCGTCCCGGTCGTCCAGAGTCGTGACGACCTGGACGTACTCCGCTTCGCCCGGCTGCACCTGCGTCATACCGGTCACGGTAGCGCCACCGCGGTCTCCGGTCGCACCCCGTCGGGGTGTGACCGGAGACCGCGGTCATCGGGTCAAGCGATGGCGCAGGCGCTGCCGTTCAGGGTGAACGACGACGGTTTGCCGGTGTTGCCGGTGTGGTTGGCGTTGAACCCGATCGTGGTGCTCGCACCCGGGGCGAGGGTGCCGTTGTAGCTCAGGTTGCGTGCGGTCACCGCACCACTGGTCGGCGAGTAGGTCGCGTTCCAGCCGGAGGTGATCGCCTGCCCGCCGGGCAGGGTGAACGCCAGCGCCCAGCCGTTGACCGTGGACGATCCGGTGTTCGTGATGGTGATGTTCGCGGTCAGGCCGGTGTTCCACGGGTTGACCGTGTACGCGATCCGGCACGCGCCCTGCGGCTGCGGGCTCGGTGACACGCTCGGCGACGGCGGTGCGCTGGGCGACGGCTGCGTACTCGGGGACGGCGACGGCTGGGTGCTGGGTGACGGGCTCGGCGGCGCGGAGGTGAGGCCGAAGAACTGGATCGCCATCAGGGCCTGGCCGCTCAGGGGCAGGTTGTGGCCGACCCCGGCGAGGCTGACGCCCTCGACCGCGACGCCTGTGCCCGAGCCGCCGTAGCGGGTGCGGGTCCAGCCGGACTGCGGGGTGTCGGTGTACGTCGGGGTCTGGCTCAGGCCGTGCACGTTGGTCCACTGCTTGATCGCCTCGCCGAAGTTCGGGTAGCGCAGCGTCGTGTCGTCGGTGCCGTGGAACAGCTGCATGCGCGGCCGGGGACCGGTGTAGCCGGGGTAGGCCGCGCGGACCTGGTCGCCCCACTGCTGGGCCGTCTTGATCAGCTGGCCGTTGGCGCAGGTGCTGTTCCACATCGAGCCGTCGGTCGTGGCGAAGCACCCGAACGGCACGCCCATGAACGACGAGCCCGCCTTGAAGACGTCCGGGTACGCCCCCAGCAGGACGTTGGTCATCATGCCGCCGGACGAGGCGCCGGTGGCGTAGACGCGGTTCACGTCACCGTCGCGGTTGGCGACGACCCAGCGCACCATCGACACGATGCCGAGCGAGTCGCTGCCGCCGTTGTGGGTCAGCGACGCCGACGACGACACGTCGAAGCACGCGCCGCTGCGCGTCGCCGACGGGTAGATCACGATGAACTTGTACTGGTCGGCGAGCTGCGCGAACTGGGTTCCCGAGTAGAAGGCCGGGCCGGTGCCGGTGCAGTAGTGCACGGCGACCACGACCGCGGGCCGGGTGCCGATGTTGTCGGGCACGTACAGGTGCATCCGCAGGTTGCTGGGGTTGGTCCCGAAGTTGGTGACCTCGGTGAGCGTCGCCGCCTGGGCCGGTGGTGAGGCGACGACGAGTCCCCCCACGACGGCCAGGGCCGATGCGGCGACCGCCAGCAGTGTCCTGACTCCTTTGCGCATGGTGTCTCCTCCCGCGGCGGGGCAGCGCCGCTGAGAAACGTTTCCAATATGTAATCGAATGCATTCGCTCGAACCATAGGCGTCGATACGAAACGGGTCAAGCGGAGCCGCCGGCCGGTAGTTTCGGCGCACTCACCGAGCGTCGGCCACTCGCGCCGATCATGAACTTGTGGCACCGACTCGCCGTCGAGCCGTGCCATAAGTTCATGATCAACGCGGCAGGGGTGGGGCGGTGCTGGCGCGGATGACGAGGTCGGTGGCCAGTTCGATGCGCAGGCGGGGCGGGGTGTCGGCGGCGGCGAGGGTGAGGGCCAGGTCGGCGGCGGCGGCGCCCATCTCGGCCAGGGGCTGGCGGATCGTGGTGAGCGCCGGGCCGCTCCAGCGGGCGAACTCCAGGTCGTCGAAGCCGACCACGCTCAGGTCGTCGGGCACGCGGCGGCCGGCCCGGCGGGCCGCCTCGTACACGCCGAGGGCCAGCAGGTCGTTGCAGCAGAACACGGCCGTCGGCGGGGCGGCCAGGGCCAGCAGGTCGCGGCCGTGGCGCAGGCCGTCCTCGTAGGACAGCGAGCCCGTGCGCAGCAGCGCCGGCTCGACGGGCACTCCCGCGGCGTCCATCGCGGCCCGGAAGCCGTCGAGGCGGGCGCGGGCGGCGAGGAAGCCGGGCGGGCCCCCGATCATCGCGATCCGGCGGTGGCCCAGTTCCAGCAGGTGGCGGGTGGCGGTCAGGCCGCCGTTCCAGTTCGCCGCGCCGACCGAGGGCACGCTGTGCACCGGCTCGCCGGTCGGGTCCAGCGCCACCAGCGGGATGCCGCTGGCCGCGAGCCGGGCGTGCTCGCGGCGCATGGCCGCGCCGTACACCGCGATGACCGCGACCGGCCGCCGCCGCAGCACCTGGTCGAGCCAGCCGGGCGCCGACGCGGTCTCGGTGAACCCGACCGCGAGCTGCCGCGCGCCCGCGACCTGCGCGACCCCGCGCATGATCTCGATGGCCAGGTGGCTCTCCAGCGCCTGGAACGCGACCTCCAGCATCGGCGCCTGGGTGACCGCGTCCGGTCGGCGGTAGTCCTGCTCCCGCAGCACCTGCTCGACCCGTGCCCGGGTCTCGGCGGCCACTCCGGGATGCCCGTTGAGCACTTTGGACACCGTCGGCGCGGACACCCCGGCCAGCCGCGCGACGACCGCGACCGTGGTCTCCCCGCGCCGCCGCCCCCGCCGCGCGGCGGGCGCGCCCTTCTCGGCGCGCGCCGGGGCGAACTCCTTGGCCCTGCGCGCTGGGGCTGGGACCGCCACGGCCTCGCCGGAATACCCGGAACCGCCGGGCGGGGCCGGCGGTTCGGGCAGGTCGCGGCCTGTCACGGCCGGGTCGGTGGTGGTCACTGCGGGGCCGGGCGCTGGTGCGGCACGGCGGTCAGGCTCGGCGACCGGTACAGGTTGATCGCGCGCGAGGCGAGGTCGTTGACCGTCGAGGCGTTCGCCCATGCGCCGAACACGATCGCGGCGAACGGGATCGCCTTCGCGGCGACCTTGCGCACCGCCCGCATTCCGGCCATCTGCGCGAGCTTCCAGCTCAGCCGGCCCACCGCGCGGGTCACCGGGGCCCGGCCGGCGGTGGTGCCGACGCCCTTGGCCAGCGCCACCCCGACGCCTTCGCGGCCCTGGGCGACGCCGAGGGCCAGCCGGGCCGCCTCGGTCGCCTTGTGCACCCGCTGCAGCACCAGTAGGTCGGTGGCCCGGTCGGGGTGGGTCGGGTCGACGCCGTACACGGCGGCCAGGTGCAGCACCAGGCGGCTCTGCGTCCAGGCCAGGGTGGCCAGGTCGGCGATCGCGCCGGGCAGGCCGACCGAGCCCGACACCGCGCCGGTGAACCGGGCGTGCCGCCGGAACCGCTTGACCGCGAGCTGCGCCAGGCCGTCGGGGTGCATGTGCGGATACCTCATGCGCATGCGCGCGACCCAGGCCGTGGCCTGCGGTCCGATCCGGGCCACCGCCTCCAGCGCCAGGTGTTCCGGGGCGTACTGGGGGTCGGCCTTCATCCGCTGCCACAGCCCCGGTGGCGGGGCGTCGCGGACGTCCAGGTCGGCGTCTGTCGGCGCGAGCGCGCCCGGTTCGGTCATCGCAGTACCTCCGCGAGGTCGAGCAGGGACTCCTCCGTGCCGGGTGCGCCGACCAGGCACAGCCCGACGGGCAGGCCGTCGACGGCCGCCCCGGGAACGCTGAGCGCGGGCAGGCCGACGACGCTGGAGATGCCGGTCAGGCCGAGGATCGGGGCGCGCAGCGGGCCGGTGTCGGCACCGCGCGCCGGGGCGGGCGCGGGCGCGGTCGGGATGACCAGCACCGCGCCGTCGAGCAGCTGCGCCATCGCGGTGCGGACCGCGGTGATCTCCCGGTCGGCGGCGATCAGTTCCGGGTGGGTGCGTTCGGCCGCCACGCGCACCCGCTCGCCCACCCCGGGGCCGAAGACCGGGTCGTGCTGCCGCACCCATTCGCCGTGGCGCTGCCAGAACTCCCAGCCGGTACGGACCGCGTACGCGAACCGGTAGTCCGGGGCGGGAGCCGAGCCCCACAGCGGCTTCTCGTCGCAGGGCAGTGTCGCGGCGAGCCGCTCCAGGGCCGGTTGCAGCGCCTGGCGCACCGCCGGTTCGGCGAGCTCCCACAGGTCGGCCGGGGCGACGAGCCCGCGGATCGGGGTGGTGTCGGGGCCGCCGGTCAGCAGCACACCGGTCGCCGTGCGCAGCAGCGCCAGGTCACGGGTGAGCAGGCCGGGCACGTCGAACGAGCCACACAGCGGCACGACCCCGGCCCGGCTGACCCGGCTGTGGCTTGGCCGCAGGCCGTACAGGCCGCACCAGCCGGCGGGGATGCGCACCGAACCGCCGGTGTCGGTGCCCAGCCCCAGGTCGGCCGAGCCCTCCGCGACCGCGGCGGCGGTGCCGTTGGACGAGCCGCCGGTGATGTGCCCGGGTGCGGCCGGGTTGTCGGGTGCGCCGTAGTGCGCGTTGGTGCCGAACAGGCTGTACGCCATCTCGTCGGTGTGCGTCTTGCCGACGATGCGCGCGCCCGCGCCGGTCAGCACGGCCACCGCCGCGGCGTCCCGGGTCGCGGGTGGATGGGTGGCGAGCCAGGTGGGGTTGCCGGCGCCGGTGGGCAGGCCGGCGACGTCGAACAGGTCCTTGACGGCCAGGCGCACGCCGTGCAGCGGACCGCCGGTTTCGGGGCGCGGCGGGATCTCGTTCACCCAGGGCACGTACGGGCCGGGGATCGGCAGCTCGGTCATCGGCACTCTCCTACCACGAACGCCCGACCGGACCGGCGGGCGCACCACGTAGCTTAAATGCCTATGGCCCCCGTGCTCAGTCGTCAAACACTCAACCGCGCCCTGCTGTCGCGCCAACTGCTGCTGCGACGTGCGCGGACCCCGGTGCACGAGGCGGTCGCGCACCTGTTCGGACTGCAGGCGCAGGCGCCGAACCCGCCGTACGTCGCGCTGTGGAACCGGCTCGACGACTTCGCGCCGGGCGAGCTGTCGCAGCTGATCACCGACCGGCGGGTGGTCCGCATCTCGCTGATGCGCTCGACGATCCACCTGGTCACCGCCGAGGACTGCCTGGCGCTGCGACCGGTGCTGGCCGCGTCCATGGAGCGCGGGCTGGCCGCCGGGTACGGCAAGCAGCTGGCCGGGCTGGACCTGGACGCGGTCGCCGCGCACGGCCGGGAGCTGGTCGAGCAGCGGCCGCTCACCTGGGCCGAACTCGGCGCCCTGCTGGCGGAACGCTTTCCGGGCTACGAGGCGGGTGCGCTGGCTCCGGTGGTGCGCACCCGGGTGCCGCTGGTGCAGGTGCCGCCGCGCGGGCTGTGGGGATCGAGCGGGCAGGCCGCGCACACCTCGGCCGAGTCGTGGCTGTCGGCCGCGCTCGCCGAGCCGTCGGCCGAGGACATGGTGCTGCGCTACCTGGCCGCGTACGGCCCGGCGAGCGTGCGCGACGTGCAGGCCTGGGCGGGGATGACCCGGCTGAAGGAGGTCGTCGAGCGGCTGCGGCCGCGGCTGCTGACGTTCCGCGACGAGCAGGGCGTCGAGCTGTTCGACCTGCCCGACGCGCCCCGGCCGGACGCGGACGAGCCCGCGCCGGTGCGGCTGCTGGGCGAGTTCGACAGCGTGCTGCTGGCGCACGCCGACCGCACCCGGATCATCTCCGACGAGCACCGCAGACGCATCTTCACCATCAACGGCATCATCCGCGCGACCGTCCTGATCGGCGGGTCCGTCGCCGGGATGTGGCGCATCGAGCGCGAACGCGGCCGGGCCGTGCTGGCCGTCGAGCCGTTCACGCCGTTCAGCGCCGCCGACCGTGCGGCGGTGGCCGAGGAGGGCATGCGGCTGCTGGCCTTCGCCGCCCCGGAAGCGGCGTCGCACGAGGTGCTGATCACCTGAGCCACTGTCACCTAACGTACTGCTCCGGTGCTGCTGGGTAGCTGACAGACAACGGTCCGGCCTTCGGCCGCCACCTACCGTGACCGGCGAGCGACCTCACGCTCATCGATCTCAGGGAGAGTGGTTCCGATGTCCATCGACGCGCACAGCCCTGTTCGACGCGGCCGGCCGACCCGGCTGGTCGCGACACTGCTCGCGGCGACGCTGCTCGCGCTCGGCCTTTCCGTCACCGCCAACGTCGTGACGGCGACGCCCGCGCAGGCCCTCTGCGTCACCCCGGTGATGGAGGGCGACTGGCACAACATCGACCCCGCCACCAGGTCCATCGTCCGTACGCAGCTGCAGTTCGTGTGCAACGACGTGATCACCTGCGACGCGGACACCGGCATCTGCACCGGCGGGACCAGCTACTACCGGATCCGCCCGTGGGGCGCCTGCACCCCGGCCTGCGACTGGGGATGGCGCAACACGGTCCGCGAGAGCGACGGCTGGGTCAGGACGCAGTACGTCTACAGCTACAAGACGGTGGACGTGTGGGCCCGCACCGAGGCCTGGTACGGATTGACCTACCTGCGGGTGTGGACCAACAACGACTTCACCGCCGCCGACGGCCGCGCCGACTACACGACCAACGACTGGTTCCTGCGGTGACGGTGTCGCCGGCGGGAGCCACCCCTCCCGCCGGCGACACCGCGATCAGTGGTGCCCGCCGTGGGCCAGGTGCGAGGGGTGGTCGATGACCCCGGGCTTGCCGCCCGGCGGCACCACCACGAACTGGCCCATCATCCCGGCGTCCTCGTGGAAGAGCACGTGGCAGTGGAACATGTACGGGGTGTTCGGATCCGCGAAATCGCTGAACCTCATGATCAGTTCGAAGGTGACGTCACCCGGCAGGTAGATCGTGTCCTTCCAGCCGGACAACTGCGGCGGCGGCGCGGCCCCGTCCCGGGTGAGCACCTGGAACTGCACGTCGTGAACGTGCAGGCTGTGCGGCTCGCCGTCGTTGTTGACGACTTTCCAGATCTCCACGCTGTCGCGCTCCGGCGCGAAGTCGATCCGGGTCATCTCCATCTGCTTGCTGTTGATCGCGTGCCCGCTGAGCCGGAACGGCCGCTGCTGCACGGCGTCCGCTCGGGCCAGCCGCGGGATCTCCACGAGCTTGCTCGGCACGGCCGGGCGCGGCGCCAGCGTGCCCGCCGCGCGCAACTGGAGCACGTCCAGGGTGTCCGCGCCACCGGTGAACCGGCCGAACGGACCCGTGCCCAGATCCTGCGGGTAGCTGCGCAGCACTGCGCGCTCGCCGGGCTTCATCGTCACCACGATCTCCGCGCGCTCGCCGGGCGACAGCATGATCCGGTCGGTGTCGTACGCCGAGGACAGCAGCCCTCCGTCCGTGCCGACCAGGGCGAAACGGCGGTCGTCGGCGAACCCGAAGTCGTAGACCCGGGCATTGGACCCGTTGAGCAGGCGCAGCCGCACCCGCTCGGTGGTGACGTCGAGGTAGGGCCCCACGGTGCCGTTGACCGCGACGGTGTCGCCGAGCACGCCGACCCCGCTCATGAACCCCGGGGTGTCGTCGAGCCTGCCACCGCCGTCGAACTTCCTGTCCTGCACGATCACGGGCACGTCGTCGACGCCGTACTCGTGCGGCAGCGCGTCCACCGACGTCGCCGGGTCGTCGATCAGGAACAGCCCGGCCAGTCCCCGGTACACGTGCTTGGCGGTCTCGCCGTGCAGGTGCGGGTGGTACCACAGTGTCGCCGCGGGCTGGTCGACCTTCCACGTCGGCGACCAGGACTTGCCCGGCCCCACCAGATGGTGCGGACCGCCGTCGGCCGCGGCGGGCAGGTGCATGCCGTGCCAGTGCACCGTGGTCGTCTGGTCCAGCGCGTTGGTCACGTTGACCTGGACCTGCTCGCCCCGCGTCGCCCGCAGCGTCGGGCCGAGCACGTCGCCGTTGAAACCCCAGGTCGGGGTCTGCCCGTGACCGAAGTCATGGGTGCCCGCCTGCGCCTTGAGATCGAACACCCGGCGGCCGGACTCCATCCGCGACGGGGCCAGCGGCGGCACCGCCAGCGGCCGGGTGAAGTCGACCTCGTCGGCCGTCGAGATCACCTGCGAGTTCCACAGCCACACACCGGCTCCGGCGCAGACCGTGCACAGCAGCAGCACCACCACGCCGATGACCGCCAGCACCCTCCTGAGGCGCACCCTGACCAGCTCCCTTCCCCGAGTCCCTGTGAGCGCAGACAGGGTGCCGGGGCGGGTGCGGCCGCGTCGAGGGATCGAGGGCGATACCCGGGCAGAGCCAGGGTCATCCCTGGCCTTGTGTTCGAGTTCACCGGGTAAACCCGGACGGGTTCTCCCGTGAGAGCGTTTACCGTCGAACGATGACCGCGACACCCCCCGCCGAAACCGCCACGACCCGCGCACCGTGGCCGATGGCGGGCCTGCTCGTGGTGGCCGCGGGCACCTTCCTGTCGGTGACGACCGAGATGCTGCCGATGGGTCTGCTCAGCTCGATCAGCCGGGACCTCGACGTGTCCGAGCCGACCGTGGGCCTGCTCGTCACCGGGTACGCCCTGATGGTGGCGCTGTTCGCCGCACCGCTGGGGCGGCTCACCGCCCGCTTCCCGCGTCGCGGGCTGCTGGTCGGCGCGCTCGTCGCCTACGCCGCCAGCAACGTGATCATGGCGTTGAGCACGGTGTACCCGCTCGCGGCAGCGGCCCGACTGCTCGGCGGACTGACCCACGGCGCGTTCTGGGCCATGGTCGCGGGGTACGTCGCCCGCATGGTCACCCCCGACCGGGTCGGCCGCGCGGTGACCCTGGTGTTCACCGGCGGCACCGTCGCGATCCTGGTCGGCGTGCCCGCCGGCACCGCGCTCGGCGTCGCCGTCGGCTGGCGGGCCACCTTCGCCGTGCTCGCCGGGATCGCGCTGTTGCTGGCCTTCGTCGGCTGGCGGCTGTTGCCCGACTACCCCGGCGAGCTGTCGGGTCAGGGCATGAGCCTGCTGCGGGTGCTGCGTACGCCGTCGGTCGCGATCGTCGTGGTCACCACCGCGGTGACCATGCTGGGCTACTTCGGCTTCTACACCTACATCTCGCCGTTCCTGCAGTCCACGGGCCTGAGCGAGGCGGCGCTGAGCCCGGCGCTGCTCGGTTACGGCGCGGCGGGCGCGGTCGGCCTGCTCGCCGCCGGGCTGCTGGTGGACAAGCGGCCCCGGTTCGCGATGCTGGCGGGCACCGTCACGCTGACCGCGGCACTGATCGTGCTGAGCATGTCCGGCCACTCCCCCGCGCTGGCCGTGGCCGCGGCGGCCGTCGCGGGCATGGCGCTCAACGCGCTGGCCACGCTGGTGCAGGCGGCGATCCTGCGGGCCGCCCCGGCGGGTGCCGCCGACACCGCCGCCGCGTTGAACGCCTCCGCGTTCAACGTCGGCATCGGCGGCGGCGCGCTGGTCGGCGGCCTGGTGCTCGCCGGCTGGGGGCCGGGCGCGCTGCCGCTGGTCGCCGCGCTGCTGACCTGCGCCGGAGTGTGCGGCGTGGCGTACGGGCGGCGGGAGGGCTTCCCGGCCACGGTGCCCTCGTCGGCGGGCTGAGCCGAACGACAACCCGGATGCGCCCGCACGCCGCACACCGCTAAACTGCGAACAGCGTTCGCTGTTTTAGGGAAGGGAGCGGCCATGCAACACGTCACGGCGCCCGACGGCGCGACGATCGCCCTGCATTCGACCGGCACCGGGCCGGGCGTCGTGCTGGTGCACGGCGGCGGAGTCACCATCGAGGAGTACCGGCGGCTGATCGCCCGGCTGTCCGACCGGTTCACCGTGCACGCCTACAACCGGCGCGGGCGGCTCGACGCCCCCGCCCGGCGCGAGCCGTACTCCGTGGAGCACGAGATCGACGACCTCGGCGCGGTGCTGGAGCACACCGGAGCACGCAACGTCATCGGGCACAGCTACGGCGGATTCGTCGCCCTGCGGGCCGCGCTGCGCCTGCCGATCGAGCGGCTCGCCCTCTACGACGCGGCGTTGTACATCGACGGCACGCCGGACGGGGCATACCTCGACGCCCTGGACGAGGCGCTGGGCGCGGGCAGGACCGCCCGTGCCGTCGCGATCGTGGCAGCCGGGGTCAACACCCACTCCGCAGTGTCGCGGTGGCCGCTGAGCGTGCGCACCGCGATCTGCCGCGTGTTCCTGCGCACCCCGATCGGCCGCAGGATGGGCGACCTGCTGCCGATGACCATGTTCGAGATCCGGCAGGTGCAGGCCCACGGAGGCTCCGCCGACGCGTACGCCGGGGTGACCGCCGACGTGCTGCTCGCGTGCGGCGCCAGCGCGCCCGGCTACTTCGAGGAGCACCACGCGAAGCTGGCCCGGGTCATCGCCCGCGCCCGCACGATGGTCGTCCCCGGGGCCCGCCACGACGCCATCGCCATCGCCCCGCCCCGGCTCGTCGACCCCATCGCCGACTTCCTCACCGCACCCCTGACCGCGAGCGCGTGAGCTGACACCGCACCGCTCCCACCCCGCCCCCTGCGTGCCAGGACGGCGGGGTGCGGGCAGAATGTCTCACCGTGACGACGTCCATTGCGCAGCGCATTGCCGAGGAACTCGGCGTACGGCAGAACCAGGTGAACGCGGCGGTCGAGCTGCTCGACGGCGGGTCGACCGTCCCGTTCATCGCCCGGTACCGCAAGGAGGTCACCGGCGAGCTGGACGACGCCCAGCTGCGCACCCTCGAGGAGCGGCTGCGCTACCTGCGTGAGCTGGAGGAGCGCCGCTCGACGATCCTGGAGTCGATCCGCTCGCAGGGCAAGCTCGACGACGCCCTCGAAGCGCTGATCAACGGGGCGGACTCGAAGGCGCGGCTGGAGGACATCTACCTGCCGTACAAGCCCAAGCGCCGCACCAAGGCGATGATCGCGCGCGAGGCCGGCCTGGAGCCGCTGGCCGACCTGCTGCTCGGCGACCCGTCGCACGACCCGCAGACCGCCGCCGCGGGCTTCGTCGACGCCGACAAGGGCGTCGCCGACCCGGCCGCCGCGCTGGAGGGCGCGCGGGCGATCCTGGTCGAGCGCTTCGGCGAGAACGCCGACCTGATCGGCGCGCTGCGCGAGCAGATGTGGACCCGCGGGCGCATCGTGTCGAAGATGCGCGACGGCAAGGCCGAGGACGGCGCGAAGTTCTCCGACTACTTCGACTTCTCCGAGCCGTACGCCAAGCTGCCCAGCCACCGCATCCTGGCCATGTTCCGCGGGGAGAAGGAGGAGGTGCTCGACCTGGTCATGGAGCCGGACGAGCCCGCCGCCGAGGGCGCGCCCGCCGGGCCGAGCATCTTCGAGCAGCGCATCGCCGCCGCGTTCGGCATCAGCGACCGCGGCCGCCCGGCCGACAAGTGGCTGGGCGACACCGTGCGCTGGGCCTGGCGCACCCGCATCCTGGTGCACCTGGGCCTGGACCTGCGCACCCGGCTCTGGGCCGCCGCCGAGGAGGAGGCCGTCCGGGTCTTCGCGATGAACCTGCGCGACCTGCTGCTGGCCGCCCCGGCCGGCACCCGCGCCACGATGGGCCTGGACCCCGGCTACCGCACCGGCGTGAAGGTCGCCGTCGTCGACGCCACCGGCAAGGTCGTCGCCCACGACACCATCTACCCGCACGTGCCGCACAACCGCTGGAACGAGTCCCTGGCCACGCTCGCCAAGCTGGCGCAGGCGCACAACGTCGAGCTGATCGCGATCGGCAACGGCACCGCGTCGCGGGAGACCGACAAGCTCGCCGTCGACCTGATCAAGCTCGCGCCGCAGCTGAACCTGACGAAGATCGTCGTCTCCGAGGCGGGCGCGTCGGTGTACTCGGCCTCGGCGTACGCCTCGCAGGAGCTGCCCAGCCTCGACGTGTCGATCCGCGGCGCGGTCTCCATCGCCCGCCGTCTGCAGGACCCGCTCGCCGAACTGGTGAAGATCGACCCGAAGTCCATCGGCGTCGGGCAGTACCAGCACGACCTGTCCGAGGTGAAGCTGTCGCGCTCGCTGGACGCGGTGGTCGAGGACTGCGTGAACGGCGTCGGCGTCGACGTGAACACCGCCTCCGCGCCGCTGCTGGCCCGGGTCTCCGGCATCAGCACCGGCCTGGCCGAGAACATCGTGCTGCACCGCGACGCCAACGGCCCGTTCCGCTCGCGTACCGCGCTCAAGGAGGTCGCGCGGCTGGGCCCGAAGGCGTTCGAGCAGTGCGCGGGCTTCCTGCGCATCCCCAACGGCGACAACCCGCTCGACGCCTCCAGCGTGCACCCGGAGGCCTACCCGGTGGTGCAGCGCATCCTGAAGAACAACGGCATCGAGATGCCCAAGCTGATCGGCAACGGCTCGCTGCTGCGCACCCTCAAGCCCGCGGAGTACGCCGACGACACGTTCGGCCTGCCGACCGTCACCGACATCATCAAGGAGCTGGAGAAGCCCGGCCGCGACCCGCGTCCCGCCTTCAAGACCGCGTCCTTCAAGGACGGTGTCGAGAAGATCGGCGACCTGCAGCCCGGCATGCTGCTGGAGGGCGTCGTCACCAACGTGGCCGCGTTCGGCGCGTTCGTCGACATCGGCGTGCACCAGGACGGCCTGGTCCACGTGTCGGCGATGTCGCGGACCTTCGTCAGCGACCCGCGCGAGGTGGTCAAGTCCGGCGACGTGGTCAAGGTCAAGGTGCTGGACGTCGACATCCCGCGCAAGCGCATCTCGCTGACCCTTCGCCTGGAGGACGAGGCGGCCCCCGCCGGCTCCGCGCGCCAGGGCGGCGGTGGCGGTGGCGGCGACCGTGGCCAGCGTGGCGGCGGCCAGCGCGGCGGCGGCTCCGGTGGCGGTCAGCGCGGCGGGCAGCCCCGCCAGCAGCGCAGCGAGCCGGTCGGCAACAGCGCCATGGCCGACGCCCTGCGCCGCGCCGGGCTCGACAAGCTCCGCTGAGCGAACCTGTCGCGCTGACCACCTCCCGGCGCGCGACACCCCGCCCTCGGTAGGCACTGGCCTATCTGGTCGATTTCGATCTCGAAATAGTCGACCAGATAGGCCGGTGTCGGTGAGTCAGGTGGGCGGGTCGGATGGCTGTCATGGCATGCGGCCACCGGCAGCCCCGCTCACTCGAGGACGAGCCGCTCTCCCGCGCCGCGGCCTCGGCCTCCGCGCACCGGGTCAGGTGGTAGTCGACGTGCCGGCCGACCACGGTGTCCGGTGCCGCCAGCACCGCGAGCGCCTGCGCGCGCCGCCGCGGCGTACGCAGGTACGGCAGCGCGCGCTCGATCTCGACGTACCCGCGCGAGGCCTCCCCCTGCTGGCGCAGCATCCGTCCGAGCACCAGGCCCAGCTCGCCGCGCGCCCCCGGTGGCAGCCGCCGGTCGGCCAGCAGCCGCTCCAGCACCGACGACTTCAGCCACCCCGACGCGTGGCTCAACTACCACGCCTGCACGCTTTCCTCGACCAGGTGGGAGGAGGCGACCGGTGTGCCGGCGGCGACCCCGGGCAGCCCGTTCCGGCTCTACGACGCGCGCCCGCAGCGGCTGACCGCCGACCCGCTGCCGATCGAGGACCTCGACGCGCCGCCCGCGTTCCACGTCTACCTGCTGGGCCACGACTCCGTCGCCGACCACGACATCGTCTTCACCAAGCAGGAGACCGGCGGCCACACGATCGACTGGACCGGGCGCATCGCGCTGACGTACGCCGGTCAGGAGGAGTTCGCGTACCGGTTCCGCGCGCACATCGAGGATGTCGTCCTCAGCCATGTCGCCGTTCCCGAGGCGATGCCGGACGCCGAGGCGCACGCGCGGCTGGCGCGGGTGACCGACGTGCCGCAGTGGTTCGACCTCACCGAGGCGGACGGCCGCCGCAGCTTCGTCCACACCCGCCGGTAGCGCCCGGCCGGGCCACGCCGACCCGCCCCGAACAGTGACGCAGTCTGCCCCGGTGTCGGCTTGCCGATACCTCAGCCGCCTCGATCACCTCGTTGAACGGTCGAGTTTGGTCTATCGAGGAGGATCCGCGTGCGCGGACGGGCGAGCAGGGCGGGGCTGGCGGCGCTGGTGGGCGTGGCCGCGGCGTTCGGCGGGGTGATCTCGGGCGGGTCGCCCGCCTGGGCCGATCACCACGTGACGGCGACGTACACCGCCACCGGTGGTGAGCAGGTCTGGAACGTCCCCGCGGGCGTGACGAACGTGCACGTCGTCGTGATCGGCGCACGCGGCGGGGGCGGCGACGGCAGCGGCGAGGACGGCCGCCCCGGCGCGCGGGTCGAGGCCGACCTGGCGATCCCGGCCGGTGTCGGCAAGCTGTGGGTCGAGGTCGGCGAGCGCGGCGGTGACGGCGGCGACGGCGGATTCCCCGGCTTCGGCGGGGGCGGCGAGGCCGGGGCGGGCGCGCCGTTCAACGGCGGCGCGGGCGGCGGCGCTTCGGATATCCGCACCTGCTCGCTCGGCAGCGCGTGCGACTCGGCCGGATCGCGGCTGGTCGTCGCCGGTGGCGGGGGCGGCGGGGGCGGCGGTTGCTTCGCCGCGAGCTGCGCTCCGTCCGGCGACGGCGGCGACGGCACCGCGGGCGGCCCCGGCAACGGCGGGCTGCCGTTCGGGCCGCTCGGGCTGGTCGGCTTCCCCGGCGCGGGGGCGGTCGGCGGCGTCGGCGCTCTCGCGCCCGGCACCAGCGGCGGAGGCGGCGGCGGTGGGGGCGGCGGCTGGTACGGCGGTGGCGGCGGCTCATCCGGCGGCGCTCCCCCGGTCCCGCTGATCGCCGGGTTCGACGGCGGCAACGGCGGCTCCGGCGCGAGCCACGCCACGGCCGCCACGAGCAACGTCAGCGTCGCCGAGACCGGCGACGACGCCTCGGTCACCATCTCCTACCAGGTACGCGACACGACCCTGAGCTACCTCGGCGCGACCTCGGGCCCGGTGGGCGCGCCGGCCAACCTGCGCGCCCGGCTCACGTACACCGCCGGCGGGGCGCCGATCCCGGGTGCGACGGTCCAGTTCGCGCTGGCCGGCACGCCAGGCTGCAGCGCGGTCACCGACCCGGCCGGCGAGGCGGCGTGCACGGTCACTCCGCAGGCTCCCGCGACCACCCGCGCGCTGAACGCCTCGTACGCCGGGGACGCCGTCCGCCACACGTCGAACGTGTCCGCCTCGTACGAGGTCAAGCGCAAGCCGACCACGCTGACCTGGACCGGCGACGTCACCGGCGACTACCACGACCCGGTGACCCTCGCGGCGAAGCTGACCCTGACCGACACCGGTGCGGCACTGTCCGGTGAGCCGGTCACCCTGGCTCTGAACGCGACCGAGTCCTGCGACGCGGTCACCGGCGGCGACGGCGTCGCGAGCTGCACGGTGGTGCCGCAGGAGACGCCCGGCCCGTACCCGGCGACGGCCGCCTACGCCGGGGACGACGTGCACCTGCCCGGCGCGGCGACCACGACCTTCACGGTGACCAGGGAGCAGACCCGGCTCGCGTACACCGGCGACGTGAACGTCGCCAACGACGAGCCCGCGCGGCTGGCCGCCCGGCTCACCGAGGGCTCGGCCCCGCCGCTGCCCGGTGACGGCACGTCCGTCGCGGGTGCCCCGGTGACGTTGACGCTGGGCAGCGGCCCGTCGGCGCAGTCCTGCACCGCCGACACCGACGCGACCGGCACCGCCACCTGCGTGATCACCGACGTGGCCCAGCCGCTGGCCGCCGACGGCAGGCTGCCCGTGTCGGCCGCCTACCTCGGCAGCGCCTTCTACGAGCCGAGCCGGGCCACCACGACGGTGGGCCTGCAGCACGAGACCGGCCGGGCGTACGGCGTCTCCGGCAAGCTCAAGGTCCTGGTCGGCGCGGCGTCGCCGCCCGCCGCACCGGACACCGGCGCGATACGGACCGCCGACCCGTCGACCACCGCCACGCCGTGCACGGCCACGGTGAACGTGCTGGTCCTGCGGGCGGCGGCACTGTGCGCGAACGTCACCACGCGCACCGCTTCCGGCGGCTCGACCGCCGCCGCGACCGTCGGCTCGGCGGAGTTGGGCCTGCCCGGCCTGCCCGCGATCGCGTTGCGCGACGTGCGCACCACGTCCGTCACGGACTGCGCCGGGTCCATCGGCACGGTCATCGTCGGACAGCTGCTGATCGGCGGCGTCGCGGTCACCGCGACGACTGGTCCGAACAGCACGGTCGCGATCCCGGGCGTGCCCGGCGCGAAGATCGTGTTCAACGAGCAGGTGCCCGTCGACGGCGGGCTGACGGTCAACGGCGTGCACATCGTCGTCCCGCCGACGCTGGGCGTCAGCGCCGACATCGTGCTCGCCTCGGCCACCAGCGACATCCACCACTGCCGCTGACCCGCGACGGGCGGCCGGGCCCACGCGGCCCGGTCGCCCTGCGGCACGGCTACATGCACACCCGCCACTGCCCGTCCTCCTTGAGCAGCGGCACGCCCAGCGAGTACGTCGATCCGTCGTCCGCCCTGGTCAGCTTCAGGGTGACGACGCCGCTCACGGTCGAGTTGTGTCGCTCCACGCTGACCCCGGTCACCGAGTAGTCCTTGATCCGGGGCCGGGCGCTCTGCTCCGCGATGTACCGCTGCTCGGTGGTCAGCTCCCGCGTGCGATGGCACAGCTGCGCATACGCGCCCGCGAAGTCACCGGCGACCAGGTCGTCGGCGTACGCCTTGGTGGCGTCCCTCGCGGGTGCGGTCGCCGCGTCGATGCCCCGGTACGCGAAGTAGCCGGCGACGGCGGCACCGCCGCAGCAGAGCACGAGGACGATCGCGACGATGATCAGGATCTTGCGTACCGGGCTCTTCGGCTGCGGCGCGACAGGGGGCAGAGACGTCATGGCGCTCACTGTGCGCGACGGCCGCAAGTGCCACGGGGGGTGCGCTGGCGTGTCGCCTCGCGACCCGGCAGGGTCACCGTATGCGTGAGTTCCGGTTCTCGTCGAACGTGTTCGCGGTGCCCTCGGGCGAGGCCTTCGTGCGGCGCTGCCGGCCGGCCGAACGGCTCGGCTACGACACGATGTTCGCCGCCGACCGCCTGGGCGCACCCGCCCCGTTCCCGGTGCTGGTCGCGCGGCACGATCGAGGAGATGCCCGCCCAGCTGCGGCAGCGCGAGCGTTACGGCTTCAGCTATCTGACCGTGCACGACCCCTACCTGGAGGCCTTCGCACCGGTGATCGCGGCGTTGCGGCGCTGAGGACCACATGTGGGTGCGCCCGGCGACCCACGACAGACGGTCTCCGCCATGGGAAAATGGCAACGATATGACCATCGCGGAGCACGTCGACGGCGTCCCGGCGCCGCACCTGCGGCCCTACGTGCACCAGTACCTCGGCTACCACTACCGCGGCTTCGCCCCCGGGGTGCACCTCGGCCTGCCCTCACCCGACCTGACCGTGGTGATCAGCTTCGAGGAGCCGACCCTGGTCTCGCTGACCCCGGGCCACGCGCCGAGCGGATACGCCGCCCTCGCCAGCGGCCTGACCATGGCCCCTGCGTTCATCCACCACGACGGCACCCAGTTCGGGGTGCAACTGGCGCTCACCCCCGCGGGCGCTCGCGCCCTGTTCGGCATGCCCGCTGCGGCGCTCGCGGCGGCCGTCGCTCCGCTGTCGCTCGAACCGCTGACCGACCGGCTGCGTACGGTGTCGTGGCCGCAGCGGTTCGCCCTGCTGGACGCGGCGCTCACCCGCCGCCTCGACCCGGTCGAACCCGCGCCCGAGCTGTCCTACGCCTGGCGGCGCATCCTGCGCTCCGGTGGCGCGCTGCGCGTCGGCGACCTCGCCGCCGAAACGGGCTGGAGCAGACGGCACCTGTGCGCCCGTTTCGCCGCCGAGTACGGCGTCGGGCCCAAGGATGCCCTGCGCATCGTCCGTTTCGGGCGCTCGACCCGGCTGGTCCGGGACGCCCACCGGCCGGCGCTGGCCGAGATCGCCACCGCATGCGGGTACTACGACCAGGCCCATCTCGCCCGCGAGTGGCGCGAGTTCGCGGGCGTCGCGCCGTCGCACTGGGCGCAGGCGGAGGAACTTCCCATTCATCCAAGCCAGGAGCACGTCGAGGCGGCCACGCTGGTCGTATGAGTGACAACGCCATGGTCTGGCCCTGCCTGACCTATACCGACGCGCCCGCCGCCATCGCGTTCCTGGAGGAGGCGTTCGGGTTCAAGGCCACCGCCGTGCACGGCGACGGGCAGACCGTCGAACACGCGGAGCTGCGCTGGCCGCCCGGCGGCGGGATCATGCTCGGCAGCCCGCGCCCGGACAACGTGCACGACATCCCCGCCGGCCAGGGCCTGGTCTACCTGGTCACCGACCAGCCGGACGCGCTGTTCGCGCGGGCCCTGGCCGCCGGCGCGACCGTGCTGCGCGAGCTGCGCGACGAGGACTACGGCTCCCGTGGTTTCAGCGTCCGCGACCCGCAGGGCGTCATCTGGAGCTTCGGCACCTACTCGGGCGCGTGAGCCCCGCTCCGGGCAGCCGATCCCCGCCCACGGGAGGCGGGGATCGGCTGCCCGGACGCGTCGCGCGCGAATCGTGGTCCCCGGGCTGACCCCCGCCTCAGCCGACCGGCGAGAGCTCGGCGGCGCTCGGCGCCGGTTCCGGCCTGCGCCTGGCCTCCCGCCAGGCGGGCAGGTAGAGCGGGGCGGCGACGGCGAGCACCGCCGCGCCGACCAGCATCGCCGTGCTGATGCTCGTCGCGGCGGCGAGTGCGGTGAGCACGACCCCGCCCAGCGCGCCGGCGGGCTGGCCCATCATCGAGTTCAGCGAGATCACACTGGTCCGGTACGGGCCGTCGACCTGGCGGTGCAGCAGCCCGGTGTGCAGCGGATTCGACGCGCCGTGCACCGCGTAGCAGGCCAGGAACGCGACCAGGACGCCTACCGGCCCGGCGAACAGGCCCATGCCCACCACGGTCAGGCCCTGCAGGATCCGCAGCAGGGCGGCACCGGGCGCGGCGCCGGGCCAGCGCAGCAGCAGCGGGGTCAGCGCGGCCCCGGCCGCCGACACGAGCCAGGCCGCCGAGTTCGCCGGGCCGAGCAGCGCGGCGGCCCGGTCGGCGTCGCCGACGACCTCGGCGAGCCGCACCGGCAGCAGCGACTCGAAGGTGACCATGCCGAAGCCCCAGAACAGCTCGACGGCCACCAGTGCGAGCAGCACCCGGGAACGGCGGAGCAGGCCGAACGCCTGCCCGACCATCCGGGGCGCATTGCGCACCGAGGCCCGCAGTGCGGCCGCGCCGCGTGCCGGGCGCACCTCGACCATCAGCGCCAGCAGCACGACCAGAGCCACCACCTGCATCGCCGTGGCGGCCACCACCGGGACGGTGAGCGCGCTGAACGGGCCGACCGGGCCCAGCGCGATCAGGCCACCGCTGAGCAGCGCCCCGGCGGAGATCGCCACACCGATGACGGTGCCGGCGAACCCGAGGCCCGACTCGTACTTCGCCTCCGGGTCGGCGGCCAGGGTGGCGTCGACGTACCAGGACTCCAGTGGGCCGGAGTCGAGCGCCCGGTGGATGCCCTGCAGCGCCCAGACGGCGAGGAACAGCGCGACCGAGTCGGCCACCACGAACAGCCCGAGCGAGATCAGGTTGATGATCCATGCGGTGGCCAGCACCGGCTTGCGGCCGAGCGCGTCAGCCAGGCCACCGGTGGGCAGTTCCAGGGCCAGCACCAGGATGCCCTGCGCGGTGAAGACCAGCCCCATCTGCGGCAGGGTCAGCCCGCGCTCCTGCATGAGCAGGATCAGCACCGGGATGATGAGACCTGAGGGCAACCAGCGCAGGCCGTGCAGCAGCAGGAAGCGGCGGCGGACCTGCTTGACGGTCAGCCCGCTCACCGCAGCTCCTCCGCCCGCGGGAAGTCCACCAGGAACACGTGGACCTGTGCGGCGCCCTCCTCCTCGGCGAACGCGGGGTCCTGCCGGTACTTCACGATCAACTCCCAGATCTCGTCGTTGAGGGCGCGCAGCCGCGACGGCGCGAGGGTCAGCACGGTGTCGCTGATCGTCGCGGCCTCCCGCCACTCCTGCGGGGCGGTCTGCTGTGCCGCCAGCCAGCGTTCGGCCTGCTCGCTCATGAGTTTCAGCTGCTGGTGCTCGATCCATGCGGCGGCGGCCCGAGCGTCGGGGTCGTCGTCGAAGTCGGTCGGCCGCCAGGTGCTGGTGTCATGGGCGGCCCGCCAGAAGCGCTGGCGGCCGGTGCCCAGCTCGGCCTCCTCCACGACCAGGCCGACGTCGCCGAGCTGGCGCAGGTGGTAGCTGGTCGCGCCGGTGTTGGTGTCGAGCAGGCGGGCCAGTGTGGTGGCGGTGGCCGGGCCGTCGAGCCGCAGCAGGCCCAGCAGGCGGGCTCGCAGGGGGTGGGCCAGGGTGCGAATCTGCAGGGCGTTCAGGTGCACGACGCTGTGCGGAACAGCGTTCGACTCGTCGTCCATGTGATGCACAGTATCTGTGCACACTTGTTGTGCACAAGAGCTGTGCACAACAAGTGTGCTTAACCGAGCCCCGCCCCACCCGGCTCCGGCTCCGGCTCCGGCTCCGGCTCCGGCTCCGGCTCCGGCTCCGGCTCCGGCCGGATGATCGCTGTTTGCGGTCAAGACCTGCGCTCAGTCCCCACTTTTTGACCGCAAACGGCGATCACCACTGCAGCCTGCGACCGCCCGGCGTTAAGAAGGGCACCTTCCTCTACGCATAGCGATAAGAAGGTGCCCTTCCTTCGTTCGGGTGGGTTAAAGGCGGGCGGCGAGGCGGGCGGCGCCCTGTTCGCCGGGGCCGGCGAGGACGGCGGTGGTGGCGGGGAGGCGGGCGGTGATGTGGCGGATCACGGCGGCGCGGACGGGGGCGGAGGTGGTCAGGACGCTGCCGGCCAGGACGACGGGGCCGGTGGTGTGGACCTCGGCGAGGGTGTCGGTCAGGTGGGCGGCGGCGCGGTCGGCGAGTGCGAGGGCCTGCGGGTCGCCGTGTTCGGCGGCGGCGCTGACCAGTGGGGCGAGCCGGGAGAGATGTCGCGGGGGTTGGGCGTGCAGGGCGCCGATCAGGTCGTCGGCCGCCTGGCGGGAGGGGGCGGCCGGGATCGTGCCGAGCACGGTCTCGGCGACGCTGCGGGTCAGCAGGCCGTCCGGGACGCGGGTGTACAGCTCACGCGCGGTCAGCGCGGCGGCCTCCCGGCCGAGCCAGAAGCCGGAGCCGAGGTCGCCGAGCAGCCAGCCGATGCCGTCGGCGGTGGTGGTCATGAACCCGTCCTCGATCCGGGCGGCGATGGCCCCTGTCCCCGAGATGAGCACGGTGCCGCACGGTTCGAGCGTCCCGGCCGCGTAGGCGACCTCGACGTCGCCGACCGGCCGCACCGGGACCGTCAGCCCGAGTTCGGTGAAGGCGGCGGAGAACGCGTCGGCCACCACGGGGTCGGCGAACCGGCCGGTGCCGGCGATGCCCATCACGGCCGAGCACACCTCACGCGGGTCCAGCCCGGACAGTGCCGCCCGCACGGCGGAAGCGACCGAGGTCACGGCGTCGGCGAGCGGCACCGAGACCGGGTTGCCGGCACCCGCTCGGCCGAAGCCGACGCGGGCGCCGTCGAGCGTGGTGATCAGCGCCCGCGACGACGTGCCGCCGACGTCGAGGCCGAGGACGAGTGTCACGGGCGCTGATCCTTTCACTTCACGTCGAACCTGGGAACCCGCTCAGCAGCGGCCCAGGTCCTCCCACTGCTGGGTCCAGCCGGGCTCGCTGCCCTGCGTCCACCAGCGGGCCCGCCACAGGTGCACGCCGTCGCCGGACTTCGGTCCGCCGGGGTTGCCGTTGGCGCTGCGCTCCCACTTGACCTGGTTGCCGCCGAGGTACACGCCGCTGATGTTCCACAGCGGAGCGTTGGCGCAGCCAGTGCCACCGGTCGGCGGGGCCGACGGGGACGGCGAGGTGCTCGGCGGGGCCGACGGCGAGGACGACGGCGGCGTGCTCGGGCCGGTGCTCGGCGACGCGGTCGGGCAGGTGCCGCCCGCGCCCACGCTGTCGGTGTGGCTGACGCCCTGCGCCCGGTACGAGGCGACGCGGGCGTTGGCCTGCGCCGGGGTGAGCACCTCGTTCTGTGTGTACAGCAGGTAGTCGACCTGCTGGCGGTAGGTGGCCATGCCGCCGGTGTGCGCGGCCGAGTCGATGAACCACAGGTTGAAGTTGATCGACATGTTCGTCTCGGGGTAGTAGATGCCGCTGTGGTCGGCGACCAACGTCCCGTCGATGTAGTACTTCACGTGTCCGGCCGAGACCGTGAACACCAGGTCGTGCCAGCCCGCGTAGGACTGCCGCTGCTCACCGTGGGCGTTGACGGCCTCCCACGGGTCGGGGCGGTAGGTCTCCCAGGTGGTCTCGTACATGATGTTCGACGGCTCACCCCACCCGCCGTTGGGCAGGTACTCGAAGTCGATCTCGCCGTAGTTCGGGTCCATCGGGGCGGCCAGCGGGGTGATGGTGAAGAACGTCTCCACCAGGTGGTCGCCGTCGTTGCCGGAGACCGGCGCGTCGGTGAACTTGACCCGCGAGGCGTACGTGCCCTCGAAGAACTTCTGCTGGTGCAGGAACTCCGCCTGGCTGGTGCCGCCGGCCGTGCCGTCGGTGGACGCCTGCAACTGCAGGGACTTCGCGCCGTCCACGGTCGGGAACGAGACGTTGGACGCCGGCCAGGACGCGCCCGGGATGCCGGGCCCGCCGGAGTTGGTGCGCACCGACCAGCCACGCTGGTTGATCAGCGGGTCGGCCGGGCCGCTGTAGCTGAAGTCGTCGAACAGGGCGTTGCAGACGGCCGCCGAGGCGACCGCGGTGGTTCCCGCGGTCAGCGCGACGAGCGTTCCGGCGGCCAGCGCCGTGACGGTCGCGCCGATGGCGGCGACGAGCGGACGTTTCCGGAGGGGCATTGTTCTCTCCTTTCGGGGTGGCGGACTACGGTGGTGGGCAGCCCCGGCGCGCCGCGTGAGAGGCGGCGCGCCGGGGTCCTTCTGCCCCCGCGGTCCGTGGGAAGTGCCTTCTTGCGGGCACGGTCGGGCACGCCGAAAGCAGACTCTCCCCGAGTTCGGCGTCAGCGCCCGTCCGTGCGGTCTGTGGGTGTTACTTGAGCGCGCCGGAGGTCAGCCCGGCGCGGATCTGCCGTTGGAAGAAGACGTACGCGAGCAGGACCGGCAGGATCGCGATGATCAGCCCGGCGAACAGGCCGCTCCAGTCGCTGCGGTAGCCCTGGCTGACCGCCAGCTCGGCGAGGCCCTGGGCGAGCACGTAGTGGTCCGGGTCCGGGTTGAGCACCTTCGGCAGCAGGTACTGGTTCCACAGGCCGAGGAAGTTGAAGATGCCCACGCTGACCATCCCGGGGCGGGCCATCGGCAGCATGACCCGGAAGAACACCCCGGCGTGCGACGCGCCGTCGATGAACGCGGCCTCGGCGACGGCGCCGGGCAGCGAGCGGAAGAAGCCGTGCAGGAAGAACACCGTGAACGGCAGGGCGTACGCGGCGTACACGAGGATCAGCCCGTGGTAGGTGCCGAGCATGCCGAGGTTGTCGACGACGAAGAACAGCGGCACCAGGGCCAGGAACACCGGGAACAGCATGCCCGCGATCAGCGTGTAGTACAGGAACCGGTTGCCCGGGAACTCGTAGCGGGCCAGGCAGTACGCGGTCAGCGCGCCGAGCAGCATGGTCAGCGCCAGCGCGCCGCCGACCACGATCAGCGTGTTGAACAGGTACTGCCCGATCGAGGCCTGCTCCCAGGCCCGCGACCAGTTGTCGAAGCGCGGCGACGCGGGCGGCGTCCACGGGCTGTCGAAGATCTCGGCATCGGTCTTGAACGACGACATCAGCGCCCACAGCAGCGGCAGCGTCACCAGCGCGGCCCACAGGGTGAGGAAGGCGTGTTTGGTCCTCATGCCAGCTCCACCCGCTCCCGCTTGGTGACCCGCAGCAGCAGCACGGCGATGGACAGGGTGAGGAAGAAGATCGCCACCCCCATCGCCGAGGCGTAGCCGAACTTGCCGAAGGTGAACGCGGTCCGGTACAGCCCCAGGCCCATGACCTCGGTGCTGTTGTCCGGGCCGCCCGGCCCGACCGTCATGATCTGCACCAGCGCGAACCCGTCGAGCGCCGCGATGCCCAGGTAGATCCAGCCCACCTGCACGCTCTCCCAGATCAGCGGGAGCGTGATGCGCCGGAACACGGTCATCGGGCCGGCCCCGTCGATCGCGGCGGCCTCCATGATGTCGTCGGGCACCGACTCCATCGCGGCCGAGAACAGCACCACGTAGAAGCCCACCGACGACCAGATCATCACGGCCATCACGCACCACAGCGCCAGATCCGGCTCGGCCAGCCAGGACTTGCGCCAGGAGCCCAGGCCCACCGCCGACAGCGCGCCGTTGAGCAGCCCGCTGTTGGGGGTGTACACGAACTGCCAGAGCACCGCGATGATCGCGACACTGAGCAGTTGCGGGAAGAAGTACACCACCCGGTAGACCCGGGTGCCCTTCGTGGCGGCGGCCAGCGCCAGCGCCAGCACGATGACGGCCAGCGGCACGACAAGCAGCATCAGCCCGTTGTTGCGCAGCCCCGCCAGGAACAGCGGGTCATCCCACAACTTGCCGAAGTTGTCGAACCCGGTGAACTCCGGGGCGCTGTCCACGCCGTTCCAGTTCGTGAACGCCAACTGGAACGCCTGCAGGTACGGCGACAGCACGAACACGCCGTACAGCGCCAGGGGCACGATCAGCGCCCCGACCAGGAACCGGTACTTGCCGTGCCGCATGGCCACTCACCGCTGGTGCTTGACGATGGAGCTGTCCTTGGCGACCGCGTCGGCGGCCTTCTGCACCCGCTCGGCCCACTGCTGCGGGTTGATCCGCTTGGTGGCCAGCTCGCCGGTGGCGTCGTCGAGCGCCTTGCTCAGCGGCGCGTACCAGGTCCGGAACTTGTAGCTGAACACGTTCGGACCGGCCGCCTTGACCGCCTCGGCGACCGAACCCAGACCGCTGCTCAGGCTCAGCCCGTCGGTCGCGCCGGTGACCACCGGCAGCGCCTTGGCGCTCTCGGCGAAGCCGCGCGCCACCTTCTGCGAGAACAGGTGCCGCAGGAACTCCAGGCCGCCGGGCACGTTCTTGGCCTTGGCGGGCACGATGAACGACTCGCTGCTGGCCGCCATGACCGCCCCGTTGGGCAGCTTGTCCGAGCCGGTCAGCGCGGGCACGGTGCCCATCACCATGTCGAATCCGGCCGGGGTGACCGCCTGCTGCTCACCCTCCAGCCACGACCCGCACGGGATGAACGCGACCTGGCCCTTGCACCAGGCGTTCTGCGCCTCGGTGTGGGACAGGCCCTCCGAGCCGGGCATGATGTGCCCACGCACCGCGAGCTGGTAAATGGCTTCGGCGGCGGCCAGCATCGCCGGGCTCTGCCACGCCCCGGGCTGCAGGTTGTCGATCGATTTCACGAGGTCGAAGCCGCCGGCCTTGGCCGCCAGCGACACCAGCGGGTCGTTGAGGTACTCCGGGTACTTGCCCTGCCAGGTCCACGGGTGCAGACCGGCCTTCTTGATCTCGTCGTTGAGGGTGAGCATCTCGTCCCACGTCTTCGGGAACGTCCACCCGTGCTTGGCGAACAGCGACTTGGAGTACCAGACGCCCCACAGCACCGACGAGTAGTTGAGCACCAGCGGCTTGCCGTCGAACGTGCCGTCGGAGATCACACCCGGCATCAGGGTGTCGCGGACCTTCTTGGCCGGGTCGTCCAGGCTCGGCGCGTCCAGCAGCGACGTCAGGTCGGTGAGCTTGCCGGCCGAGACGAGCGTGGCCAGGTCGAGGCGGCCCGCGCCGCTGTTGTCGACGACGTCCGGCGGGCTGTCGGCGACGAACCGGGGCTGGAGCACCTCGCCGACGCCCTGGATGCCCTTGTGGTCGACGGCGACCTTCGGGAACTTCTGCTTGAGGCTGGTGCCGGCGTCGATCGCGTACTGGTCGCCGTACCCGCCCTTGAAGATCACGACCTCCAGCGCGGCCTCGCCGGAGACGCCCAGCGGGTTCTCCGCGCTGGTGTCGCCCTGCTTGACCTTGTCGCCGTCATCGCCGCCCGCGGTGGCGCAGGCCGCCAGGCCCGTGCTCGCCGCGACCGCGGCCACTCCGGCCAGCGCGCTACGTCTTGTAAGGTTCATCGTGTCGCCCTTCATGCACTTCAGGAGGGGTTGATGTGTTACGCGATACGCCGGATGCGCCCGGCGTATCGCGCTTCCAACTGCTGGTTGTGCTCATAGCCGCCCGCGATGTTCGCGGACAGGTAGATGGGCGGGGTCTGCCCCGCCTCCGAAAGGCGCCGGACCACCTCGGTGACGACCATCTGGGCCAGCACGGCCGCGGTCACCGACGACACCGCGCCGGACTGGTTGTCCAGGATCACGTCGCCGTACGGGGCGCCGTTGTCGAGCACCACGTCGGCGATCTCGCTCAGCCGCCTGCCGGACGGGTGCCGCGGCTCCGAACGCGCGGTGTGCTCCAGCGACGTCACCGCGATCAGCCCGTGCCCGCGCTCCTTGATCAGCAGCGCCAGCTCGACCACCACTCCGTTGATGCCGGAGTTGGAGGCCAGCACGAACACGTCCGCGGGCTCGATCGGGGCCAGCTCGTAGAGCCGGTGCGCCACCTCGGTGCGCCGCTCCAGCAGCTGGTCCTCCAGCACCTCGACCGGCTCGCCGCCCCACAGCACGATGTCGCGCAGCGCGATGCGGTTGGTCGGCACCAGCCCGCCGGCCCGGCCCGCGATCTCCATCGCGAGGGCCTCGGAGTGGCCGCTGCCGAAGGCCTGCACCACCCCGCCCGCGTTCAGGCTGTCGGTGATCAGGTCCGCGGCCCGCTGCACGTTGCCGGCCTGCTCGGCGCCCACCTTGCCGACCAGCTCGGTGATGGCTTCCAGGTACGTCTGCGCGTTCATCTCGCTCCTTCGTTGTGCTGCCTTGCCCGATCGCCCCACCGGGACCGGTCCGCCACGTGGCCGCCTGACGTTCTCCCCCGGCGGCCCCGGTCCCCGGCGGCCCGGTCCCGGCTGTCCGCCCCGCGATCAGTCCGCGGCGCTGCGCGGGACGACCGGCCGCGACAGGTCGGCGGCCTCCCGGGCGGCGCGGCGGCGGTGCGAGGTCGGCTCGTCGTGCAACCGGTGCGCCTGCACCGCCCGCGCCGTCACCTCGAAAGCCTCGGTGGTACGCGCGTACGTGCGCTGCGCCACCGCGACGTAGATCAGGTCGAGGGCGACCAGTTGGCCGTGCAGCGCCGACAGCGCCGCGAGCCGAAACGTGGTCTCGTGCACCGCCGTGGTCAGCACCACGTCGACGGCCTCGGCCAGCGGCGACTTGTCGAACGAGGTCACCGCGACGGTCAGCGCGCCCTGGTCGGCGGCTTCGGCGAGCACCTCGATGACCTCGCGGGTGCGCCCGCTGTGCGACAGTCCGATCGCGACATCACCCGGCCCGAGCAGCGCAGCGTTGGTCAGCGCCTTGTGCGCGTCCTCCCGGTGCCAGCAGGGCACCCGGATGCGCTCCAGCCGGAACGCCAGCTCACGAGCGGCGGTGCCGCTGCTGCCGAGCCCGAACAGCTCCACCCGGTTGGCCCCGGCGATCGCGTCGGCGACCCGCGCCACCTGGGCCAGGTCGAGCCGGGCCGCGGTCTCCTGGATGGCACGGGCGTCCGCACTCGCGATCACGCCGAGCACCCGGTCCATCGGGTCGCCGGGCTCGATCTCCCGGTCGATGTCGGTCTCCCAGCGCGCCTGCGCCTCGCGCCCACTCTCGGTCGCGATGGCCACCCGCAGCGCCGCGTATCCCTTGAACCCCAGCACCCGGCAGAACCGGGTCACCGTCGCGGTCGACGTGCCGGCCCGCTCGGCGAGGTCCACGATGGAGGCCTGCGCGGCGATGGCCGGGTCTTCCAGGATCTGCTCCGCCACCCGCTGCAACGCGTCGGGCAGGTTGGGCAGCTCCATCCGCATCCGGCCGATCACACCCTGCACAACAATTCCCTTCATCGCGGTCCGTTGATGAAGAAAATTACGACCCACACTCCAAAGTGTCAATCCCAACCAACAAAAATTTTGACCCCCAAACCCGTTACACCCCAGCAATAATTTTGACCGCCGTGCCGGTAGGACGCGTGATCGCCCGACTTGCCAGGCAGGTGTGCGTATCTTGAACTCGAATACGCACAGGTGCCTGGCAAGTCGGGCGATCTTGACCGGCGGCGGCCGGCGGGGTCAGATGCGGACGAAGCCGATCATGGCGGAGCCGATGCCGGACTGGAGGACGGCGGCGGAGACGAGGACGGCGGCGGGCCAGAAGCGTTCGGTGCGGGCGCAGAGCCAGGCGGCGGCGATCTGGAGGTACACGGCCAGGAAGATCCAGAGGCGGACCGTCTCGCCACGGTTGATGCCCCACAGGTCGAGCACGACCAGCACGGCGATCCCGGACAGGGTCAGCACCGCGGCCGGGTGCGCCGACCGGCTGCGTACCGCGTCCCAGGTCGCGGCCGCGAGCAGCACGCAGGACGCGATCCCGGCAGCCAACGCCAGGTACCACAGGTTGCGGGTGACCCACATGCCGTACGGCCGCCAGCGCGCGTTGAAGTCGTTGGCGTCGGCCAGTACGTACGCGAAGTTGTCGAACAGGTCGTAGCCGAACAGCCCGCGCATGAGCACGTAGCACGCGGCGAACCCGGCCAGCGCCAACCCGACCAGGCGCAACCCGTCCTGCCAGGTCAGCGAGCGCTGTCGCAGCGCGACGCCAAGCAGCGCCGCGAACACGATGCCCAGCACCAGCGGCAGGGCTTCGAAGAAGACGACCAGGTAGAGCGCCCCGCCCAGCCCGAGGGCGTACCTGTACCGGCGGGTCTTCAGGAAACGCACGTGCAGCCACAGCGCGAGCAGGATCGGCACCGGGGAGACAGCGTTGAGCACCGGCGCGAAGTACAGCACGCCGGGCAGAAACAAGCCCAGGACCAGGGTGTACAGCGCGATGCGGCGGTCGCCGGTCAGGTCGCGCACGATGAGCCACAGCAGCACGGCGGACACGTTGGCCAGCGCCAGCACGGCCACGCCCATCGCGGCCGGGCCGAGGCCGATGGCGTCGAGAAGGAAGTACAGCAGGGTCTTGCCGGGCATGTTGGTGCGCGCGTGCGGCGGGAGCTGCTCGACCAGCCCCATGTAATTCCCCATGAACTCGCCGATCCCCCAGCGCTGCGACGGGGAGTAGAACGAGTTGGCCCGGTCGCTGGCCACGACGTCGCCGAGCGAGGGCAGCGCGTACACCCGCAGCAGCAGCTGCAGCGGGATCACCGCGACGAACCATCCCGCGGCCACGGCCACGTCCAGGCGCTGGGGCAGCCGCCGCGACAGCCACAGCAGCCCGAGCACGACCGGCGCGACCACGAGCGCGGGCCACACCACGTGCCACTCCCCCGCCGCGCGGTCGTACGGGTACGTCCACCCGGCCAGGCGCGAGCCGGTCGGCAGCCGCCGCAGCAGCATCGCGACCAGGGCGAGCACGGTCAGGCCCGCTCCGGCGAGCGCTGCCCAGGCCACCAGGCGCGGCACAGCCGGCGTGACCGGGGACGTGGTGCCGGGCGGCCGCTTCTCGACGAGAACCCTGTTCACGTGTCGCCTCTCCTCACCCGTGTGTGCAGTCCGCAGGGGCTAACGAGTCAGCACACGAAGATGGCCCCGACCGAGGTCGGGGCCATCTGTAAGCAGGTATTCAGGCTGGGCGGACGGCAACGGGAGCGACGCTGCTCCCGGCCCGGATCACCCGCGCGACGGCGGGGTGCTCCACGGACTCCGGGGCGACTTTCGCGGCACGCCCCGTCCGCCACGTGCCTTGATCGTTTCCACGTCCACGCCGGCGGTCGATGCCGGCGCGGGTTCTGCGGAGGCCCGCAGAGAGAAGGCGAACATCGCCTCGGTACGGACGGCCGGGGTCACGCCGGCACGACCTGGGTCTCGCTCACGATCGAGAGGATCTCCTCGATCGAGACGTTTGCCCTGCTCGCCACATGTTCGATCGGAACATTGCACGCGATGGCCTCACGGATCGCGGAACGCCACACCTTGTCGGCGTCGTCGGCGCGACCGGCAGATGCCTCGTCCACCAGACACAGCGCCAGATCAGAGTTGACGTACACAGTCGATCTCCTCCTCCATGGGCGCCCGGGGTCTGAGGGCGCCTGGGGCCGCCCGGCGCACCGGACGTCCTCACCTGAACAAGACTCCGCCAAACGGGGGTCCGAAACATCCGCCACCACGCGTAAAGCCCGATCCGGAAGAAACGGACTAATCGCCCTATCAGGCCCGACCAACCCATCAAGATCATCCGAATTGCCCGGCAGATGTGGGTATCCGGCTTCATGATTCGCCCATCTGCCCGGCAAGTCGGACGATCTTCGCAGCGCGACCGGGCGATGTGTTCGCGGACGGACACGCCGGGACTGGGCGCGATCGGCCGGGCAGCCACGAACAGGACGGCAGACGCGCGGAAGGCACTGGCGGCACGACGGGCGGGGAGCGGCGCAGCGCGGGTCGGGGACGTCGGAGGTGGCGGTTAGGCTCCGGCGCATGGTCGATGATCAGGAACTCGCCCTGGCCCGCGCCCGGGGCGACCGATGGCTGCCCGAGACCAGACCGGAGACCGTCGAGGACGCGGGCCGGTTCGTCGACGGCGTCGGCTGCGCGCTGCTGT
The DNA here is from genome assembly GCF_040648455.1 of Catellatospora sp. NPDC049133. NCBI lineage: Bacteria > Bacillati > Actinomycetota > Actinomycetes > Micromonosporales > Micromonosporaceae > Catellatospora > Catellatospora sp. NPDC049133. The sequence goes on from NZ_JBEZDT010000018.1 coordinate 53,316, forward strand.
TCCCCGCCGCGAACGCGCTCGCGCCCTCGCTGTACGAGACCGTCGCCGACGAGGACGCCGTGGCCTGGGCCGACGGTATGGGTGAGGCCGAGTCCACCGTCTGGACCTGGAAGGACGCGCTGCCCGAGGCCGGGCTCGCCTGGTACGGCAAGTTCCTGTTCCGCCGCGCGAGCCTGCTCTCCCCCGACCTGCTGCGGGCGCTGTACGCCGGCCCCGGCGAGCCCGACGACCACGAGGACCTCGACCTGCCCCGCGAGGCGCACGAGATCGCGCGGGCGCTGCTCACCGGGCCACTGACCTCGCGCGCGCTGCGCGAGCTGATCGGCGACCGGGCCGCGTACGAGCGCGCCATGACCGAACTGCAGCGCCGCCTGCTGTTAACGTCCGCTGGCGTGCGCGAGCAGCGCGCCGGCTGGCCGGCCTCCATCGTGGACCTGACCTGCCGCCGTTTCGACGTCGGCGGCGGGCAGGATGCCCCCGCGGCCGCGCGCCGCTACCTGGAGACCGCCGTCGAGGCGAGCCCGGGGCAGCTCGCGCGGGCGTACGGCTGGACCGCCGCCGTCGCCCGGTCCCACCTGGACGCCCTGGTCGCCGCCGGACAGGCGCGGCGGCGGGGCAACTCCTACCGCAGCCAAGGAGCACCCGATGTGCCACAGTGACGACAGCCAGGCCCCGCAGGCCCCGAACGCAGGCGCGGTCGCCGGGCACGGCCCGCTCGAACTGCACGCCGAGGACGGCAACGCCCTCGCGGCATACCGCGCGATCCCGGCGACCCCGAACGGCATGAAGATCGTCGTACTGCCGGACGTGCGCGGCCTGCACCCGTTCTACGTGGGGCTGACCCAGCGCCTGGCCGAGGCCGGGTACGAGGCGGTCGCGATCGACTACTTCGGCCGCACCGCCGGGGTGGCCCAGCGCGACGAGAGCTTCCCCTACATGGAACACATGCCTCAGGTCACGCCCGCGCACGTGTACGCCGACACGGCGGCCGCGATGGCGGTGCTGTGCGAGTCCGAGCCGGACGCGTCGGTGTACACCGTCGGGTTCTGCTTCGGCGGCAGCATGTCGTGGCGGCTGGCCGCCAGCGACCTCGATCTGGCCGGGGTGATCGGCTTCTACGGCCAGCCGGCGCGGGTCGCCGACGTCGTCGACGAGGTGGACAAGCCGATCCTGATGCTGGTCGCGGGCGCGGACTCGACGCCGGTGAGCGAGTTCGAGAAGTTCGCCGCGCAGTTGGAGGAGGCCGGCGTCGCCCCCGAGATGCACGTCTACGAGGGCGCGCCGCACTCGTTCTTCGACCGCTCCTTCGAGCAGTGGGCCGACGCGTGCACCGACGCCTGGAACCGCGTCATCTCCTTCACCACCCGGCACCGCCACTGACACTCTGAGCCATCGATACCGGCCCTGTGAGAGCGCTCTCACAGGGCCGGTATTACGTTATGCCGTCCCGCGACCGTCACGCTCCGTCCACGTCGCGGGATTAACTCCGATGCCATGGCCCGGAAACATTGACGTATCGAGGGGTTGCCCGATAGTTTGCGCGCAGAGAGCGCTCTCACAGCGATCTCCGCACACCGTTCCTCCGCTTCTCCCGCCATGCCAGCCCCAGCCCCGGAGGCCATGCACATGGAACCGTCCATCCGGTCCGTGACCCCAGGCGTCGCACGCCGCGCGGGTCACCGACGCCACTCCTGGGCGCGCCACCGCGCCCTCGTCCTCGGCGCGGTCGCCGTCCTGTCCGCCGCCCTGTTCGGCATCGCCGTCGCGCAGACCGCCCAGGCGGGCACCGTCGGCGCCGGCAGCTACCTCGACAGCCTGCCCGCGGGCCGCTCGCTGCCCGTCGGCTGCGGGTCGCTGTCGACCAACCCGCGGCAGTACGTCACCGCCAACGCCCCGGCCGGCGGCGTGCCCACCAACGACTGGTGGTCCTCGCTGCTGTTCAAGAAGTTCGACTGCAGCTACAGCGAGCCGCTGCACGCCCACCCGATCTCCTACGACACGCTCGCGGGCGGCCTCGGGTTCTCCTACAACACCACCGCCGCGATCAGCGGCAGCGCGACCGGTCCCGGCGAGTTCCACTACCCGTACGTGCAGGACATGCTCGTCGGCGTGGCCGGGCTGAACTCCCCCGACACCAAGGTCGACGGGTGGAGCGACTGGACCGTGACGCCGTACTGGAGTGACGGCGCTCGAACCATGAAGGCCACCATCGGCCACGGCCTGCCGTTCGCGTACTTCCAGATCACCGGCGGCAACGCGTTGTTGACCACGGCCGCGACGCCGACCGTGTGGTCCAACAGCGGCGGCCAGATCGGCTTCAACGTCAACGGGCGCGACTACGTCGCGTACGCCCCGACCGGCTCGACCTGGACCGTCAGCGGCACGTCGATCAGCTCGACGCTGGGCGGCCAGGGCTTCTTCTCGGTCGCGGTGCTGCCCGCCGGCGCCGACCGGGCCGCGCTGGCCACGACCTACGGCCAGTACGCCCACGCGCACGTCACCGGCACCCGGGTGTCCTACAGCTACAACCAGGCCGCCAGCACGCTGAACACCACGTACACGTTCACCACCACGGCACGGCAGGGCTCGCAGACGGCCACCGTCGCGGCGCTGTACCCGCACCAGTGGAACAGCCTGACCGGCGCGTCCCCGCTGGCGAACACGTACACCAGCGCCCGCGGCCAGATGAAGATCCTCACCGGGATCGGCTCGTTCACGACCTCGATGAAGTACACCGGCGTGCTGCCGGAGATCCCCGCCGTCGCCGACAGCTCCGGCGCGGACCTCACCACGATCACCAACTACCTCAACGCGGTCGCGGGCAACCCGGCCGACTTCCGCGGCGACGACACCTACTGGACCGGCAAGGGCCTGGGCCGGGCGGCGCGCATCGCGGAGATCGCCGACCAGCTCAACCTGACCTCGATCCGCGACACCGCGCTGAGCACCATCCGCACCCGGCTCAACGACTGGTTCACCGCCTCGGCGGGCAAGACCACCCGGGTCTTCTACTACAACAGCGCGTGGGGCACCCTGCTCGGCTACCCGGCCTCGTACGGCTCCGACCAGGAGCTCAACGACCACCACTTCCACTACGGCTACTACGTGGCCGCCGCGGCGACGCTGGCCAAGTTCGACCCGACCTGGGCGACCAGCAGCCAGTACGGCGGCATGGTGGACCTGCTGATCCGCGACGCCAACAACTACGACCGCACCGACACCCGCTTCCCGTACCTGCGTGACTTCGACATCTACGCCGGTCACGACTGGGCCGCCGGGCACGGCGCGTTCGGCGCGGGCAACAACCAGGAGTCCTCGTCGGAGGGCATGAACTTCGCCAACGCCCTGATCCAGTGGGGCCAGGCGACCGGCAACGCGGCCGTGCGCGACGCGGGCATCTTCATCTACACCACGCAGTCCGCGGCGATCGCCGAGTACTGGTTCGACGTGCGCAACCAGAACTTCCCGGCCGCCTTCGGGCACAACACGGTCGGCATGGTCTGGGGCGACGGCGGCGCGTACGCGACGTGGTTCTCCGGGGAGCCGGAGATGATCCAGGGCATCAACATGCTGCCCATCACCGGCGGCCACTTCTACCTCGGCGACAACCCGGCGTACGTGTCGACCAACTACAACGAGCTGGTCACCAACAACGGCGGCGCGCCCACGGTCTGGCAGGACATCCTCTGGGAGTTCCTGGCCCTGGGCAACGGCACCACGGCGCTGAACAACTTCAACGCCAACAGCGGCTTCACCTCCGAGGAGGGCGAGTCCAAGGCGCACACCTACCACTGGATCCGCAACCTGGCGGCGCTGGGCAACGTCGACACGTCGATCACCGCGAACCACCCGCTGGCCAAGGTGTTCAACAAGTCGGGCGTGCGCACGTACGTGGCCTCCAACATCGCCAACACGGCGATCACGGTGACCTTCTCCAACGGCACCACGCTGAACGTGCCCGCCTGCAAGACGGTCACCTCGGGCGCGTTCACCTGGACCGGCGGCAACGCCTGCGGCGGCGGCAACCCGTCGCCGTCGAACCCGCCGTCGTCGCCGCCCGCCTCGCCGAGCCCGTCGCCGTCGGCTCCGCCGTCGCCGAGCCCGTCCACCTCGCCGAACCCGCCCGGCACCTTCGCCGCCACGCGTTACCTGGTCTCCGGCGGCGGGCTGCCCGGCACCGCGGGCGGCGCGGGCACGGCCACCGTGGTCGCGGCCAACGGCAACTGGGACGGCGTGCCCACCAACCCGCAGGTGTTCACCGCCACCGGCCTCAACGCCACGCACAACGGCGGCGCCACCAACTTCGACATGTACGTCGACGCGGGCGCAGGGGTCGGCAACGCCACCCAGGTCCGGGTGTCGTACGACTTCACCGGCAACGGCAGCTGGGACCGGCTGGAGACGTACAACTACTTCCCCACCGACCCGGTCGCCGGCTACGAGCACTACACCCAGGCGTTCGGGGTGAAGACCAGCACCGGCTCGTTCGCCGCGCTGGCCAACGGCTCGGTGCGGGTCGAGATCTGGAGCGCCATCGGCAACGGGGCGACCACCCTCGGCATCGGCAACCAGTCCCGGGTCGTGCTGCCCTACACCGGCACCACGAGCCAGCCCTCGGTCAACGTGGCTCTGAACAAGCCGACGCTGGTCTCCAGCACCGAGAACGCCACGTTCCCGGGCTCGGCGGCGGTGGACGGCAACGCCACCACCACCCGCTGGTCCAGCGCGTTCTCGGACCCGCAGACGATCCGCGTCGACCTGGGCCAGACGTACTCCATCAGCCGGGTGCGCCTGGTCTGGGAGGCCGCCTACGGGTCGGCATACCAGATCCAGACCTCGCCCGACGGCAGCACCTGGACCACCATCCGGTCCGTCACCGGCGGTGACGGCGGCGTCGACGACCTCACCGGCCTGACCGGCTCCGGCCGCTACGTCCGCGTCAACGCCACCACCCGCGCCACCGCCTGGGGCTACTCCCTCTTCGAATTCGAGGTATACGCCCCCTGACCGCTGAAGTGAATTGCAAGGAAGGGCACCTTCTTATCGCTCCGCGTATAAGAAGGTGCCCTTCTTGACGCCTACCGCGACGCGGCTGGGCTTGCCCGCGATGATGCGACGCTGAGGGCACCGTGACGCCCCGGGCCGAACCTGTTGTCACCGCTCCATCGACACAGGAGGAATCATGCGAAAGCTCCACCGGGCCGCAATGGTGATCGCAGCGTTCGCGGTCGTCGGCCTCACCGCCCCGGCCGCACCGGCCGCCGCTGCGGAGCCGGTCGACAAACACTGCGTCGCCCGCGCCAACGTGGCCGAGCCGCAGGCGATCTGCTTCGACACCTTCGACAAGGCGCTGCAGTTCGCCAGCGGCGGCGTGCTCTACGACCTGCCCAAGGGCAGCAGCGTCTCGGCGAAGGTCGACGCCCTGAACGCCAAGTTCGGCGTCAACGTCGTCAACACGGTGATCAGCATCGAGTACAGCGGCAGCAACCACACCGGCTCGGATCTGATCTGGACCGGCACGTCCGGCAACTGCAGCACGCCGACCGGCAACGTCGACTACTTCGCCAGCAGCATGCCCGCCGGCTGGGACAACCTGATCACGTCGTTCAAGACCTACGCCAACTGCTGGGACAAGCACTACGAGAACACCGGCTTCGGCGGCGCGTCGGTCGGCTACGAGTCGACCAGGTCGTACATCGGCGGCGCGATGGACAACCGCACCAGCTCGCACCGCTGGAGCTGACCGTCGCGGCAGGAATCCGGGGCGGCTTCGCCGGTGCGAAGCTGCCCCGCTGCCGTGCGCGGCGCGGCTGTGTCGGGTTGGCGCTGCACGGATGCGGGCGTCCCGGCCGGTTCCTACTGTGAACCGCGCAGGCCCCGGCGGCCGTCGGGGCCGATGAGTCCGCGAGGTGCCACATGCGCTCGTTCCGTGGTTCGAAGCTCCTCACCGCTCTCGCCGCCGTCACGCTCGGCACGGCCGTCTCGCTGACGGCCGCCGCACCCGCCCAGGCCGTCTCCGGCATCATCGTGACCATCGGCTGGAGCAGCCTGACCGGCTCGGAGTCGACCAAGACCGCCAACGCCGTCTGCCCCGCCGGCAAGGTCATCCTGGGCGGCGGGGCCGACATCGTCGGCGGCGGCAACGAGGTCCGCCTGACCGCGATGATCCCGGCCGCACCCGGCCTGCCCACCCACTCCTACTACGCGGCCGCGATGGAGGACGGCTCCTACGCCGCCGACTGGACGCTGTACACCTGGGCGATCTGCGGCTTCCCGATCGCCGGCTGGGAAGTGGTTTCCGACTATACGTCCGCGACGACACCCGGCAACTCCTATGCCCACTCCGTGGCGTTCTGCCCGGGCGACAAGCAGGTGGTCGGCCTCGGCGGCGCAGTGGTCGGCGGGTACCGCTACAAGCTGATCTACATCCTCCCCGGCGGCAGCCCTCAGGTGGCCTCGGCCGGTGTCGCCCCTGACGAGAACGTCACCGGCGGCTACGGGGTCTGGTCGTATGCGATCTGCGCGAACCCGATCGGGCAGCAGACCGTCTGGGCCGAGAGCGTCTCCTCGTCGATCAACAAGGGTTTGAGTGTGACCTGTCCGGCGGGCACGAAGGTGCACGGAGCGGGAGCCAAGGTCGGCGGCGGACCCGGCGGTGACGGCACCGTCCTGCGCCAACTGCATCTCAACCGGATCGGCCTGTTCGGAGCCGGCGCGCTCGCCGGGGTCGACGTGGCCGCCCACGAGGACCAGACCGGCTACGCAGGCACCTGGACGACGACCGTCTACGCCATCTGCGCACCCTGAGCCGCGCCGCCGCCGGGCGCTCGCCTGCCCGGCGGCGGCACGGTCCGCGGTCAGTACGACGGGTGTACGGCCACGACCAGCGCGGTGCTCGCCCAGCCGGACAGCTCGTCGCCCTCCTGCCAGCCCTGGTAACGGGCGGTGAGCAGGCGGCGGGCCTCCGCCTCGGCGTACGGGTCCTCGGCGACGGGGCGGGCCTCGGCGGGCACCGCGCCGTCGGGCGTCAGCTCGCGTGGACCGCCGACCCGCCATAAGACCTGCGGGTTCGCGAGGATGTCGCGCACCCAGCCGGCCCGCTCGCGGTCGCCGGACAGCAGATAGATCACCCCGCCCCGGGCCGCGTACCAGATCTCGACCGTGTGCCACTGGCCGGTGTTGCGGCCGACGGTGCTCAGGTAGCCGTATTCACTGCTCTCAGCCATGCATCCGATCTTGCAAGGTGAAGCACGCTTGAGGTCAAGGCGCTGTGACGCGGAACAACACCACGTCTCCGAAATGGTCGGTGCGCGCCTGTGGGTAACGACGCCGCAGCAGCGACCCGAAGAAGTCCGGGCTGGTCAGCGCGGGCACGTCCGCCGTGAACGCCTTCTCCGCCGGCCCGCCGGTGTAGACCAGCACCACCTCGCGCGCCTGGCGCAGCGCCAGCCGCAGGAAACGCGACAGCTCCCGCTGCTCCAGGAACCGCCACACGTCCACGCTCACCACCGCGTCGAACGTGCCGTCCGGGTACGGCGACCACACCCCGAGCAGGTGCAGGTTGGTCTCCGACTCCGGCCGCCCGTGGTCGTAGGTCACCGAGCCCTCGCCGAGCGCCACCTCCCCGGTGCCGAACGCCTGGCACAGCACTGCCCCGGCCAGCTCGGCGTCCAGCAGCGGCGACACTTCCGGCAGCCGGCCGAGCCCCAACTCGGCGCAGCACGCCAGCGCCCGGCGGTAGTGCCGGATCTTGCGGGTTACGTCGCCCGGCGCGGGCATGTCCACCAGCTCCGCGGCGAGGCTGCGGTGCTTGCGCCGGAACAGTTCCAGGTTCTCCTGGTAGTCGCCCGCCAGGTTGGTCAGGTCGCGCACCGCGGGCACGTGGAACCCCGCGGCCAGGCCGTCGTAGCCGAACCCGGCGTCGCCGAGCACGTGGTGGATGCGATACGCCAGGTCGGTGTCCTCGAACCCCCAGCGCGCCCCGTACGCCTCGTCGAACAGGCCCGCGTCGAGGACCGTGCGCCGGGGCATGGACACGTTGTTGGTCAGCGCGAACACCCACGGCGCACCGGCCAGCCACTGCTCCGGCTCGCTGTCGCGGCCGGGGACCCGGAACCGGAAGTCCTCGTGCACCGGCCGCACCAGGTCGAGCGTGAGCGGCTCACCCGCCTGCGCGGCCGCGAGCACCGCCCAGTCACCCTCGTAGCGCTTGCCGATCAGCACGGAGGGTCCGTCGCGCCCGTCGTGGAAGGCCAGGTGCCTGGCCAGCAGGTGCGGCTCGGCCAGCACGTCGCTGTCGAGGAAGCAGAGCAGCTCACCGGCGGCCAGCCGGACCGCCTGGTTGCGCGCCGCCGCCCGCCCCAGGTTCGCGGGCAGGCTGTCGAACCGGAACCGGAAGGGGTACGCCGCGGCGGCGAGTTCGGCATACGGCAGCGGATCGGAACCGTCGTTGACCACGACGACCTCGAACAGGCCGGGGTCCAGGGTCTGCGTGCGCAGCGTGGACAGGGTCAGCGCCAGCGTGTGCGCGTCGCCGAACGTCGGGATGAGCACACTCAGCCGCGGATCTCCGCCGGACATGTCACTCCTTCGGCGGCGGGGCCGCGCTCTCACGGGGCTTACCGTCCGATCCTGAAGGTTTCGGGAGAGCGCTTCAACAACTACTCATCCAGTGGAACATGTCGATAGGTCGACATCGAAAACCGTTTCGCCCGCAGGACCGCCCGGTGCTACCTTGACGCCGTGATCTACTCGTCGTGCCAGGTGATGATGCCCCGCTTCCGGGGCTGCTGACACGCGCGTTCACGACCGCGAGGCCCGAGTCCGGGGCCTCGGCACGGGTCGACGCTCCGGCTTCATCTCAAGCCAGGAGGAAACGATGACCCGCTTCTACCTCACCACCACCATCCCGTACGTCAACGCCGCCCCGCACCTCGGCTTCGCCCTGGAGGCGGTGCAGGCCGACGTGCTCGCCCGGCACCGGCACACCCTCGGCGACGACGTCAGGCTGCTCACCGGCACCGACGACAACTCGCTGAAGAACGTGCTCGCCGCCGAGCAGGCGGGCGTGGGCGTGCAGGAGTTCGTCGACGCCAACGCGGCCGCGTTCGCCGGGCTGCGCGAGCCGCTCGGGCTGTCGTACGACGACTTCATCCGGACCAGCCGCGACCCACGCCACCGGCCGGGCGTCGAACGGTTCTGGCGGGCCTGCGCGCACGACCTCTACCGCGACACCTATACCGGCCTGTACTGCGTGGGCTGCGAGCACTACCTGACCCCCGACGAACTCGACGGGGCGGGGCACTGCCCCGAGCACGGGGTGCCGCCGCAGCGCATCGAGGAGCGGAACTGGTTCTTCCGGTTGTCGAGGTACGCCACGCCGCTGCGGGAGGCGATCGCCAGCGGCCGGCTGCGCATCGAGCCGGAGTCGCGGCGCAACGAGGTGCTCGCGTTCATCGACGCCGGACTGCGGGACTTCTCGATCTCGCGGTCGCAGCAGCGGGCCCGCGGCTGGGGCATCACCGTGCCCGGCGACCCCGACCAGGTGATCTACGTCTGGTGGGACGCGCTGGGCAACTACCTGACCAGCCTCGACTACGGCGGCGACGGGGAGGCGTACCGCGCCTGGTGGGAGGGCGCGGACCGGCGGGTGCACGTGATCGGCAAGGGCGTGCTGCGCTTCCACGCCGTGTACTGGCCGGCGATGCTGCTGTCCGCCGGGCTGCCGCTGCCCACCGACATCCTGGTGCACGACTACCTCACCGCCGACGGCCGCAAGATCAGCAAATCTTCCGGGGCGACCGTCGACCCCGTGGCGCTCGCCGAGACCTACGGCACCGATGCGCTGCGGTGCTGGCTGCTGCGCGAGGTGCCCCGGGTCGGCGACGCCGACTTCACCGTCTCCCGGCTGGTGGCCCGCGCCAACGAGGACCTCGCGGGCGGCGCGGGCAACCTGGTCAACCGGATCGTCACCATGGCCCACCGCTTCCGCGCCGGCCGCGTCGACCTCACCGTCCCCGCCGCGGCGGACGCGAAGGACCTGGTCGCCGCGTGTGCGGACGCGCCCGCGCTGATCGCGGCAGCCCTGGAGGACTTCGACTTCCGCCGCGCCACGGCCGCCGCCTGGGCCGTCGTCGAGGAGGCCAACCGCCACATCGACCGGGTACGCCCCTGGGACCTGGCCAAGGCCGAACGCGGCGGCGACCCCGCCGCCACGGCACAGCTCGACGCCGCCCTGTCGGTTCTACTCGGCGCCTGCCTCACCTTCGCCGACCTCCTGGCCCCGTTCCTGCCCGGCGCATCCGCGCTGATCACCGCCCAGTGCACCGCCACCCCCGACGGCCCCCTACCCCCGGTCACCCCCCTCTTCCCCCGGCTGGAGTCCCCCTGACCCCACCCCGGCCCCACCCACTCCCCACCCACGCCCCACCGCGTTGATCATGAACTTATGGCACGGCTCGACGGCGAGTCCTGTCCACAGCTTCATGATCGATCCACCGGTCCGGTGCCCGCGGAAAGGGTGGGGCGTGGAGCGGGCCGGTCAGGAAGTGACCGACCGGTCGGCCAGGCGGGGGAAGGCGCTGAAATCGACGGGCGGGTCACGGAGATCGCTGTTTCCGGTCAGAACCTTCAGTAAGACCACAGATCTTGACCGGAAACAGCGATCTCCGCCCGGCCGCCGAACAACGCGCAGATCGATCATGAAGTTGTGGGCACGACACGCCGCCGAGCCGTGCCATAAGTTCATGATCAACGCGGGGGGCATGGGTCGGGGCTGGGCGGGGTATGCGGCGGGCATGGGCGAGATCCGGGTGGGGACCGCTTCGTGGACGGACAGCACCTTGCTGGCGTCGGGGTGGTATCCCGAGACGGCCAAGACGCCGGAGGAGCGGCTGCGGTACTACGCGCGCAAGTTTCCGCTGGTGGAGGTGGATGCGACCTATTACGCGGTGCCGGCGGAGAGCACGGTCGAGCTGTGGGCGGCGCGTACGCCGAAGGACTTCGTGTTCAACATCAAGGCGTTCAGCATGCTCACGGGGCATCCGACCAAGGTGAGCGCGCTGCCGAAGGATCTGCGCCCGGAGACCGACAAGCCCAACGTGTACCCGGACGGGCTGCGGCCGCAGGCCTACGAAGAAGTCTGGAGCCGGTTTCTGTCCGCGCTGGATCCGCTGGTCGAGGCGGGCAAGCTCGGCATGGTGCTGTTCCAGTTCCCGCCGTGGTTCACCATCCGGCGCGACAACAAGCAGTACCTGATCGAGGTCGCCAAGCGCTGCGCGCCGCTGCGGGTGGGCATCGAATTGCGCCACGAGTCGTGGTTCAAGGACGACAACGCCGCCGAGACGCTGGCCTTCCTGCGCGAGCACCGGCTGCCCTACGTCTGCGTGGACATGCCGCAGGGGCACAAGAACTCGGTGCCGCCCGTGCTGGCCGCCACGGCCGACCTGGCCGCGGTCCGTTTCCACGGTCACAGCGACAAGTGGACCAGCAGGGACATCCACGAGAAGTTCGGCTACCTGTATTCGCCGCGCGAGCTGAAGGACTGGGCGCCGAAGTTGCGCGAGCTGGCCGGCGAGGCCGAGCAGACCCACGTGCTCATGAACAACTGCTATTCCGACTACGCCCAGCGCAACGCGTCCCAGCTCATCGACCTGCTCGGGGCGAAGTGACCGCAGGGGCGCAATGCAAGGAGTTGACGAATGTCGGTTAAGAACGGAATGTGCACAGTGTAAAATCCTTAGATCTATGATAGACAATGTCCTATGGACATTGCCTTCGCCTTCGACGAGGCATACGCCGACCACGCCCAGGTCGCCGTCGAATCCGTGCTCGACTGTCACCCCGGGCGCGACGATCTCACGTTCTGGCTGCTCACCACGGCCGACGTCGCGAAGGAGCGGGAGCCCGCGCTGCGCCGGCAGCTCGCCGGGCGCGGCAGGCTGCGGCTGCTCACCACCGGCGACGACTTCCGCGACCTGCCCGTGGTCGACGAAGACTGGCTCGCCTATGTCAGCACCGGCATGTACCTGCGCCTGCTCCTGCCCGACCTGATCGGCGACCAGGCGCGGCGGCTGCTCTACCTCGACGCCGACGTGCACGTCTGCGGAGACCTGTCACCACTGTGGGAGATCGACCTCGGCGACGCGCCGCTGGCAGCCGTACGCGACGCGTTCACCGCCACGTTCGCCACGCACGGCGGCGTGCCCGGGTCCGGCCCGGAGCACGACCCGGACGCGCCCTACTTCAACTCCGGTGTGCTGCTGATGAACCTGCCCGTGTGGCGGCGCGAGCAGGTGTCGGCGCACTGCATGGACTACCTGGCCGCGTACGCCGGCCGATTGCGCTTCCCGGACCAGGACGCGCTCAACCTCGTGGCGTACGGCCGCTGGCTGCGCCTGCCGCACCGCTGGAACAACATGCGCAGCTTCCTGCTCGAACAGTCCCCGCAGCCGGCCGACGCGGACGTGCGCATCATGCACTTCGCGGGCCCCCGCAAACCGTGGACCGACGGCTTCCGGCCCGGCTTCCGCCAGCAACGCCACCGCGCGCTGTCCGCCAGGGTGGCCGGCTACGCGTAGCGCGCTCAGTGGCCGAGGATGCCGCGCACGCCGTGGCTGATCAGCAGGGCCCCGAAGACCACCAGCAGCCCGGCCATGACCAGCAGGTGGTGCTTGGACAGCCAGTTCTTGAGCCGGCCCAGCTGCCGCGCGGCGCGGTCGCCGCCGGCCAGGTAGAGGACCACCGGCACCGCCACCGGCAGGCACGCCACCACCGCGAAGACGCTCAGCGCCACCATCGCGGCGACCGTCGACGACGCGGCCAGGCTCTTGGCGGCGGCCACGCACAAAGCGAAGTTCTTCGGGTCGACGCCGTACATCAGCAGCGCCAGGACCGCCGCCTTCACCGGTGACCAGCGGTCGGCGCTCGCCATCCACTTCGGCATGGCGTGCTGCCCGTTGCTGCGGCGATGCCGGACGACGTGCAGGTATGCGGCGAACAGCAGGACCAGTCCCAGCCCGATGCGCACGACCTGCGAGACGGTGCCACCCTGGTGTTCGCCCTCCAGGTAGCCGTAGCCGGTGAGGATGTAGACGGCCGCGCCGACCGCGATCACCCCGGCCAGCGCCCCGGCCAGGAAGGCGGGCCCGGCGATCCGGGCCCGGTCGGAGAACAGCACGAGGATCACCGCGATGATCGGCAGCGGGCTCGCCGCCACCCCCAGCGCGTACGGCACCACCCCCGCGACCGCCCCGCCCACACCACCATCCTGGAGGGACTCCGCCCTGGCCGCAGGCGGTTCCCTCTGACGATCTTGCAGGTCAGAGGGCGGAGACGGCGGTGACCTTCCAGGTGCCGCCGGTGCGGACGAGAGTCAGCACGACGCGGTTCTGGTCGACCTTCTCACCGGTGATGTTCACGTTGCGGCGGTACTGATTGACGAACAGCAGCAGCTCGACGCGGTCGGGGGCGGCGGTCACCACGCTGACCCCGGTGACCTGCGCGGTCACCACGGCCTGCTCCTTGACCGCGGCCTCCTTGAGCGAGGCGGTGGTGCGGGCGTACTCGTCGGCGAACGTGCCCGCCGCGAACGAGCGCCCGCTCGCCGCGCTCTCGTCGAAGGTGCGGTAGTCGTACGAGAACAGCGCCACCGCCGCCGCCGGGGCCACGGCCGCGCACTCCCGCGCGGCCGCCTCCGCCTCGTCCGCCCGCCGCTGATCGAACCAGAGGAACCAGCCGACGCCCACGACGACCGCGATCGCCAGGGACAGCGCGAGCACCGCCCGCCGCGGGCGGCGCGCCGGCTCGTCGCGGGACTCGTCGCCCGGCACGTCGTCGAGGTGCACGTCCGTCACGGCCATGTCCATGGTCACCGTCTCTCCCCTATCCCACGAACTGCAGCTTGGCGACCAGCCACGTGCCGCTGCCCGCGTCGCGGGCCAGGTCGAGCTGGATGCGGTAGTGGGCCACCCGGCCCTCGGGCGCCTTCACGTTCTTCACGGTCGCGTCGGCGGCGACCAGCACCACGGCCGAGTCGGCGTCGGCGGACACCAGCCCCGCCCGCAGCGCCGAACCGGTGGACTCGACCTTGTTCTCCAGCACCGCCGCGCGTACCGCGGGCATGCCCTGCTGGAACTGCTCGCCGAACTCGCCGGTCGCGGCGACCGCGACCCGGGCGAGGTCCTGGTCGATGGTGGCTGCGCTGACCGACACGAAGTCCACGACGAACTGCCGGGCCGCGGCCACCGCCTGCTCGCGCACCCGCTCCTGCTGCTGCGCCTCGTACCGGCGCCAGCCGAGCCAGCCGGCCGCGCCGAGCGCCACCACCAGCAGCGCCACCAGCACCGTGGTCAACCTGTGCCTCATCGTCGTCTCCTCCATCGGCCGGTCAGGGCGCGAGCCCGTTGAGCAACAGCAACTTCCAGGACTGCCCGCCGGCCGTCGCGGCCTGCCCGCCGGTGCCGCCGAACTGCAGCGGCAGCCCGTCCGGCCCGATCACCAGCCCGGTCACCGGGTCGTACCCGGCGACGGTGGTGCCGGGCGCCGGCGCGATGGGGCTCGCGCCGGCGCCCGGGCCCGCGGGCGCCGCACCCGCGCCCAGAGGCGCGGGGGACGGAGGGGCACCACCCCGCGGGGCTTGAGTGGAGCTGCGTACGCCCGAACCGCGTCCCAGCTCGGCGTTGGTGCACCGCAGGGACTGTCCGGACTTCGTGTAGTTGCACGCGGGCGGATCCCCCACGTTGAGCACCAGGCCCAGGTGGGCCGTGCCGTCGCCGGGCGCGACGGTGAACCCGCCGGCGACGACCAGCGGGTACGTGACCAGGATCTGCTCGATGCCGTTCAGCCGCCGCACGGCCACCCCGTTGACCGTGATCAGGTTGCCGAGCAGCGGACCGAGCGACGGGTCCACGTCGCGCAGCAGCGCCAGCAGCTCCGCTGAGGCAGGCGGGCCGTTGGCCAGCAGGCGGCGCAGGTCCGGGTCGGCGGCGCGCACCGTCGCCGACAGCTGTGCGAGCGCCTCGGCGAACCGGCGGATCGCGTCGGCGGAGCGCGCCTGGGTCTCCAGCACGGTGGCCGAGTCGCGGATCAGCGCGAGGGTCTGCGGCAGGTACGTGTTCGCGTCGGTGAGCAGGGCATCGCCGGAGTCGAGCAGGGTGCGCAGCGCGCTCTCGTTGCCCGCGAACGCCGTGCCCAGCTCGTCGACCAGTACCCCGAGCTGCTCGGGGTCCACGGAGGCGACGAGCGCGTCCAGGTTCGACAGCAGCGTCTCCACCGGCAGCGGCACCCCGGTCCGGTCGGCCGGGATGACGTCCCCGCCGGCCAGGTACGGCCCGGCGTCGGTGTTCGGGCGCAGGTCGACGTACTGCTCGCCGACAGCGGAGCGGTGCGCCACCACCGCGCGCAGGTCGGCCGGCACCCGCGTGCCGCCGTCCAGGCGCAGGTCCACGCGCACCCCGTCGCCGTGCAGCCGCACCGCGTCGACCCGGCCCACCGGCACCCCCCGGTAGGCGACCGAGGCGTTCTCGAATATCCCGCCCGCCACCGCGAAATCGGCGTGCACGGTGTACTTGCCGGTCAGCCCGTCGCCGACGCCCACGTAGCGGACCGCGACGTAGCCGACGCCGAGCACCGCGACGAGCGCGAACACCAGCAGCTGCAACCGCGCGAGCCGAGTGAGGATCATGCCTGACCTCCGCCGGTGGCCGGGCCGCCGGCCGTCGGGAACTCCCCGGCGGCGGTCAGCAGTTCGTGGAGGCCACCGCTCACGCGGACCACCTCGCCGGTCGCCGGGTCCCAGCGGCCGTCACGGCTCGCGGCCAGGCCGAGCGGCAGTCCGGGCAGGCCCGGCAGGATGCCGCTGGGCAGGATGCCGCTGGGCAGCGGGAGCGGCAGCGACGGCAGCGGCAGTGCGGGCAGGCTGGGCAGCGGCAGAGGCAGCTCCGGCAGCGGCAGGCCGGGCTTCGTCGGTGTGCCCGGCGTGGACGGGCCCGCGGCAAGAGCGTTGGCCAGGATCGAGGCGGCGTCGAGGTCGAGCGTGGCGTGCAGGCGTACGAAGTCGCCCGCGATCGCCTTGCCCGCGTTCGGCGGGAACGGGTAGGACAGCGCGAAGTCCAGCCCGCGCGGCAGCGCGTCACCGGCCTTGACGAGCTGTTCCAGCAGCGGTTGCAGGGCGCGCAGCGAGCGCAACGTGTCGTCGCGGCTGTCGGCGATGACGCGCTCGCCGACCGCGCCGAGGTCGCGCAGCGCGGTCAGCATCGCGGTGAGCTGCGGGCGCTGCTCGGCCAGCACGGTCAGGCCCGGCTCCAGCGCGTCGACGGCGCCGGCCAGCGTCCCGGTCTGCTCGGCCAGCCGCGCCGAGAACCGGTCCAGCGCCTCGATGGCCCGGACGATGTCGTCCTTCTGCGCGTCCAGCCCGGCCACGAACCGGTCCAGTTCCCGCAGCGCGCCCTTGGCGTCGCCCTCCCTGCCGGACAGCGCCTTGGCGACCTCCGCGTTGATCGTCTTGAGCTGCCCGAGCCCGCCGCCGTTGAGCAGCAGGCCCAGCGCGCCCAGCACCTCCTCGACCTCGGCCCCGCGCCGGGTGCGGGCCAGCGGGATGGTGTCCCCGTCGGACAGCGTGCCTTGGGCCGCCTCGCCCTGCGGGCCGGCCAGCGCCACGAACTTCTCGCCGAGCAGGCTCGACTGCCGGATCGCCGCCGTCGCGTTGTCGGGCAGCGCGATCGTGTCGGCGACGTCCAGCCGGACCACCGCGGTCCAGCCGCGCAGCTCGATGCCGACGACGCTGCCGACCGTCACGTCGTTGACCTTCACCGCGGCCTGCGGCACCAGGTCGAGCACGTCGGCGAACTCGACGGTCACTTGGTAGGACGGCCCGGCCGGCCCTCCGCCGGGCAGGCCCACGTCGCAGCCCGCCAGCAGCGCCGACGCCAGGACCAGCGCGGGCACAGCCCGGTGGGCTCTGCGCCGCCGCACCGCGATGACGCCCGCGCCGGGCTTGGGCGGGACAGCCGCTGCCTCAGGCCGCTTCACTTCTTCACCACCGCCGTGAGCAGCCGCTGCAGTTCGGCGGTGAGCGGCAGCTTCGCGGTCTGCAGCGCCTTGGCCAGGTCCGTGCAGGCGGCGGGCACCTGCGCCACCGGGACGCTGCTGACCAGCAGCGAGCAGACGAAGCTCGCCGGCTCGTACGGCCCGAGCGCGTTGTCGCGGGTGTCGATGGTGCCCGAGCGCGGGTTGTAGGCCAGGTTCAGGTTCGACAGCGCCAGCGGGGCCACATCGAGCACCTGGGCCAGCGCCTTCTGCTGGCGGGCCAGCACCCCGGTCAGGTCGGCCAGCGCCGCGACGTTGGCCTTGAGTTCGGCGCGGTTGGCGTGCACGAACGCAGACACGTCGGCCAGCGCCAGCGACAGCGCCCGCACCGCGGCGGCGAGGTCCTCGCGCTCGGCGGCGAGCTGCTCGGAGACGTCGGCCAGCCGGTCGTTGAACTGGCGCACCGTGGCGTCGCTCGCGGCCAGCATCGTGGTGAACCGCTGCAGGTCGGCGACGGAGCCGAACAGGTCGTCGCGCCCGGCCGACAGCGTCGACATCGCCTGCGACAGCCCGGACAGGGTCTGGTGCAGCTCGTCGCCGTTGCCGCGCAGGTTCGCCGCGCCGGTGCGGACCAGGTCGCGCAGCGCGCCGTCGGCGTTGGCGCCCTGCGGCCCGAGGGCGGTGCTCAGCTCGTCGAGGGACCGGTAGACCTCGTCCAGCTCGATCGGCACCGAGGCGCGCTCCATCGGCAGCTCGGCCCCGTCGGGCAGCTTCGGTCCGCCGGTGTAGGCCGGTGCGAGCTGCACGTACCGGTCGCTGACCACGCTCGGCGGGACGATCAGCGCGGTGGCGTCGGCGGGCACCGGCCAGTCGGGGTCGTAGCGCAGCTCGACCCGGACCCCCTTGCCCTGCGGGGTGACCGCGACGACCTCGCCGACCTCGACCCCCAGCACCCGCACCTCGGATCCGGCGTGGATGCCGACCGCGGCCGGGAAGTGCACGGTCAGCCGCAGCCGGTCCGGCTCCTGCCGGACCACCAGCGCCGCCGCCGCCACGGCCACCGCCAGCACGGCCGCGCCCGCGACCCGCCGTCCTCGCCGGTTCATCGGCGACCTCCCGTCGTCGGGGTGAAGCCCTGCACGAGCCCGTCCACGTACGAGTCGAACCACCGGCCGTTGCCCGTCACGTTCGCGAACGCGGTGACGAACGGGGCGAGGCTGGTCAGCGTCGCCTCCAGCCGGGTCCGGTTGCGCTGCAGCACCCCGACGACGGTGCGCAGGTTGCGCAGCGCGGGGCCGAGCGTGTCGCGGTTGTCCGCGACCAGCCCGGACAGCTGCTTCGACAGCTCGACGGTCGCCTCCAGCAGGGTGTGGATGGCGTCGCGGCGGCGCTGCACCTCGGCCAGCAGCAGGTTCGCGTCGCCGAGCAGTTTGCGGAACTCCTCGTCGCGGTCGGCCAGCACCTTGGTGACGCCGCGGGTGTGCGACAGCAGCTCGCGCAGCTGCTGGTCGCGGGAGGCGACGGTCTGCGAGAGCCGGGACAGGCCGGACAGCGACGCCCGCACGCTGGCCGGGGTGTCGGCGAACGTCTCCGACAGCACCGTGAACGCCTGCGCGAGCTGCCCGGTGTCGACCTGCTGCAGGGTGCCGGCCAGCCCCTCCACCGCCTGCATGACGTCGAACGGCGACGAGGTGCGGGTCAGCGGGATCTCGGCGTCCTCGGCCAGCCGTCCGTCGCCCTGCGGTGCGAGCGCCAGGTACTTCTGCCCGAGCACCGTCTTGATCCGGATGGTCGCGCCGGTGTCGGCGCCGAGTTCGGCGTCGCGGATCCGGAAGGTGACCCGCACGTACGGCCCGGAGTCACCGCGGGCCAGCGCCACCTTCGTGACCTTGCCTACCTTGACCCCGGCGATGCGCACCTCGTTGCCCTCGGCCAGCCCGGACGCGTCCCGGAACGCCGCGTGGTACGTGTCCCCGCCGCCGATCAGCGGCAGGTCGTCGATCCGGAACGCGGCCAGCAGCAGTCCCGCCGCGACGGCGAGGCCGACCGCGCCGACCAGCGCGGGCCGAGGCCTGCGCCGCGGCCTGCCGGTGCGCCGCAGACCCCCGCCGATCGCGCGGGCGGCCACCGCCCGCAGGCGTGTCAGCGGCCGGGTCGGCAGGATGCGCTTCACCGCCCACCCCCGGAGCACTTGGCGGACGTGCCGTTGAGCGTCGCCGGGTTGAGGGTCTGCCCGGCGGCGACGACGCGGCCGTCGAAGTCGCACAGGTAGAAGTTGAACCAGGACCCGTACGAGGCGGTGCGGGTGAGCGCGTCGAGCCGGCCGGGCGCGGTGGCCAGGGTCTGCTCGATCACCGCCGTGTTGTCGATCAGCGTGCCGGCCAGCTTGTTCAGCGCGGCGATGTCGGCGGCGACGCTGGGCCGGGCGTCGCGCAGCAGCGACGACGTCGCGTCGGCCAGGCCGCTGAGGTTGGTCAGCGCGTCGCCGACCGCCTCGCGGTCCCCGGCCAGCCCGGACACCAGCAGTTGCAGCTGCTTGACGGTCTCCGACAGGCGGGCGTCGCGTTCGTCGAGCGTGCCGAGCACCGTGTTCAGGTTGGTGATGACCCGGCCGATGACCTCGTCGCGGTCGGCGAGCGTGCCGGTCAGCGACGCGGTGCGGCGCAGCAGGTCGGCCACGGTGCCGCCCTCGCCCTGCAGCATCTTGATGATCTCGTACGCGAAGCCGTTGACCTCGTCCGGCGACAGCCCGGCGAACAGCGGCCGGAAGCCGTTGAACACGACGGTCAGGTCCAGCGCGGGCGTGGTCTGCGCGAGCGGGATCAGCCCGCCCTCGGGCAGCGGGGCGGTGCCGCCGGGCCCCTCGGCCAGGGCCAGGTAGCGCTGGCCGACCAGGTCCCGGTAGCGGATCTTCGCGCGTACGCCCGCGGCGACCACGACCTGCTCGTCCACCGTGAACTCCAGCTCCGCGACCGTGCGGTCGACCAGCCGGATCTCCGTCACCTCGCCGACCTTCACGCCCGCGACGCGCACGTCGTCGCCGACCAGCAGCCCGGTCACGTCGGTGAACCGGGCGCGGTAGGTGTGCCCGCCGCCGAACCCGAACGAGCCCAGCGTCTGCGCCAGCGCGCCGGTCAGCATCAGCGTGACCGCGGCGAACGCCAGCAGTTTGAGCAGCGGACCCCGCACGCCCGTCATGACGCGTTCACCACCGTTCCACGCAGCAGCGGGCCCCACAGCAGGACCGCGACATCGGGGACCTGCTCGGGCCCGGCCCCCTGGGCCAACCCGAGCAGGGGCTTGAGCAGCGCCTGCTCCTGCGCGGTGCCGGCCGAGCCCATGTCGGCGTACGGCAGCGGCGAGCGGTTCGCACCGTAGGCGTAGCCGTCGTCGATGGGGTGCTGGGCCGCCGGGACCTTCGGGTCGGGCAGGCCGCGGCACTGGGGTCCGTCGTCGGCGCCGTAGACCGGCCGGTCGGCGGCGGTGTACTTGCCGTTGTCGCGGCCCACTTCGAGGGTGATGTGCATGCGCCCGGTGCTGAACACCTTCTCCACCCGGGGCTGCAGTGCGACCAGGCCGCGCAGCAGGCACGGATACTCCGGGGCGTACGCCGCCAGCAGCTCCAGCACCGGGCGGCTGACCTGCCCGACCTGGACGATGCGCGCGTCGTGCCGGTCCAGGAACTCCCGCCCGCGCCCGGCCAGATCGGTGGTGTCGGCGAGGAAGCGGCTCAGCTCCGCGCGCTGGTCGACGACGGTCCGCGCGGTGACGGTGACGTCGCGCAGCAGCGCCAGCAGGTCCGG
Organism: Catellatospora sp. NPDC049133; assembly: GCF_040648455.1. Lineage (NCBI taxonomy): Bacteria > Bacillati > Actinomycetota > Actinomycetes > Micromonosporales > Micromonosporaceae > Catellatospora > Catellatospora sp. NPDC049133. The sequence continues at coordinate 74,144 of NZ_JBEZDT010000018.1, forward strand.
CAGCGCCCCGTGGTAGACGTCGAGCACCTGCGCCAGCCGCTTGACGTCGGTCGCGATGACCGGCATCTGCTCGTTGAGCGCGGCCAGGTAGGCGTTGGCGGTGGTCAGGTTCCGGCCGAGCTGGTCCCCGCGGCCCTCCAGGGCGTACGCGAGCGCGCCGAGCGTCGCGGCGAGCTTGTCCGGTTTGATCGACTGGAGCACGGGCAGCGCCCGGTCGAGCACCTGCTCCAGCTCGACGGCGCTCGCCGACCGGTCCTGATCGATGACCGCGCCGGGGCGCAGCCGCGGCCCGGCGGGGACGGCCGGCGGGACGAGTTCCACGTAGCGCTCGCCGAACAGCGTCTTGGGCAGCAGCCGCGCCGTGACCTCGGCCGGGACCAGGCCGATCAGCGCCGGGTCCAGGGCCAGCCGCAGGGTGGCCGCGTCACCGTCGGCGCTGATCTCGCGTACGTCGCCGATGACGACGCCGCGCAGCTTCACGTCCGCGCCCTCCGACAGCTGCATGCCGGCGTGGCCGGTGCGCAGCGTCACCCACTCCACCGGCGTGAACGCCCGCTGGTACACCAGCACCGACAGCGCCAGCGCGCTCACCAGCCCCAGCACGAACCCGGCCCCGAGCAGCCGCTGATGCATCGCCGTCACCCCGCGATCCGCACGGTCGTCCCCGCGCCCCAGATGGCCAGGGAGAGGAAGAAGTCGACGACGTTGACCGCGACGATGGCGGTGCGCACCGCGCCCCCGACCGCCATGCCGACGCCCGCCGGGCCGCCGCTCGCGGTGAACCCGTAGTAGCAGTGGATCAGCACCACCAGCACGCTGAACACCAGCACCTTGCCGAACGACCAGAGCACGTCGCCCGGCGGCAGGAACAGGTCGAAGTAGTAGTCGTAGGTGCCCGGCGACTGCCCGAAGTACACGGTGGCGATGCCGCGGGTGGCGATATAGCTGGCCAGCAGGCCGAGCACGTACAGCGGGATCACTGCGACGAAACCGGCGATCATCCGGGTGGTGACCAGGAACGGCACCGACGGGATCGCCATCACCTCCAGCGCGTCGACCTCCTCGGAGATCCGCATCGCGCCGAGCTGCGCGGTGAACCCGCAGCCCACCGTCGCCGACAGGGCCAGCGCCGCGACCAGGGGAGAGATCTCCCGGGTGTTGAAGTAGGCGGAGATGAAACCGGTGAAGGCGCTGCTGCCGAGCTGGTTGAGCGCCTGGTAGCCCTGCAGCCCGACCTCGGTGCCGGTGAAGAAGGTCAGGAAGCAGATGACGCCGATGGTGCCGCCGACCACGGCCAGCCCGCCGGTGCCGAAGCTGATCTCGGCAAGCAGGCGGGCCACCTCGCGCTTGTACCGGCGCAGCGTGCGCGGCGTCCACGCCGCCGCCTTCAGGTAGAAGGCGAGCTGGCCGCCGAGGCCGTCCAACAGCCGCCACATGTCAGGACCCCTTCTGCGGGACGACCTGGAAGTACACCGCGGTCAGCACGAAGTTCAGCGCGAACAGCAGCATGAAGGTGATCACCACGGACTGGTTGACGGCGTCGCCGACACCCTTCGGGCCGCCCTTGGCGTTAATTCCCAGGTAGGTCGCGACCAGCGCGGCGACCAGACCGAAGACCAGCGCCTTCAGCTCCCCGGAGATCAGGTCGGGCAGCTGCCCGAGCGCCTGGAAGCTGGCCAGGTACGACCCCGGCGTGCCGCCCTGCATGATCACGTTGAAGAAGTAGCCGCCGGACACCCCGACGACGCTGACCACTCCGTTGAGCAGCACCGCGACCAGCATCGACGCGAGCACCCGCGGCACGACGAGGCGGTGCACCGGGTCGATGCCCAACACCCGCATCGCGTCCAGCTCCTCGCGGATCTTGCGAGCGCCGAGGTCCGCGCAGATCGCCGAACCGCCCGCCCCCGCGATGATCAGCGCGGTGACGATCGGGCCCGCCTCACGCACCACCGCCAGCACGGACGCCGCGCCGGTGAACGACTGCGCGCCGAGCTGGCGCACCAGCGACCCCAGCTGCAGCGCGATCACCGCGCCGAACGGGATCGACACCAGCGCCGCCGGCAGGATCGACACCGACGACAGGAACCACGCCTGCTGCACGAACTCGCGCACCTGCCACGGCCTGCGGAACACCGCCCGCAGCGCACTACCGCAGAAGATCAGGAAGTCGCCGACGGCGACCAGCGCCCTCATGCCCTGTCCTCGGCGCGCTCGCTCATGCCGTGTCGCTCGCTGCGCGCGCTCATGCCCGGTCCTCGTACGTCGGCAGCTCGAAGGAACCCGGCGGCGGGTTCACCCCGTGAGCGGCGCACCACCGGCCCGGCGGCCGCTCGGCCCGGCGCGGGCCGCCGTCGGACGGGCGCAGCTGCATCGGGATCGGCGGCAGGGCGGCCAGGCGGCGACCGGAGGCGGCCTCTGCGGCCAGCTCGTCGGCGTCCTTCTCCTCGGACATCCCGATCGGGCCGACCCGCTGCGCGTTGAGGAACTGCCGCACCACCGGCTCCGTGCTCGACAGCAGCATCTCCCGAGGCCCGAACATGGCCAGGCGCCCGTGGTAGATCAGTCCGATGTTGTCGGGCACCGTGCGGGCGGTGTTGATGTCGTGCGTGACGATCAGGAACGTCGCGTCGAGCTGCTGGTTCAGATCCACGATCAGCTGGTTCAGGTACGCGGTGCGCACCGGGTCGAGGCCCGAGTCGGGTTCGTCGAACAGCACGATCTGCGGGTCGAGCACCAGCGCGCGGGCCAGGCCCGCCCGTTTGCGCATGCCCCCGGAGATCTCGCCGGGCAGCTTGCGCTCCGCGCCGGTCAGGCCGACCATCTCCAGCTTCTCGCCGACGATCACGCGGATCTGCGCCTCGGTCATGCGGGTGTGCTCGCGCAGCGGGAACGCCACGTTGTCGTAGATGTCCATCGAGCCGAACAGCGCGCCGTCCTGGAACAGCACCCCGAACAGCTTGCGCACCTCGTAGAGCTCCCGCTCGGGCAGCGCGGGCAGGTCCCGGCCCTCGATCCAGATCGAGCCGCGGTCCGGGCGCAGCAGCCCGACCAAGGTCTTCAGGAACACCGACTTGCCAGTCCCGGAGGGTCCGAGCAGCACCGAGATCTCGCCGGCGGGCAGCGTCAGGCTCACGTCCGACCACACGGGCGTACGCCCGAACGACTTGGTCAGCCCCTCGACCCGCACTTCGACGCCCACCGCGCTCCCTCCGTAGTCCGCCCTCACATATCGCTGCGGGGCCGCGCGGTGTTACACGAGAATTTCGCGCGATCGCTCGGCTCGGGTTTCAGCGCCCGGCCGCAGGCCGATAAGGTGCACGTACCCGTACGTGCGACGCGGCGGTCGGGGGCCCGGGGAGGAGGTGTCGTCGCCTTGACCTGGTCGGAGACCGAACTCGTGGCACGCGCCACCCGCGGCGAGGCCGACGCCACCGCGACCCTGCTGGCCGACGTGCGCCCCGGCGTGATCCGCTACTGCCGGGCCCGGCTCGGGCCGGTCGGCGGCGCGTACACCACCGCCGACGACGTCGCCCAGGACGTCTGCATCGCGCTGCTGCAGGCGCTGCCCCGCTACCGGCAGCAGGGCGTGCCCTTCTCCGCCTTCGTGTACGGCATCTCGGCCCGCAAGGTCGCCGACGCGCAGCGCGCCGCGATGCGCCACCTGTCCGCCGCCGTGCCGTCGCCGCGCACCGAGGCCGACCCGCTCGACCAGCCCGACGACACCCCCGGCCCGGAGCAGCAGGCCCTGGAGAACGACCAGGCCCGCCGCCTGGCCCGCCTGCTCAACCTGCTCCCCGACCCGCAGCGGGAGATCATCGTGCTGCGGGTCGCCGTCGGCCTCACCGCCGACGAGGTCGGCGTCTGGCTCAACATGTCGGCCGGAGCCGTCCGCGTCGCCCAGTCCCGGGCCCTGGCCCGCCTGCGCGCGCTCGCCGACGACCTGCGCGAGGACGTCACGCAGCAGCCCGCGCTGGAAAGGAGGCCGGCATGAGCGACCAAGCCTGCCCGGCTTCCGGGCGCGACGGCGATGAGCGACGGCAGGAGGTGGCATGAGCACGCTGGACCGTGATGACGCGCTGCTGGACGGGCTCGGTCTCGGTGGGGCCGCCCACGCCGACGATCCACTCGCCGGGATGCTGGCCGCCTGGCGGGACGACCTCGCCGAGCCGCCGTTCGCGCCGAGCCTCGACCTGGACATCGCCGAGCAGGCCGCCCTGGCCGACCCGATCGACCTGGACTCGGACGACGACGAACCGCCGGCCACCCTGCTCCGGCCCGCCGCCTCGGGACACCCGGACGCCTCGACCGCCGCGAGCCATGTGGTCGCCGCGGGAGCGCCCGCGTCCACGGGCCCGGCGGGATCGTCACGCCCGCCCGGTCGCCGCACCGGGCCGACCCGACCGGTGCGGGGTGCGCGCCTGCGTCCAGGACGGATGCTGCTGGCGGCTGCGCTGCTCGTCGCCGTCTTCGGTGGCGGGGTCGTGCTCGGTGCCGGGGCCGGGCAGCCCGGCACCCCGCTGTGGCCGGTCACGCAGCTCGTCTACGCCGAGCGCGCCGACTCCCGCGTCGCCGCGCAGGACACGGCGGAGCTGCTGGCGCGGGCCGAGCGAGCCCTACGGGAGCAGCGGCACGGCGACGCCGAGACGCTGCTCCGCCAGGCCTGGGACCGGTTGGGCGAGGTGCGCGAGAAGTCGGACCACGAGCGGCTGCGGACCGAGCTGATGCGCCTGCTGACCATGTTCGCCGCGGACACCACGCCGACCGCCGCCCCGCTGCCGACGCCGACCCCGTCAGGCTCTCCCGCACCGTCCGCCGGGACCACCACACCGGCCCCGGGCCGGACCGACTCGCCGTCGCCCAGCCCCACCCCGGGCTCCGGCGGCCTCCTGCCGGGTCTGCTGCCCTCGCTGCCGCCGATCCTGCCGTCGCTGCTGCCGGACCTGCCGCTGCTGTGAAACGCCGGAGCTCCACCCGTGCGGCACGGGCGGAGCTCCGGTATGACGAGCGCCGGGATCAGGGGCAGCTCAGGACCGCGTCGAGCGGGTCGGAGCTGCACAGGTCGAAGCCCGGCCCGCCGTCGGCGTTGTCGTTGCCAGACACCCCGTCATCGATCTTGATGAAGTCGGTGCCTTCCTCGCCGTACACCATGTCGTCGCCCTTGCCACCGCTGAGCAGGTCGCGCCCGGGGCCGCCGTAGATGACGTCGTTGCCGCCCTTGCCGTTGATGATGTCGTTGCCGCCGAGGCCGCAGATGACGTCGTCGCCGAGGGTGCCGTTGATGATGTCGGTCCCCGCGGTGCCGGTGATGGTGCACCCCGGCACGACCGGGCCGACGGTGGTGAACTCGGTGTCGGCGTTGTTCGTGGTGTCCTGGTCCGGGGTGGCGCTGGTGACGCCGCCGCTGTTCCGGATCCTTCCGCTCGCGGCCGGGTCAACCCTCACCACCAGCGTGAACTCAGCCGTGTCGCTGGAGCCCAGGCTCGCCCGGGTGGCCGTCACCTCACCGGTGCCGCCCACCGGTGGCGTGGCCAGGGTCCAGCCGGCGGACGGCGTCGCGAACGAGACGAAGGTGGTGCCCGCCGGGATCCCGTCGCGCAGCACGACCGACTGGGCCGTGTTGGGCCCGGCGTTGCGCACGGCGATGGTGTAGGTCAGGTCCGAGCCCGCGGTCACCGGGTCCGGCGCGTCGATCTTCGTGATGGCCAGGTCCGCCGACGGTTGCCGCACCGTGGTCGTCGCCGTGGCGCTGTCGTTCGTCGCGTCGGGGTCGGTCGTGGCGCTGCTGACGGCCGCGGTGTTGCTGAGCGTGCCGGTCACACCCGTGCCGACGTTCACGACGATGGTGATCACGGCTCCGGCCGCGTCGGCGGCAAGCGTCGACGCGCTCGCGGTCACCGTGCCGCCGCTGCCCACGGCGGGCGTGTCGAGCGTCCAGCCGCCCGGCGCGGTGGCCGACACGAACGTGGTGCCGGCGGGCAGGGTATCGGTCAGCTCCACCGACTGCGCCGCGCCGGGACCGGCGTTGGCCACGGTGATCGTGTAGGTGAGGTTCTGCCCCGCCGTCACCGGGTCCACGTCGTCGATCTTGGTCACCTGCAGGTCCGCCTCCTCGGCGGCGGGCGGGCTGTTGCGGGGGTTGGGCGCGCCGGCCGAGAAGTCGAGGCTGTTGTTGTCGGTGTCGACCTGCCCGGCATCGTCGCGCAGCGCGGCGGTGGTGTTGGTCAGCGTCGGCGCGGGGCCGGCCTCGGCGGAGGACGCGGAGGTGCCGTAGCCGACGAAGTCGCGCACTCCCGCGAGAGTGGAGCAGCCCGTCGCACAGGTGAGTGCCGTCTGGTTGGTGACCAGGGCGACCTTGCCGGAGCTGAGGCTCATCGCGATGTCGCCGACGGCGTTCGGGGCCGGCAGCGGCGTCGTGCCGCCGGAACCCTGGGCTTCCTGGACGAGGTAGTACGTCCCGGGAAGGATCTCGCCGCTAAGCGGGGTGGTCTGCCACGTGTTGCCCGCCGCGCTGGCGTACTGGACCGTCCATCCGGTCACGTCGACCTCGGCGGCGCCGCGGTTGTACAACTCGATGAAGTCGTTGGTGTAGGTCGCGCCGGTGTTGCCGCCGCCGCCGTACACCTGGCTGATGACGATGTCGGGCGAGACCGCCAGCGCGGGCGTGGGCAGGGACAGTCCCGCGACCCCCGCCGACAGGCTGACCACGGCGGCCGACGCCGCCCTGCGGACCCACTGACGCATGCGTACCTCCTCGAGCCCCGGACCGGGGACCTGCTGCTCCTGTCCGATCAACTGGGGAGGTTCAAGTTGGTTACTTATTGCAACGCTCTGACTACTTAACGTTCAGTCGATGATGCCGTTGCAGCGCGCCTGCCACAGCTCGCGGCGCGCGGCCCTGGTGTCCAGCTCGCGCAAGCCGGAGACGGCCCAGAGCATCTGCCGCATGCAGTCCTGGAAGAACCTAGACACCGCCGCACGCTAACCCGCGGCGGTGGCGGGCTCCACGTGGATTTCCGACGGCCAGTCGCCGAGCAGGTGGCGGCGCAGCAGCGCCGCGTGCGACAACGGGGTACGCAGGTCGGCGGGGTCGCCGTTGAGCGTGTAGTCCAGCAGCACCAACGGGCCGCGCTCGGCCAGCTCACACAGCCGCGACACCTCGGCGGCGGCAGCGCCTTCCAGCACGTGCCGGTATGTCGGCAGGTAGATCTCGCGGCGTGCGTGCTCGTAGCCGAGCAGGACCGTCCCGTGCAGGCCGCGGCGGTGACCCAGCGGCGGGCCGAACGCGGCCGCGGTGCGCTTGAGGCCGCGCATCGCGGTGACGGCCAGCTTGCCCGGGTCCACATCGGCGTGCATGAACACCTTGAGCGCCTGCCAGATGCCCTCGGCGGACTGACTGGTCACGCCGGGCGTGAACGGCACCGGGATGCCGCCGTGCGGATAGAACGGGCTCAGCCGCACCCACGGCTGCGGTCCACGCGAGGTCACATCGACCACCGCGGCTCCCGGGTACGCCGCCTCGATCGAGGCGGCAGCACGCCGCCTGCTCGCCACGTGCACGTGCATGACGCCTCCCCCTCGACGACGCGACCGTGACAGCATGATGCGCGGCAGGTCCGACATCATGAGCGACGAGTGCCGCCGCGTTCGGTCAACGAAGGCCTATCTTGTATTCGTGGAGGACTCATCGACGCAGCCAGGTTCGCCGATTGATCGCAAGTCCGCCGAGCTCCATCGTGATCAGGTCCGCCAAGAGCTTGCCGCGTTCGGCTACATCGGCGACCTAGCTATCACGGATGAGGGGCGCGCCACGGCCCGACACCGCCTCGACAAGCACCGCGCCAGTAAAGCGACTCGCGAGCGGCGTTAGATCACCGAAACCGTCAGGCCTACTGCACACCGAGACCTGCGCGGACATCGCAGGACTGCCTACATTGGTGACATCCGTCGAGATGCTGCGCAGGCGGCGTGGACGGGCCGGGTGCGATGCTTTCGGATGGGAGCTGACATGTCCGATGACCAGCTGGGTCAGCGCATCAGGCAGGCGCGGCGGCGGCGCGGTTTCGCGCAGGCCGAGCTGGCCGCGCAGGCCGGCGTTTCGGTCGACGTAATCCGCAAGCTGGAACAGGGCAGGCGGCACACCGCGCGGATGGACACCCTGATCCGGATTGCCGCTGCGCTCGACCAGACCGTGGCCGACCTCGTCGGCAAACCCAAGGGGCTCGTGGTCGGCGGCCAGGACGCCGAGGTGTACCGCCTGCGACGCGCCGTGCTCGACGTCATTCCCGCCGAAACGGAGCCTCCAGCCTCCTCCGTGCTCCGTGCCGAACTGGGCGAGAACTGGCGGCTCTACTGGGCCGGACGCTATGCGCCACTGGCCCGGGCGCTGCCTGACGGGATCACCGCCGCACGGGCGTGCGTGCGCGCCGCGCGCCCGGGCGCGGAGACCATCCGCGCACAAGAGGTGCTGGCCGACTTCCTCCACCTGACCGCGTCCCTGCTGGCCCATCTGGCTCACGACGACCTGGCCGCGCTCGCCATGCACCAGGCGCTGGCGGCCGCGTACGCGAGTGACAATCCGCTGGTGGCCGCAGGGCTGTCCGCCAGCCGAGTGTGGCTGCTCTCCCGACAGGGATTGACCGCGGAGGCCGAGAACCTCGCCATGGCCACCGCTCGCGAGGTCGAGCCGCGCATGGGCACCGCGAACGTCGATCAGGTCGCGATCTGGGGTGAGAACCTTCGCTACGGCTGTGTGGCTCTGGCCCGGGGCGGACGCCATGCCGAAGCCCGTGAGCTACTGCCACGGCTGGCGGGCGCCGCCGCTCGCATCGAGGCCGAACGCCCGTCGCGTCCGTGGCAGGCGCGCGTCGAGGACAAGAAGGGCACCGCGCCGCTGGCAGGGCTCGGCTTCGGCGCGACGCTGGCGGGCATCACCGCGGTGACGGTAGCTGCGGCCGACGACCGCTACCGAGAAGCTCTCCGCCTGGAGGCGCTGGTCCCGGCGTTCGATTCCATCTCCCCTTCAATGCGGTCGAGGCACCTGCTCACTGTCGCCTGGGCGCAGATGGCCGAGTTCCATTCGGCGGAATCGGTCAACACGCTGCTCCGCGCGGAGAAGTTGGCTCCGGAGATGCTCGCCCACCAGACGGTAGCGCGGACGATCGTCACCGAACTACTACCCCGCCGCTCTCGGCAGCGCCTCCCGGGACTGGTGTCCCTCGCCGCACGCATGGGCATACCGAGCAGCTGACCAGCGCTGCCGGCAGCGGGTAGGACACGTGGTCCTACCCGCTGCACCACATCATCGTCTAAGTAGGGCAAGAGGTCCTCACGGCCGCCGAGCTGCCTGCCTACGGTCAATCGGCAGATGTCAGCCATCGGTGAGGGAGACGAGCATGTCGCGCGGAGCGGCGTCTAACGACAACGCGCGAGGCGGTCGTGTCCTGGACCGAGACCAGTTCATCACGTACGCCCGTACCCGCATCGCTACGGCGACGACACTGCTGGCTGGGCACTACCTGGCACCCGGCGGGTGCGGGTGCGGCAGGCCGTGGCCGTGCCCGCAGCAGGAGTCGCTGTCCGCCGTCGCCGAGCACTACCACGGCAGGATTGCGTTGCTGGACAAGACGGTCGAACTGCCCGTCATCACCTCTCGCACCCCACCGACCACCTCAGACACCGCCCACCGAACGCTGCGGAAATTGCTGCGCCGACTCCTCGACCGGAGGTGAACGAACCGCGTCGACTCACCGCCTCTCTCGGCGTCGACGCGTCGGCAGTCTCCCGTCCTCTCTCCCAGGACGGTCGAGGGGGAGGTCCTGGACTCGCACCCCAGGGCCTCCCCGATCCTGCATCCTCGCTCAGACCTCGGTGACCGTCAGCACACGGGCGTTCGGGGCGAGGTCGCCGATCTCGGCACGTAGCTTGGCCCGGTCCGGGTCGGCCAGGTAGTCGTCGAGTCCGGTGCGCGAGGCGAACGAGATCACGTGCACCTCGGCCTCCGGGCCGCGCAGCCGCTGCTCCAGCAGGCCGCCGTGGCGCGGCAGCAGCGCCAGCACGTCGTCCTCGTACCGCTGCACGGTCTGCTCATGGCCGGCCGGGTAGTCCACGACGGCCACCAGCCGCAGCCGCGGTGCGACGGCCGGCCCGTCGAGGCGCTTCCAGAAGTGCACGTCGGACACGTCCCCGGGATACCCCTCGGTGCGGCCGGTCGCGACGTAACCGTGGCGGCGGTAGAACTCGGGGGCCTGGAACGTGAACGACGAGACGCTGATCCGGTCGCAGCCACGGGCCCGGGCCTCGTCCTCGGCGGCGGCCAGCAGGCGGCCGCCCCAGCCGTCGCGGCGGTGGTCGGCGCGCACCCACACCATCGAGATCCCGGCACTGGCACCCCAGGTCCAGCCGGTCAGCCCGGCGATCACCGCGCCGTCCGGGCCGGTGACCCGCACGGACAGGGACCGTTCCTCGTGTACGCCCACCGCGGCGTTGTTGAACGCGGTCAGCTCCCGGTCCAGCAGCGCGGCGAGTTCCTCGTCCTTGTCCCCCACCACCAGCAGCGCGGACGTGTATGCGTCGGTCACCCGCGGAGTATCCCCGTCCCGATCATCGTCGGGCAACCCGGATCTCACACCGGGTTGGGCTGGAAGCTGGCCGTGATCAGGGCGAACTCGTCGAGGTTGTCCTTCCACTGGGACTCCGGCGTGGACCAGTAGATGGCATGCGCCTGCTTCGGCCCGGTGACGAAACCGCGGTTGATCACATGGACCCGCCCGGAGGTGCCCTGGTAGGTGAACTCCCAGTCCGCGCAGGCGATGAAGTAGTCGACCTTGACGATGCGCACCCGGCGGTAGTCGTTCCAGTGGCCCGCGCGCACTCGGTTGCCCTCCTGGCGGGTCCAGTCGGCGACCGGGTCCTTCTTCGGGCTGTCGGACTGGTCGATCAGCAGCAGGCGGCCGCCGTCGGGCTCCTTGAACCGCACGATGGTGCGGTCGCGGGTGACCTTCCACGAGCGCGGCACGGCCACCGCGAAACCGGTGCGGTCCTTGTACATGTACCAGCCCTCGGGCAGCACCAGCCCGCTCGGCGACGGTGAGGGTGAGGGGCTCGGCGAGGCCACCGCGGACGGGCTCGCGGCCGCCGAGGGCGACCTGCCGCCGGCGGCGTCGCCGCGCGGCTTGCCGCCCAGGCGCGGCACGACCACGACCGCGATCACGGCCAGCACCACGGCCGCCGCCCCGGCGATCATCAGCAAGCGGTTCTTCCGGGGGCGCGCCACGAGCGCACCCTCGGGCGGACCCGGCACCTCGGCCGCACCCACCGCACGATCGGCCACCCCCGACCCGGCCCGCTGACCGGGCACGGCCGCCGCGGCAGCGGCTTTCGGCTTCGCGGCAGCCTCGGCTCCCGCTGCGGTGGCGGCCGGCGCGGTTCCGGGAACAGCGGCGGCCGAACCTCCGATGACAGGTGGCTTCGGCTCGGCCGGCGTCTTGGCCTTGGCAGGTGCCTTCGCCTTGGCAGGTGCCTTCGCCTTGGCGGGGGCAGCGGGCTCGGCGGGTGTCTGCGGCTCAGCGGGCCGCTGCGGGTCGGGCAGCGTCCGGGCCGGTCGCTCGGCTTCGGGCGCGGCGGGTGCGTCGGCGGCCCGTGCGGGCAGCGCCAGCGGCGGGGAGGTCCGCCGCTGGCCGGGGACCGCACCGGGGCGTACGCCCGAAAGGAATCCCCCGCCCCCACGGCGGCCGACGGCCACCCGCAGCAACACCTGCTCGGCCTCGGCCGCGGTCATGCGCAGGCGCGGGTCCTTGCGCAGCAGGCCCGTGAGCAGCGGCTTGAGCGGCCCGGCCAGGCGCGGCGGGGCGGGCTCCTCGGTGGCGAGCGCGGCGAGCGTCGCCATCGCGTTCGGCCGGGCGTACGGGGACTGGCCCTCGACGGCGGCGTAGAGCGTCGCGCCCAGCGACCACAGGTCGGCGGCGGGCCCGACCTCGCCGCCTTCGACGCGTTCCGGGGAGATGTAGGACGGTGAGCCGAGGATCAGGCCGGTCCGGGTCACGGCGGGGTCGCCGGGCAGGGTGGCCAGGCCGAAGTCGGTGAGCACGACGCGGCCGTCGTCGCCGAGCATGACGTTGCCGGGCTTGACGTCGCGGTGCAGCATGCCCGCGCCGTGCGCGGCCCGCAGTGCGGCCAGCACACCGAGGCCGATGTCGGCGACCTTGACCGGGGCCAGCCGCCCCTGCTCGCTCATCAGCGCCGCGAGGGACTTGCCCGACAGGTACTCCATGACGATCCAAGGACGACCGTCGACGGTGACGACGTCGAAGATGCGTACCACGTTGGGATGGCTGAGCCGGGCGATCGCGCGGGCCTCGCGCAGCGAGCGGGCGTTCATCTCGGCGCGCTCGTCCTCGGTGAGGCCGGCCGGGGGGACGACTTCCTTGACCGCGACGTCGCGGTGCAGGGTCTCGTCGCGGGCCAGCCAGACCATGCCCATCCCGCCCTGGCCGAGGGGTTCGAGCAACCGGTACCGGTCTGCGAGGACACGAGGTGGCACAGCGGGCATTCGAGGACCCTACCCAAACGGGTGAAGCCCTACACCACGCAGGGAACCCGAGTGTGATCCAGATCTGACAAGACCTTCGGCCGTATGATGCCAACCGTTCGGCGCACCGGAGCCACCGTTCGGCGCGTGTCAGGACGACGAACGGCAAGTCCGACGGCCCGAGCTGCATATCCTCCCTCGCACCGTTGATCCGTCCCCTTCGTGCGAGGAGGCACGTGCCATGGGTGAACCCGCACCCGACCGGCGACCCGGCGATCGCGATCACAGTCCGTGGAACTGGCTGCTGATCGTCCCGATCGTCCTGCCGCTGATCACGACCTTCTACAACGCGTCCAGTCCGGACCTGCTCGGCTTCCCGCGTTTCTACTGGCAGCAGCTGTCGTACATCCTGGTCGGCGTCGCCACCACGACGCTGGTGTACCGGATGACCAAGCTGACCAGGCGTCGCGACGGGGAGGGCTGAGCCGTGTGGCGTGACCATCTCACCGAGATCATCGTGTTCGCGGTGCTGTTCTTCGGCGTCAGCGTGCTGGGCTTCGTCGCCTCCCGGTGGCGGCGGCCGGACACCATGGAGCACCTCGACGAGTGGGGCCTGGGCGGGCGCAACTTCGGCTCGTGGATCACCTGGTTCCTGGTCGGCGGCGACCTCTACACCGCGTACACCTTCGTCGCCGTGCCCGCGCTGGTCTTCGGCGCCGGGGCGATGGGCTTCTTCGCGGTGCCGTACACCGTCATCATCTACCCGCTGTTCTTCCTGGTCCTGGTGCGATTGTGGTCGGTGTCGCACCGGCACGGCCTGGTCACCCCGGCCGATTTCGTGCGCGCCCGGTTCGGCTCCCCGACGCTGGCGCTGCTCGTCGCGATCACCGGCATCGTCGCCACCATGCCCTACATCGCGCTGCAGCTCGTCGGCATCGAAGCGGTGCTCAAGACGATGGGCGTCACCGGCGAGTCCACCCTGGCCAGGCACGCGCCGATCATCATCGCGTTCGCCATCCTCGCCGCGTACACCTACCAGTCCGGGCTGCGCGCCCCCGCCCTCATCGCGTTCGTCAAGGACACGCTGATCTACATCGTGATCCTGGTCGCGGTGTTCTGGCTGCCGTCGCAGCTCGGCGGCTGGGGCGCGATCTTCGGCGCGGCGCAGGCGAAGTACGACGCCAGTCCCGCAGCCGGTGACGGGCTGCTGCTCAACGCCAACAACCAGCTGCAGTACATCACGCTGGCGTTCGGCTCGGCCCTGGCGCTGTTCCTCTACCCGCACTCCGTCACCGGGGTGCTCGCCTCCCGCAACCGCGACGTGATCAAGCGGAACATGTCCGCGCTGCCCGCGTACTCCCTGCTGCTGGGCCTGCTCGCGATGCTCGGCTTCGCCGCGATCGCCGCCGGGGTCAAGCCGCTGCCCGGCGCGAACCCTGGCTCGGTGGACACCAACACCATCGTGCCGGTGCTGTTCGACAAGCAGTTCCCGGACTGGTTCGCGGGCGTCGCGTTCGCCGCCATCGGCATCGGCGCGCTGGTCCCCGCCGCGATCATGTCGATCGCCGCGGCGAACCTGTTCACCCGCAACATCTACAAGGAGTACCTCAACCGCGAGGCCAGCCCCGCCCAGGAGGCCAAGGTCAGCAAGGTCGCCTCGCTGGTGGTCAAGGTCGGCGCACTGCTGTGCATCGTGCTGCTCGACCCGCAGTTCTCCATCGACCTGCAGCTCATCGGCGGTGTGATCATCCTGCAGACGCTGCCGTCGGTGGCGCTGGGCCTGTTCACGCGCTGGTTCCACAGGGGCGCGCTGATCACCGGCTGGGTCGCGGGCATGGGCCTGGGCATGTGGATGCTGTACCAGATCGCCAACCCGGCGACCGGACGGATGCACTTCGCCGGCTCGGCGTTCCCGCTGGAGAAGTTCGGCTTCGACACCAAGGCGACGATCTACGTCGGCTTCGTCGCGGTGCTGGTGAACATCATTTTCGCGGTACTGGCGACGCTGGTGCTACGGGCCGGGAAGGTCACCGACGGGCCCGACGCCACCGAACACGACGACTACTTCGTCGACGAGGACTCGCCCCGGCGCGGCATCGACTCCGAAGGGGAGCCGGTGGCCGTCGCCTGAGCCGTGCGGCCGCCGCGGGCATCGGACGCGGCGGCGGGCACGGCCGAGGGTGGGCGCGGAGGTCCCCCGCGCCCACCCTTTTCCCGTCTCTACTGCAGGTAGCCCTCGACCTGCCTGACGTCGCCGGCCTTCGCGTCGTCGGGGTTCTCCCCCGCGTCCTTGAGCGCACGGCGGCGCCGCAGCAGGTCCCAGCACTGGTCGAGGGTCTCCTCCAGCGACCGCAGCCGGGCGGACTCGGTCTCGGGGTCGATCGCGCCCTGCACGCGCTTGGTCCGCAGGTCGTGCTCCTCGGCGACCAGCGAGTCGATCCGCTCGAAGATCTGCTTCTCGTCCATGTCTCCAGCCTGACATGCCCCGCGCCCGCCTGCCCGCCGATCCGGCCGGGCGGGGTCAGCCGAGCCAGCCGTAGAGGCGGTCGACGTGGATGCGGACTGCCAGGCGGCCGTCGGCGACCATCGCGGCCCGGTACTCGGCCCAGTCGGGGTGCTCGCCGCGGATGTCCCGATACAGCGCCACCAGCTCCTCCACTGCGGCGTCGAACGGGTCCGCGGCGGTGGCCGACAGCTCGGCGAGCCCTTCCGCGACCGCATACGCCCCGCCGCCGGGCGTGGTCACGTAGAAGCTGGCCCGGGGGTCGCGGCGCAGGTTGCGCACCTTGGCCCGGTCGGCCGTGCTGGAGAACCGGATCACCCCGTCGCCGGCGAGGTAGTCGACGTTGGACAGCTGCGGCCGCCCGTCACGCTTGACCGTGGCCAGCACGCCCCGGCCGGTACGCCCGATGACCTGCCACAACCGGTCCTGCTCGCTCATCGCCGCATCCTTCCCACGCGGCCCCGGCGCTGCACGCCGCGACCCGAGCGGCCGACATCAGCTCGGCCATCAGCCGCAACTCGTCCAGCATGCCCCGGCACGTCGAGGCGGGGCGACGCAAGTTCTGTTGACATGTCACCAACCTAGGGGGCGGTTGGTGACATGTCAACAACGGGTATGGTGACCCGGTGACCGAACCCCGCTGGCTCGACGATAAGCAGGCTCGCGCCTGGCGCGGCTACCGGCGCATGCGCGCCCTGCTCGACCTGCAGATCACCCGCGACCTGGCAAACGACAGCGGGCTGTCCGACGCCGACTACGACGTGCTGTCCAACCTCTCGGAGACCTCACCGCACCGGCTGCGGCTCACCGAGCTGGCCGGCACCATGCTCTGGTCCAAGAGCCGCCTGTCACACCACCTCACCCGGATGCAGCAGCGCGGCCTGGTGGACCGGGAGGAGTGCGCCGGAGACGCGCGCGGCTCGATCATCGTGCTCACCGAGGCCGGGCTCCGCGCCATCGAGGAGGCGGCTCCGCACCACGTCGCCTCGGTTCGCCGCCACATGATCGACCTGCTCACCGACGACGAGATCGCCGCCCTCGACGCCCTCAGCCACCGCGTCATCACCCGCCTCACCACCCCCACCTGACCCCGCCGCCGCCAAACCCCCCAGCCCACCCGCTTCGCGAGGATGGGAAGGTGCCCTTCCTCTACGAATAGCGATAAGAAGGTGCCCTTCCTTCGGCTGGGGTCGTCTAACCTGGACGCCGGGCTCCGGCTGCGCGAGGCGCCGGGGTGGCGAGAGGGCGGCTATGAGCGGGACGGCGCTGGTCACTGGCGGCACGGGCGGGTTGGGGTCGGCGGTGACGGCGGCGCTGCTGGACCGGGGCTGGCGGGTGGTGGTGCCGTGGTACGCGGAGGCGGAGCTGTCGCGGCTGCCCACGGGGGCGGACGGGCTCGTGCTGGTGCAGGCCGACCTGACCGACGCCGCCTCGGTGGGCGCGTGCGTGGCGCGCGCGGCCGCCGACGCCGACCGGCCGTTGCGGGCCGTGGTGAATCTCGTCGGCGGGTTCGCGATGGGCGGGCGGGTGCACGAGACGCCCGTCGAGCAGTTCGAGGCGCAGCTTCGGCTGAACCTCCGCCCCGCGTACCTGGTCTGCCAGGCGACGCTGCCGCACCTGGTCGGGGCGGGCGGCGGGTCCGTGGTGCTGGTGTCCAGCCAGGCGGTGCGCAAGCCGTTCAGCGGCGCGGCCGGTTACCTGACCGCGAAGACCGCGGTGCTGGGCCTGGCCGGCGCGCTGCACGCCGAGTACGGCAAGGACGGCGTACGCGTCAACACGATCCTGCCCGGGGTCATCGACACCCCCGCCAACCGCGCGGACATGCCCGACGCCGACCGCAAGGGCTGGACCGCCCCCGCCGACATCGCCGACACGGTCGCCTACCTGTGCTCCGCCGCCTCCCGGGCCGTCCGCAACTCCCAGATCAACGTCTGAGGCGTCGTCAGGAGTCGCCGTCGCGGTTGTAGAGGCCGCCCTCGACGAACATCATCCTGGCCACCGGGTGGCCCGACTCCGAGGCCATCCGGAACCACTGCTCGGCGGCTTCGAGCCCGCTGCGCTGCTCGGCCAGGCGGCCCATGTCGAACATCGCCTCGCGGTCACCGGCCCAGGCGGACTTGCTCAGCCAGTGCTCGGCCCCGTCCCAGTCGCCGGTCACCTTGAGCATGCTGCCCAGTGCCCGCATCGCGACCGGGTCGCCCTTCTCCGCGGCGGCCCGCATGAGGTCCATGTCCCGCAGCATGCGCCGGGTCATGATCGCGCGCAGCCCGAACCGGCCGGCCGAGCGCATCCACACCACGATGACGCCGAGCGCCCAGGCGATCCAGCCCACCGTGGTCAGCGTGCCGTTGTCGATCGACAGGCCCCAGACGACGAGCACGGTGCCGAACACCAGGAACAGCATGACTTCCTCCCCAGGACCCGCTGTAACGTTCCCAATACGATGAGTCAGTGTCAAGTGGACGGTGCCCGCCGCGGACAGCATCCCATCTGCCACCGACCAAAAGGACGCCTGCTCAAGGCGGTGGCCGACACCACGGCGCAGGTCCCCGCCCCGGCCCGGTCCGGGGGCTTGCTCAGCCGAGGTCGGGGTGCGGCAGGTAGCGGTCCAGGGCCATCGGGTCGCCGCCACCGGAAAGGAACTGGTCCATGTCGGCGATGGTGAACCGGGCCTCCAGCAGCAGCGGCAGCAGCGGGTTCGGGCCGAGCACGCACAGCTTGGCCGTGCCCACCGCGCGGTGCCGGGCCAGCACGGCCAGCAACGCGTCCGCGCAGGCCCGGGTGGTACGCCCGCCCGCCGGCCCGACGAGCAGCGCCCCGCCCGACTCGCGCACCATCGCGTAGCCGTCACCGAGCCGGTAAACGCTCACCCCGGGCAGCGCGCAGTACCAGGCCAGGTCGGCGTCACGGCGGCCGCCTGACGCGTCGGCGTCGAGGTCGGCGATCTCCGCCGGGGTCGCGGCAACCGGTCGCAGCCCGCGATCGGGCAGGGCCGCCACCGGGCCGCGCAGGTACAGCAGCGGGCTCACCGGGCGCATGCCCTGCCGCACGTAGAGCGCGAGCGCTCGCGGGTCCGACGAGGCGAAGGTGACCCGTGGCGCGTCGCGGGGCAGCAGCGACTCCAGCAGCGACCGGCCCAGGCCCGAGGACTGGTGTTCCGGCAGCACGAACAGGTCGGCCAGGTGCAGCAGGCCACCCCGGGCGAACGTCGCCCCGAAGCCGACCACGGTGTCCCCCGCGAGCCCGGCGTACAGGCGGCCGTTGGCCAGTTCGCGGTCCAGGTAGTCGGGGCGCTGCGCCCAGCCGCCCAGGTTGCCGAAGCGGTTCGCGACGGCGCGTACGCCGGCCAGGTCGGCCGCGCTCGCCTGCCGCACGGAGTACACGCTGCGCAGCCTAGACGCCGACGCCCGGCAGCGGGCTCCGCCGCGCCATCCACCGCGACCGGGCGCGGGATCGACGGATGCCCCTTGACGGTGCCTATTCACTCAGTGCTCCGCCATGAGCCGCCGCCGGAGCTGGTCGACCGGGTGCGGCAGGGCGAGCCGATCGATCCCTTCTTCGCCAGCGGGCTCAAGCGGATCAGCCTGGCGGTCGGGGTCGCCGCCGCGATCGGCGTGCTGACGGCACTGCTGGAGGCCGTCGCGGCGCGGCGGCGGGCCTTCGCGGCGCTCACGGCCACCGGCGTGCGGCGGCGCGTGCTGGCGCAGGCCCTGCTCTGGCAGGCGGTGCTGCCGGTCGCGGTGCTGATGCCCGCCGCCGTCGTACTGGGCGCGGGCATGGTCCACCAGATCCTGCCCGAGATGTACGGCACGGTGTTCACGGCGCGCATGATTCCCGGCTGCACGGTCGGGGACTGCATCACCGGGGACGTCTCGTACCGGTACGAGACGTGGTTTGCCGACTGGGCCGAGGTCGCCCTGGTCAGCGCTGCGGGCATCGGGCTGGTGGCGCTGATCGCGGGTCTGGCCGCGGCGACCTTGCGCACCCGCACCGACCTCCAGCACCTGCGGGCCGCCTGAGCCGCGGCCCGTTCCTGGATCACGCCGTCACGGGGTGGCGTGATCCGGGAACGGGCCGATGAGCGTGGCGACGGCGGCGCGCAGGTTGTCGCGGGCCGCCTCGGGCGCGCCGAGGTAACCCGCGACCATCGCCCCGTCGCGCAGCATGACCAGGGTGTCGGCGCCCTGGCGCGGGTCCGCGTACCCCATGGTGGTCAGCAGGTCGACCAGCGCCGCGCGGAACCACCCGCGGTGAGCCACGACGGCCTGGTGCACGGGGTGGGCCGGGTCCGGGAACTCGGCCGCAGCGTTGATGAACGGGCAGCCCCGGAACCCGGGAGCGCAGATGTCCGCGCCGATGCCGTCCACGAGCAGACCCATCAGCATGTACGGGTCGGACGTGAGCGCGAGCGCCTGCGCCAGCCGGGCCCGGATCGCCGCGTCGGCATGCTCGATGTACGCGCGGACCAGATCGTCCTTGCCGGGGAAGTAGCGGTAGAAGGTGGCGCGGGTGACCCGCGCCTGCTCGATCACCCGGTCCACGCCGACCGCGTGGATGCCCTCGGCGTAGAAGACCTGTGCCGCGCCCGCGAGCAGGCGCTCGCGGGCCGCGGAAGGCCGTACGGTCATCTCGGTCACCTGACCAGGGTAGGGACCGGGGCTCAGCGCGCGTTGCGCACGGCCCAGGCCAGGGACTGATCGGCCACGTCCTGCCAGCCGTCCTGCCCGACGGTGTAGTGGCTGCGGCCGGGGTACTCGCGGTATTCGGTGAGCGCCGACGAGTGCCGGTAGAGGCGGTGGTTGGATCGGTTCACCGAGGCGGGCACGATGTGGTCGGCGCCGCCCGCGACGAACAGCAGCGGCGCGCGGTCGTCACGGCGCACGTCGACCTTCAGCGGCGAGTTCGGGTCCAGGTTGGCGAAAGCGCCCTGGAACAGGGCCCGTGCGGCGGCCGGGACGTGGTAGCGGTCGTACACCTGCCGCGACTGCTCGGCGGTGAGCGTGTTGGTGAACGCGTAGTGGAACTGCTCGGGGGTGAGCGGCACGGCCTTCTTGCGGTTGGCCGGGTTGCCGAGCACCGGTGAGGCGGCCTTGAGCTGGCTGACCGGGAGCCGGTGGACGCCGCGGATCTGGCCGGAGTTGATGGCGACACCGGCCGCGCCCAGGCCGCGGCCGAGCAGGATCTGCGTCAGGGCGCCGCCGAACGAGTGGCCCATGATGATCGGCCGGGCGTCGAGGTCGGCGATGATCCGCTCGTAGTGGTCGGCGACCTCGCCGACGCCCAGGCCGGCCAGCGGCGACGGGTCCCGGCGCAGCGCCTCGACGCCGCCCTCCAGGCCGGGCCAGGACGGGGCGAGCACCCGGAAGCCCTGCTCGGTGTAGCGCTCGATCCAGTGCTCCCAGCTCAGCGGGGTCATCCACAGGCCGTGGATCAGCACGATCGTGTCGGGGGCGGTCATGGCCGGTCAACTCCTCGTCATAGTAGACAGAACGTTCTGTCTGTATCCGAATCTACGCTCGGCGGTGGCGCGAGTTCAAGGGAGGGAGAACGCTCGTTCTATGACCTGGGTCACGGTGGCGGCGCGCGGGATAGGGTGCGAGGCATGACCGGTTCGGCGCTCGACGCGCTCACCTCCGCAGGCCTCGACCATCGCGTGATCCGGCACGGGCCGGTGCGCAGCCTCGCCGAGGCGGCGGCGGCGCGGGGTGTGGAGATACCCGATGTGGTGAAGACGATCGTGGTGCGGCGCGGGGACGACGACTTCCTGTTCGTGCTGGTCCCGGGCGATCGGGTGATCTCGTGGCCGAAGCTGCGTGCGCTGCTCGGGGTGTCCCGGCTGTCCATGCCGGACGCGGGCGAGGCGAAGAACGCCACCGGGTACGAGCGCGGGACGATCACGCCGTACGGGTCGCTCAAGCCGTGGCCGGTGATCGCCGACGAGCGGCTACGCGGGCGGGAGATCACGCTCGGCGCGGGCGAGCACGGGGTCGCCGTCGCGGTCGACGCCGACGCGGCGGTGAACGGACTCGGCGGCACGTACGCCGACGTCACCGACCCGGAACCGGTGAAGTAAGCGCGAAACGCAGCAGCCGACCGCAGCTCAGGCGCGATGTCGGGTTAAGAAGGTGCCCTTCCTCTACACGGAGCGATGTGAAGGTGCCCTTCCTTTCGCCAGGGCGTGGGCGAGTCGGGTGACGGCTTCGTCGTGGTGGGCGGGTGGGGCGGCGGCGTAGGTGAGGCGCAGGTGGGGGGCCGGGGGTTCGGCGGCGTACCAGGGGCGGCCGGGGAAGACGATGACGCCTTCGGTGGCTGCCGCGGTGGCGAGGGCGACGTCGTCGGTGCCTTCGGGCAGCGGGGTCCACAGGTGCAGGCCGCCGCAGGGGACGGTCGGTGGGACCAGGTCGGGCAGGTGGCGGCGGAGCGCGGACAGGAGGGCGTCGCGGCGCTCGCGCAGGGACGAGCGCAGGGTGCGGCGGTGCCGGGTCCAGGCCGGGGAGGTGACGAACTCCAGGGCGGCCTGCTGGAGTGGGCCGGCCACGTAGAAGTCGTCGAGGAGGCGCGCCGCCCGCAGGCGCGCGCCGGCCGGGCCGCGGGCGCCGATGGCCGCGACGCGCAGGCCGGGAGCGGTCGCCTTGGTCAGCGAGCGCAGGTAGACGACGTGGCCGTCGGGGTCGTCGGCGGCCAGCGGCGGTGGGGCCTCGCCGTCGATGGTGAGGTCGCGGGCGTAGTCGTCCTCGATGAGGAACGCGCCGGCGGCGCGTACGGCGGCGGCGACCTCGGCACGGCGGTGCCCGGCCAGGGTCGCGCCGTGCGGGTTGGCGTACAGCGGCTGGCAGTAGAACAGCCGCGCGCCGGTGCGGGCGAAGGCGGCGGCAAGCTGGTCGGGGCGTACGCCGTCGGCGTCGGCCGGGACCGGCACCACCCGCAGCCCGGCGGCCCGCGCCGCGGCCAGCGCGCCGAGGTAGGTCGGCGACTCGACGAGCACCGTGTCGCCGGGGCTGGTGAGCGCGCGCAGCGCGGTGGACAGCCCGGCCTGGCCGCCGGCGCAGATCACCATGTCGTCGGCGCGCAGCCCGGCCCCGACCTCGCGGGCGAACCAGGCCCGCAGGTCCGCGCGCCCCTCGACGGGGCCGCGCTGCCACGCCGCGGGCTGGCGGGCGGCCCGGGTCAGCGCCGCGCCCAGTGCGGCGGCGGGCTGCAGGTCGGCGTCGAGGTAGCCGCCGACCAGCGGGATCGCCCCGGCGGGCGGTAACGCCAGTAACGCCTGCAGCTCCTCGTCGCCCGGCGGGCGTACGCCGAGCGCGACGGTCTGCCAGGACAGGTCGGGCACGGCGGGCTCGTCGGGCGGCACGGCCACGAAGGTGCCCTTGCCGGGCCGGGCCTCGATCACGTTCTGCGCCACCAGCTGCCGGATCGCCTCGGCGACGGTGACCGGTGACGCCTGGTGGCGGGCGGTCAGCTCGCGTACCGACGGCAGCCGGGTCCCCGGGCCCGCGGCGGCGGCGAGCCCGCGCAGATCTTGGATAACGCGGGCCACTGCGTTACCGTTACTCATGACGGACAAGAGTAGCGCTACTGTCCCGGAAACGGTAACAGCGGACCGGGTCACCGGACTGGCCCTGGGCGCGGTCGGGGTCCTGGCGTTCAGCATGTCGCTGCCCATGACCCGGATCGCCGTGCAGCAGCTCGACCCCTGGTTCGTCGCCTTCGGCCGGGCGGTCGGCGCGGCCCTGCTCGCCCTGGCCTACCTGCGGTTCACCGGCGCGCCCCGGCCCAGCCGCGCCCAGTGGCGGCGGCTGGCCGTCGTCGCCCTCGGTGTGGTGGTCGGGTTCCCGCTGTTCACGTCGCTGGCGCTGACCACGCAGACGTCCGCGCACGGGGCCGTCGTGAACACCGTGCTGCCCGCCATGACCGCGATCTTCGCGGTGCTGCGGGCCGGCGAGCGCCCGCCGCCCGCCTTCTGGGCCGCCGGCGCGGCCGGGCTGCTCGCCGTGCTGACCTTCCTGGTCACCAGCGGCGCGGTCCAGGGCGCGCTCACCATCGCGGACCTGTTCCTGCTGGTCGCGGTGGTGCTGTGCGGGCTCGGGTACGCCGAGGGCGGCGCGCTGTCGCGCGAGCTCGGCGGCGCGCGCACCATCTGCTGGGCGCTGCTGGTGGCGCTGCCGGTCACCGTGCCGGTGACGATCGCCGCCGCGGTGGCCCAACCCCCGCGCGCCGACACCACCGGCTGGACCGCGTTCGGCTACCTCACCGTGATCTCCATGTTCCTCGGCTTCTTCGCCTGGTACGCGGGCCTGGCCCGGGGCGGCATCGCCCAGGTCGGCCAGGTCCAGCTCACCCAGCCCGTGCTCACCCTGGGCTGGTCGGCGCTGCTGCTGGGTGAGACCGTGACACCCGCCTCGATCGGGGCCGCGCTGGTGGTGCTCGCCTGCGTCGTGCTCATCCAGCGCACCCGTGCGAGCGCGCCCGCGCCCGCCGTCGGAAAGGTCTGACCATGTACACACCCGCCCACTTCGCCGCCGACGAGGCCGCCGTCCGCGAGCTGCTGACGCACCACGGCGCCGCCGACCTGGTCACCGCGACCGCGGACGGCCTGGTCGCGACCACGCTGCCGTTCGTGTACGACCCGGACACCGGCCCGCACGGCGCGCTGCTCGGCCACCTGGCCCGCAACAACGACCAGTGGCGCCGCCCCGCGCTCGGCGAGGCTCTGGCCATCGTGCGCGGCCCCGACGCCTACGTCTCGCCGAGTTGGTACGCGGCCAAGGCCGAGCACGGCCGGGTCGTGCCGACCTGGAATTACACCGTCGTACACGCGTACGGCGAGCTGATCGTGCACGACGATCCGGACTGGACCGGGGCGCTCGTGCGTCGGCTGAGCGACAAGCACGAGGGCGGCCGCCCCGCACCGTGGTCGGTCGACGACGCCCCGGCGGCGTTCGTCACCGGCCAGCTGCGCGCGATCGTCGGCGTCGAGCTGCGCATCAGCCGCATCGAGGCCAAGTGGAAACTGAGCCAGAACCGCTCAGCGGCCGATGTGGACGGCGTCGTCGCCGGGCTGCGCGCCGACGGCGCGTTTGCCGCCGCCGACGCCGTGGACCACGCCCGGCGCAGGGACTAAAGTTCGAGGCCCCCGACAGCGCCACACCCCCGGAGCGCACCCCATGACGACGAGGTCGACTCGGCTGTTCATCATCCTCGGACTGGCGCTGGCGCTGCTGGGCGGTGGGGCGTACGCGGCCGTCCAGGTCACCAAGGACCGGGTGAACGAGGCGATCCCGCAGGTCGACCTGTTCGGCCCGAGCGAGGAGCCCTCGCCGTCGCCGAGCCCGAGCGCCAGCCCCACTCCCCCGGCCGGGGCGGACATCAAGGGCCCGCTCAACATGCTCATCCTCGGCCGCGACACGCGCGAGGAGCAGAAGGGCTCGCCGCCGCACGGCGACGTCGTGATGATCCTGCACGTCGACAAGGACCTGACCAGCGCGTACCTCACCTCGCTGCCACGGGACCTGGTCGTCGACATCCCGGCGTTCACGCCGTCGCGTTTCGGCGGGGAGCGCAGCAAGCTCACCCACGCCCTGACCTACGGCGCCCGGGTGCCCGGCAGCGGCTCGAAGTGGAACCTCGCGCAGGGTTTCCAGCTGCTGGCCAAGACGGTGAGCAAGTACACCGGGATCGCCCGGTTCGACGCGGGCGCGATCATCTCGTTCGGCGGCTACGTCCGGCTGATCAACGCCATCGGCGGCGTCGACATCTACGTCGACCAGAAGGTCGTCTCGATCCACCGCCGCCCCGACGGCGTGCACCGCGCGACCTGCCGCGGCTGCGCGCACGGCTACTCCGGCCCGCGCATGACCTACAACGTCGGCACCCGGCACATGAACGGCTGGATGGCCCTGGACTACGCGCGGCAGCGTTACATCACCGGCAGCGACTACGCGCGCCAGCGCCACCAGCGCCAGCTCATCAAGGCCATGCTGACCAAGGTCCTCAGCGGTGACCTGCTCACCGACCCCACCAAGCTGGACGACGTGCTCGGCGCGCTCGGCGAGACGTTCACCTTCGACGGCCGCGGCCGCAAACCCAGCGAGTTCGCGTACGCCCTGCGCAACATCCGCCCCGCGAACCTGACCCTGGTCGGCCTGCCCGGCAGCGGCGTCTTCAGCGGCGGCGCCTACCGCGGCGAACGCCTCGACGCGGTCCAGTCCACCTACTTCGCCGCCCTGCGCGCCGACAAACTCGACGCCTGGACCAAATCCCACCCTAAACTCGTCAACCTCCGCTGAGGCAAGGAAGGGCACCTGCACAACGCTCCGCGTTGTAGAAGGTGCCCTTCCCATCGCCCGGTGCGCGGTCTGCAAGGATCGGGGCATGGTGGAGCAGGCGGTGGCCGTGCGCGCGGCGCGCGCGCAGGATGTGCCGGCGATCGTGGCGCTGGTGGAGTCGGCGTACCGCGGGGACAGCAGCCGGGCCGGGTGGACCACCGAAGCCGACATCCTGCAGGGGCAGCGCACCGACGCCGCGGCCGTGGCCGCCCACGTGGCCGACCCGGACAGCGTGGTGCTGCTGGCCGAGCGCGGCGGGGACCTGCTGGCCTGCTGCCACCTGGAACGCCACGACGGCTACGCCTACTTCGGCATGTTCGCGGTGCGCCCGCTGTTGCAGGGCGGCGGCCTGGGCAAGACCGTGATCGCCGAGGCGGAGCGTTTCGCCGCCGACGAGTGGGGTGTGCCCGAGATGCACATGACCGTCATCTCGGTGCGGGAGGAGCTCATCGCCTGGTACGAACGCCGTGGTTACACGCGCACCGGGCAGACGAGCCCCTTCCCGTACGGCGACGAGCGCTTCGGCCTGCCGCAGCGCGACGACCTCGAGTTCGAACTGCTCGCCAAGAAGCTCTAGACGAAGAACTCCTTGAGCACCGGTGCGACCGCCTCCGGCTTGAGCAGGTGGGTCTGCCCCGGCAGGGTGCGGTAACCGGCGCTCGGCAGCGCCTGCGACAGGGCCTTGGCCCCGTTGCGCATGTACGCCGGGCTCTTGCCGCCGTCCATGACCAGCGCCGGAAGCTGCGCACCGGCCCAGCGCGACGCGTCCAGCGGCCTGCCGCGGCCGGTGTCGCCGAGCACCCGGAAGTCGTACGGCAGCGTGTGCGCCACCGCCTTGAGCTTCTTGAAGTTCGGGGTCAGCTTCATGATCGCGACCACGAACCCGGGCACCCCGACCGTCTTCATGAACGTGGTGACGGCGTCGCCGCGACGGTCCTGCGCGATCATCGTGTCCATCTTGTCCAGGTAGTCGTCGGGCCGGGCCTCGTGCGTGCCGTCGACGACGAACGGCGGCTCGTACACGGCGAGCTTGCGGACGCCGCCCAGCCGCGCGGCGGCGTCGCAGGCCAGCACCGCACCGGACGATATGCCGTACACGTAGGCGCTGCCCCCGGCCTCCTTGATCAGGGCGTCGAGGTCCTCGACCTCCCGCTCGACGCAGTACGGCGCGGTGTCACCGCTGTCGCCCCGGCCGCGCCGGTCGTAGGTGTAGACGGTGTAGGAGTCGGCCAGCAGTTTCGCCAGCGGCTCGGCCGGGCCCATGGCCCGGTGGCACATGGCCCCGTCGACCAGGATCACCGCCGGGCCCTGCCCGGCCCTGCTGTACGCGATGGCGGTGCCGTCCGCCGAGACGACGGTGTTCACGGGGTGCTCCTTCTCAGGCATACAACTCGTCCAGCCAGGACTGCCAGGCGGCGGATTCGTCGGTGGGGGTGAAGACGTGGTGCATGGCGACCATCGAGCCGGTGAAGCCGCGCACGAAGCGGTACATCGCGTCCGGGGTGCGTACGGCCAGGGTCTGGGCACTGACCTGGTAGACGGTGCCGTCGCGCGGGACGCCGTCGATCGTGAACACGGCCGGGTCGCCGGGTTTCGGCGCGTCCGGCAGGCCGAGCGCGCCGTGCAGCAGCCGCCAGGCGTGCGGCCAGTCGCCGACCGGCGGGCCGAACACGGTGACCGGGCGGGCGGTGCGGCCGAGGAACCAGGTCAGGTATTCGACGAGGGTGCGGTGGAACAGCGCCCCGCCCAGGCCCATCGCCTCGAACTCGTCGGCCCAGTCGTCGCCGGGCAGGAAGCCGCTGGTCACCGTACGCACGACGGCACTGCCACCGGCCCGGCCCTCGATCAGGAACTCGTACGCCACGAAGCGGCCGTCGGGGTCGGGCGTCTCTCCGTACGCCAGGCGGTGTCCGGGCTCCCACGCGGTGATCGGCAGCGTCGGGGTGTACGCCCCGAACGCCGTGCTCACCGTGCCACCGGGACCCGGTGCCACGTCGTTGCGGCCCATGAACCACGAGTCGATGCCCGGACCGGTCGCGATGGCGTCCCAGACCTGCTCCGGCGTCGCGTCGACCGGCAACTCCTCGGTGATCTCGAAGTCCTTGCCCATGTCAGTCCTCCTCGGCCGGGCGGGTCACGCTGGGATGCACCGCGACGATGATCCGGTGCTCGCGCCCGCCCTCGGCCTGCTCGTCGTGGTACTTGCTGACCAGCGCCGCGACCGCGCCGGCCAGCTCCTCGGCGAACGCGGACCGCTGCGCCGGGCTCGCGAATCGCACCGTGCCGTCCATCGCGAACGTGGCCAGCCGCTTGTTCGCCTTGGCCGCGCCGGTCAGCAGCTCGCCGATGTCGCGCACCAGCCGCGCGGCCAGCGCCAACAGCCAGCGGGCGGACAGCCGGTCGGGCGCGCGGCCCGGGTCGGGTTGCACCGCCGACAGCGCGATCGGCGAGATCACATAGGACGCGGCGGTGGCCTGCAGCACGCGCTCGGTGACGTTGCCCTTGCGCCGCTCCTCGACCAGCTCGACCAGCCCGTGCCGCTCCAGCTCGCGCAGGTGGTAGTTGACCTTCTGCCGGGGCTGGCCGACCTTGGCCGCCAGCGAGGTGGCCGAACCCGGCTCCACCAGGGCAGCCAGCAACTTGGCCCGGATCGGATCCAGCGACGCCTCGGCCGCCGCCGCATCATCGATCACCGCAACATCGAACATGTCCCGTATCCTGCTACCGACAAATTTTTTTGTCAAGCCTGGACCTGCCCCGCCTCCCCTTGCCGCAAGTCTTCAAGAGTTGCTGGAGGGGCGAACCGGGCAGAGGTGACCTTCGGGGTGAGTGCGGACCTGACGGGAGTCAGAAACCCCACAAATGATCACCAGATCGTAGAGGTCTCCGCTACTGAGCGTTAGCGTCGAGGGCATGACGAACCCGATCGCCGATATCAGCGTGCCGGAACTCAGCCGGCAGATCGCGCTGCTGGAGCGTCAGGAGATCGCCCGGGGCGCGCTGGACGTCTGCACCCTCACCATGGACCTACGCCACAAGTACCGCCGCGCCCTCGTCGCCCGCGACCAGGCCGCCCTGTCCCTGGTGCGCCACGAGAACTGGACCGCGGCCGACATCGCCGAGGTCATCTGCGGCCACCGCGCCTGCGGCCCGCGCGCCGCGGTCATTCTAGAGTGGACCGGGCTGACCACCGACGGCGCCACCGCCCGCGACCTGGCCGAACGCCAACAGGTCGCGGTGCAGCTGCGTGAGCTGCTGTCGCTGGCCTACGACAAGGCGCTGCGCTTGCTCCCGGCCGCCCCGGTGGACCTGAACCTGCCCGACGACCCCACCGAGCGGCTCGCGTACTGCGCTCACTGGCTGCGTTTCGTGGACGGCTACCGGGCCGCCAACGAGGCCTCGCGCATCCTGTTCGCCGCGATCCTGACCCACCACCACGGCTGGCCGCTGACCGACGTCGCCGAGCTGGGCGGGGTGACCACGGACGAGGTCGCCGCGGCCCTGGCCGCCGCGGAGGCGAGCCCGCCGTCCGATGCCGACAGCGGCCTGCTGGCCCAACTGACCCTGCTCGACCGCGTCCTGGAGCACAACACGGAGCGCCTGCTGGCGGTACGCGAACGCGCGCTCGCCGACAGCCTCGCCGACGGCGTGCCCGAACGCGTCGTCGCCGCCCACATCGGCCTGCCCGCACAGGAACGCTCCGCCGGCCACGACCTCGAACCCTGCCCCGCCTAGGGGTGTGAAGGAAGGGCACCTTCTCAACGCTCCGCGTTGTAGAAGGTGCCCTTGTTAACGCCTACCGCCCACTGATCAGGGCAGGAGCGGCTTGGCGTAGCAGACGCTCATCTCCCAGCGGTCGTACGGCGGGTAGTTGGGGATGCGGGTGAAACCGGCGCGCTCGTACACGGCGATCGCCTCCGGCTGGCGTACACCGGTCTCCAGCTTGAACCGGTGCGCGCCGACCCGGACCGCGAGCGCCTCGGCCTCGGTCATCAGCCGCCGGGCGATGCCGCGCCCGCGCCAGGCCGGATCGACGTACATGCGCTTGAGCTCCGCCTCGCCCCCGCCGAGCGGCTGCACCGCGCAGCACCCGATCGCCGCTCCGTCGGCGAGCACCAGCAGGAATCGGGCCGCTTCCTTGACGGTCGGGTGGTCGAAGTCGATCTCCTCGGGGTAGAGCGCGTCCAGCTCGACACGCATCGCGCCGACCAACGGCGCCAGCCGCGCGTCGTCCGGCGACACCTCGATGATCTCCATGGTCGCGGTCTCCGTGCTCATTCCTTGGCTCCCAGCAGCAGGTCGAGGTGGTTATCGACGGCCCTGACCAGCAGGTCCGGCGGGTAGAGGTCGGGCGTGGCCACCCCGCACAGCGCCAGCCCCTCCAGCAGCGCGACCAGGTTGCGCGCCCGAAGTTCCAGATCATCCGGGGGTACGGCGTACGCGTCGCGCAGCAGCCCGGTCAGCCGCCTGATCCATGACTCGTGCCGGACCACGTGTTCGGCCAGCAGCACCGGATCGGTGCGCGCCGCCATCAGGAAGTAGGCCCAGATGGTCGAGTTCAGCCGCCGCTCCTCGTCGAGCGGCACCCCTTCCCGTAGCACCGCTCGCAGCCGCTCCCGGGGGCTGCCGAAGTCGCCAAGGGCGTCGATGCGCGCGGCCATGCGCCGGTGCATGACGTCGCGGGCGTGGGTGAGCAGCGCGTTCTTGTCGCGGAAGTAGTGCGCCACGCGGCCCGTGGTGCAGCCGGCGGCGTCGCCGACCGCGCGCAGGGTCAGCCCGTCGAGCCCGTGTTCGCTGACCACCTGCCACACGGCGGCGGAAAGCTGCTCGCGGCGCTCGTCGTGGTCGACCTGTCGCGGCACACCCGCTCCGTTTCATCACGGCCGTTACGTAACAGCCGTTACGTTATCAAGCTCGCCTCCCGCCTGTCCAGGGGTTACGATGCGCACGGCGTGCCCGTACGCCATACCTCCTGACCGGTGCCCCACGCGCGCCGGCGACGCGGGGGCGAAGGTGACGATCTCATCGCGGGCGGGACCGCCTGTGCAGCTGGAAACCCTCTTTCAGCGACGGACGCGTCACCGGCGTGGGCGGGGCGCAGCGTCGTCGCGGAGGACGTCGTCATGACTGCACGCAGGAACTTCAAGAAGCTCGTCCGGGAGCGCATGGATCGCACCGGCGAGAGCTTCACCACCGCGGCCCGCCGGCTTGCCGGCCCCGTCGTCACCGCCGCCGGACAGCATCGCGAGTCCGTGCTGGTCGGGCACCTGCTCGCCGCCGCCGGGCGGCCGCTGTCCGAGGCCATGGTGTGCGGGCTGGGCGGCGGCATCGGCTTCATGTACGCCGTCTTCGAGTACGACACCGTGCCCCACCCGCTGCTCACCATCGTCGCCCAGCACCACCCGCAGCCCTGGGCGCCCGCCGTGCTCGACCGGCTCGGCGTGGCCTACCGGCAGACCAACGGGACCTCGGCGAAGGCCGCCGTGGACCGGCTCCGGACCGCGCTCGACACCGGGCAGCCCGCGTCGTGCCTGGTCGACCGGGGCCGACTGCCGTGGCAGCAGCCGGCGCCGTTCAGCGCGGCGGAGCCGTACACCGTCGCGGTCACGGCGCTCACCGTCGACACGCTCACCGTGCTCGACCCGCCCCACGGCACGCGGAACCTGTCCCTGGCGGACTTCGCCGCCGCCTGGACGTCCCACCGCCAGGGCCGCCACCAGCTCCTCTCCATCTCGGCCGAACCCGGACGCGGTGTCGCCCCAGCATCCGGCCCGGACCTGCGGCCCGCCGTCCACGATGCGCTGCGCACCACGGTCGCGCACCTCACCGGGCCGGTGCTGGGCAACAGTTTCGACGTCAACTTCGGCTTCTCCGGCATGGCCAAGCTCGCCGCCGAACTGCGCGACACCCGTACCCGCAAGGGATGGGCCAGGCGCTTCGGCGACCCGGCCGGACACGCACACGCCATGCGGCGGCTGGCCGACTGCATGGAACGGGACTACACCGCCCCCGGCGCGACCCGCCCGCTCTACGCCGACTTCCTCGACGAGGCCGCGGAGTTGCTCGCCGCCCCGGCTCTCACCGCTGCCGCGGCACTTTTCCGCGAATCCGGGCAGACCTGGTCGGCGCTCGCCGCCCACGCCGCGGGCACAGCGTCCGCTGACGACCTGCGCGCCTGGTGCGACCACGCCGCCGCCCTCGTCGACACCGCGCTGTCCGCCGAACGTGCCGCGATCGGGCATCTGACCACGGGCTGACGGCAGGACGGGCGCGATCCGGCGAGAAAGCAGCCCAGACCGGGCAACCGGGCAGGAGTCCGGACCGTGGAAGGACCGTGACCGAACGAACCAAGGCCCTCAGCAAGGGCGACCAGGCGTTTGCGGCCTTCGTCGAGCTCGCCTGGCAACGGCACCTTCGGCTGGCCCTCCTGCTGACCGGTGACCGGTGGCAGGCGGAGGAACTCCTCCAGGACAGCCTGGTCAAGATCTACGAACGCTGGCACCGGCTGTCGCGAAGCGACGAACTGCACGCGTACCTGCGCAAGGTGGTGGTGAACAACCACACCTCGATCTGGCGCCGCCGGCGCCGGGAGAGCCTCGTCTCCGACGTTCCCGACCGGCCCGGTCCGGTCGGGAACGTCGTCAGCACGCAGGCTCTGGTGGTGCGCGAGGCCCTGCGGGCGCTGCCACCCAGGCAGCGCGCGGTCGTGGTGCTGCGGCACTACGAGGACCTGCCCGAACGTGAGATCGCCCGGGTGCTCGGCTGCTCGCCGGGCACCGTCAAGAGCCAGCACGCCAAGGCCTTGGCCAAGCTCAGGCACTCGATGTCCGAACCGGCAATCCCGAGCATGAGGTGAGGCAGATGAACGATCTCGACAGGCTCTCCGGGAGCCTGCACGAACTGGCCGGCCAGGCCGCCTCGGCACCGCCGACGCAGCGGCTGCTGAGCCGCGGGCGGCGGGCCCGCCACCGGCGTACGGCGCTGACCGGCGCGTCACTGGCCGTCCTGGCCGTGGGTGCGGTGGCCGCCGTCGCCGCCGTGAACCAGCCCTCCGGTGGGGGCGTGATCGCCGAGAGCCCGCCCGCCTCGGTGGCCGCGGCCGACCCGGGCACGCGGCTGGTGGCGGCGATCACGGCGAGCCAGAGCACCAGCTATCAGCTGAAGATCACGCTCACTTCGACCACCACGCCAGAGGCCGCCGCCGTGGTCTCCACCGGGGCGTTCGACCCGGCGGCCCGGACCGGCTACCTGCGCACACCCTTGGGCGGAGGTGCCGGTGCCGGCGAGGAGCGGTTGGTCAACGGCGTCCAGTACGTCGGAGAGAGCGGAGTCGACGGCATCTGGCACTGGACCCGACGGCCGGGCACGCACGACAACCTCGGCGGCCGACCGCTGCTGGACGGCCCGCTGGGCAGCACCACCGACCCCGCGGAACTGCTGGCGGCGCTGACCCAGGCCGGTGCGGTCGTCACCCAGACCGGGCCGAACCTGCTGCACTTCGAGTACACCGCGCAGCAGCTCCAGCCCCTCCAGGTCAGCGAGACCGTCAACGGAGACGTGACGCTCGACGCCGACGGCCGCATCTCCGGCGTCGTCTACGACCGCAACGCCGTCTGGCAGAAGCCCGGCGGTCAGCCGGGGCCCGCCGGCACGCACGTGGTCGTCGAGTTCAGCGCCTACGGCACCCCCGTGACCGTGGCGGAACCCACGGTCGACTGACCCGCCCGCAAGATCGACTGACTTGCCTGGCACCTGGGCGTATCTTGAGCACGCTTTCGCCCACGTGCCAGGCAAGTCCGTCGATCTTGCGGGGTGCGCTCGGCGGCGCAGCGTGCGCGGCGGCAGGTGCGCTCAGCGGCGGGTCGCGAAGCGGGCCACGGCGGCGAGCACGACGTCGCCGATACCGCCCCGGGAGCCGTGCCCAGCCCGGTCGACCAGGGTCAGCTCGGCGTCGGGCCAGGCCTGGGCGAGGTTCCAGGCGATGTCGGCCGGGCCGCTGATGTCCAGGCGCCCGTGCACCAGCACCCCCGGGATGCCCGCCAACTTGCCCGCGTTGGCCTGCAGCTCGCCGTCGGCCAGGAACGCCGCGTTGGCCCAGTAGTGGGTGACCAGCCGGGCGAAGGTCATCCGGAACCCGGGGTCCTCGAAACGCGGGTCGGCCTCGAAGCCGGTGGCGATGGCGACGTGCTGGTCCTCCCAGGTGCACCAGTCCCGCGACGCCTTGTCACGCACGGCCGGGTCCGGGTCGGCCAGCAGCCGGGCGTACGCCGCGGCGAGGTTGCCGTCGCGGTCGGCCTCGGGCACACCGTCCCGGAACCGGGCCCACTCCTCCGGCAGGATGCGCCCCATCTGCCGGGTCACCCAGTCGACCTCCCGGTGGGTCGTGTTGGTGAGGCTGAACAGCACCAGTTCGGACACGGACGTCGGGTGGCGCTGCGCGTAGGCCAGCGCGAGGGTGCAGCCCCAGGACGCGCCGAGCACCAGCCAGCGCTCGATGCCCAGGTGGACGCGCAGCTGTTCGAGGTCGCGGATCAGGTGGTGGGTGGTGTTGACGCTCAGGTCCGTGGCCGGGTCGCCGGCGCTGGGCGTGCTGCGGCCGCAGCCGCGCTGGTCGGCGAGCACCACCCGGTAGGCGGCCGGGTCGAAGTAGCGCAGCCAGCCCGGGGTCGCCCCGGAGCCGGGGCCGCCGTGCAGCACGACCGCGGGTTTGCCGTCGGGGTTGCCGCAGACCTCCCAGTGGACGAGGTTGCCGTCGCCGACGTCGAGCAGGCCGCTGTCGTACGGCTCGGTCTGCGGGTGCATAGCCACCTCCCAGAAAATACAACAGTGCTGTTATGTTTCTAGCATGGCTCCTCTCCCGGAACGCGAAGCGGTCGGCACCCTGCTGCGGCACGTGCTGGAACTGCTCGACGGCGACGTGGCGAAGGTCTACGCCGAACGCGACCTGGCCGACTACCGCCCGCGCTACTCCCCCGTGGTCCGCGCGCTGCAGACACAGGGGCCGATGCCGATCCGCGACCTGGCCCGGACCGTCGGCGTCACCCACTCCGCGGCCAGCCAGACGGTGGCCCAGATGAACCGCGCGGGCCTGGTCGACCTGACCCCCGGCACCGACGCCCGCCAACGCCTCGTCAGCCTCACCACCAAGGCCCACGAACTGCTGCCCCTGGTGACCGCCGAGTGGTCGGCCACCACCGCGGCGATGCGCACTTTGGACACCGAACTCTCCATGCCCCTGGTGGACCTCCTCACCGAACTCACCACCGCCCTCACCCGCCGCCCCTTCCGCCAACGCATCGCCGACGCAGGCCTCCCCACCCCACCCCCGCCCCAGGATCGCGACGATCTTGCGTGAACTGTTGCCCATTCGAGCGGAAAGTGCGGGTCGCACCCACAGGTCACGCAGGATCGTCGAGGCGGGGCGAGGGCTGGCATGGCCTGTTGCCAGGTGTCCTTACCCTTCGCGGCATGGGGACGAGCAAAGGCAAGAGGCATCGCAGCGCGCTGGTGACCGTGGCCGGCCGCCGGTTCACCTGCCTGGTCTGCGGGCAGCGCGAATTCACCAGCCGAGAGATCCTGCTCAACACACCCGGCCTGGAGTTGTTCGACCTGGCGTGGGCCAACCGCTCGTCGCTCGGCGTGATCTGCATGGCCTGCGGCTACGTGCACGAGTTCGTCGGCAAGGCCGTCGAGTTCTGGACCGTCTCCGGCGGATACCCGGCCACGGCCACCTGACCGCCGGCGCCCTCCCGAGGCAGGACGCCGGCGTACGGCATCAGCTCTCCAGGGCCGGTTCGGCTGTCACCCGGGTGGGCCGGACCAGGTAGCCGAAGGCGGCCGCGGTGAAGAACATGATGATGCTGTACACCGCGGCCGG
The DNA here is from genome assembly GCF_040648455.1 of Catellatospora sp. NPDC049133. Lineage (NCBI taxonomy): Bacteria > Bacillati > Actinomycetota > Actinomycetes > Micromonosporales > Micromonosporaceae > Catellatospora > Catellatospora sp. NPDC049133. The sequence continues at coordinate 109,378 of NZ_JBEZDT010000018.1, forward strand.
CACCGCCAGCGCCGTGCTCGCCAGCAGCGTCGTGGCGATGAAGATGGCCAGCGTGCCGTTGTGGATGCCGATCTCCATCGCGGCGGCGACCGAGTCCGCGCGGTCGAGCCCGGCCAGGCGCGGCAGGAAGTAGCCGACACCCAGGCTGATCACGTTGAACAGCAGCGCGACCAGGCCCGCGTCGGCGAAGTAGTCGGCGATGTTGTCCCGCTCGGACACCAGCGTGCCGATGATGACCAGCACCAGCACCACCACGGACAGCAAACGCACCGGGCGGTGCATCCGGTCGGCGAAGTCGACCGAGCGGCTGCGGATGAACATGCCGATCGCGACCGGGATCAGCACGATCGCGAACACCTGCAGCGACTTGCCGAACTGCAGCCCGATCTGGTCGGTGCCGGACAGGAAGTGGTTCAGCGCGAAGTTCACCACCAGCGGCAACGTGAAGATCGCCAGCACGGAGTTCACCGCCGTCAGCGTGACGTTGAGCGCCACGTTGCCGCCGAACAGGTGGCTGTACAGGTTCGCGGTGGTGCCGCCGGGCGACGCGGCCAGCAGCATCATGCCCGCGGCCAGGGTCGGATCCAGGTCGAGCAGCAGGACCAGCCCGAAACACACGGCGGGCAGCAGCAGCACCTGGCACACCAGCGCCACCAGCACCGCTTTCGGGAACACCACGATCCGCTTGAAGTCGGCGACGGTGAGCCCGAGGCCGAGGCCGAGCATCACGATGCCGAGGGCGACGGGCAGGAACACCTGGGTCAGCACTGAATCCATAGCCGAGGATTCTTCATGGCCTGTGACCGGCGACACATCAGCCGGACAGCCGACGTGGCAGACTCCTCGCCCATGGGGAGCCGGCGATGAACCACGTACGCGACGCCGCGATGACCGCCCTGATCTTCGGTTTCTTCGCCTCGGCCTGGTTCGGCTGGGCGCAGGAGGCCCCGCCGCAGGCCTGGAAGAAGCGGCTCGGCCTCGCCGGCGGCGTAAGCATCCTGGTCTCGGTTATCGGCGGCATCCTGGCCTGGCAGCACTGGTCCGACGGGTCCGCGCTGAGCGAGCCGGGCGCGATGCGCCGGTACGGCATCATCGTCGGGATCGAACTCGTCGCCGCGGCGGGCGGTGCGCTCGTGCTCGGCCTGCGCGGCAAGCGCGAGCTGATCGCCCCGTGGGTCTGCCTCGTGGTCGGCGTGCACTTCATCCCGCTGGCCGGGCCGCTGCAGAGCCCGATCCTGTTCCCGCTGGCGGTGGCGATGACCCTGGTCGCCGCCGGAGCCACCCCGCTGGCCCGCAGGCGCGGCATCCCGCCGAGCGCGACCACCGGCGCCGGCGCCGGCATCTCACTGCTGGCCTGCGCCCTGGCCGCACTGGTCTACGCCTTCACGCTCTGATCTGTGGTGGCCGACCGGGCGACCGGCAGGCCAGGGCAGGCCAGAGGGCTCGGCGAAGCCACTCCTCGACACCGGCGACGTGGATGAGGGCCCAGGACTGGGCCAGCTCCGGGCGACGGGCGGTGATCGCGTCGAGGATGGCCAGGTGCTGCTCGCGAGTGCGTTCGACGGCCTTGTCCTGGGTGAGGCCGCTCCTCGCGGACTCCGATCCCGAAGCCGGGCGAGTCGACGGTCTCGCGGATGCCGACCAGGCCTGCGACCGCCGTCTCGGCAGCCGCGACAGCAGCGTCGCCGTCTCTATTGGACAACACCGCTCGGGCGTGCGGTAGCGCCCCACCCGATCACATGCCCGACCGTCTCCTCGCTCTCCCGGCGGTAGAGGCCCACTTCACGACCTGTGGAAAGCCAGGGCGCGACCTGGGGAGGTGCGACGAAAACCCGGCGACGGGGCAGACGGGCGGCGGTAGGGTCCGCGGCGTGGGACGAATCGTGACGCTGGTGCTGGTGGACCCGGCCGGAACGGTGCTGGGGGCACTGCCGCCGTACGCGGTGGAAGTGCCCTGGTGGCAGGAGGTCTCCGGCGTCGTCGGCGGGGCACGCGACCACCACGGCGTCGACGTGACCGTGCTGCGCCTGCTCCACGCCGACCAGCCCGCCCCGCCCGGCGGCAAGGTCACCTACCTGGCCGAGGTCGCCGGTGATCCCGGCCCGGTGCGCCCGGCGGCCGCCGCGCTCGTGCCGCACCCGCGCCGCGCGCCGTACGCCGAGATCGGCGGCCCCGCCGCCAGCCTCGCCTGGGCCGCCGACGCCCTGGCCGCCCGCGGGCGGACGCTGACCGGAGTCGCCCAGCAGCGCACCTGGAACCTGTCCGCGATCTGGCGGCTGGAGACCGACACCACGCCGGTATGGCTCAAGCAGGTCCCCGTCTTCTTCGCCCACGAAGCCGCCGTGCTGGGCTGGCTGGCCGAACACTGCCCCGGCACCGCACCCGCCCCCCTCGCCGCCGACAGCGGCCGGGTCCTGCTCGACGACTTGCCCGGCACCGACCGCTACAGCGCGCCCACCGGCGAGCGGCTCACCATGCTGTCCCTGCTGCACCCCGTCCAGGTCACGGCGACGGCGCGGGTCGCCGAACTGCTCGCCCTCGGCGTGCCCGACCAGCGCTCGCCCCTGCTGGCCGAACGCCTGCGCGCGGTCGTCGCCCGCGACGGAGCGGGCCCGGCCTCGACATCGACCGAGCCGCCCACAACGGCGGCCGACCCTCGTTTTCGGCTGGCCGCGCTGCTGGACGGGCTGGACGAGCGGCTGGCCGCGCTCGCCGCCTGCGGGCTGCCGGACACGCTGGCGCACGGCGACTTCCACCCCGGCAACGTGCGCGGCACCGACGAACGGTTGCACGTCATCGACTGGGGTGACGCCGTGATCGGCCACCCGGCGATCGACCTGCTGCGCATGTGCGAGCGGGTCGCCGACCCGGGGCCGCTGCGGCAGGCGTGGAGCCGGGCCTGGCGGGCGGCCGTGCCCGGCTGCGACCCCGAACGGGCGGTCGAGTTGATGGAGCCGCTGGTCGCGCTGCGCAACGCCGCCGCGTACGCCGGGTTCCTCGACGCCATCGAACCGTCGGAATGGCCGTACCACGCCGACGACGTGCCGTATTGGCTGGCGCAGGCCGCTGCCTGAGCGCCGCCGCCTGAGCCGCCGAACGTGCCGCGCACGGCGCGGGCCGATGTCATGATCCGAGATGGTGGGCGATCTCTACCCCATCCGGCTGGTCCCGAAGGAACCGAACAGGGCTCACGGAACGTTTGGGCGATGCGGCAGGATGTTCCGCGATGTGTGGATCTGGGGAGCGGGGTAGGCGGCGATGAGCCTGAGCACGATGGCGCGCAGGAGCGCGATGGCACTGGTGCTGGCGGTGGTCGCACCGCTGGCCCTGACCGCGTGTACGAAGGACGGCGGCGAGACGCCGTCCTTCGTGGCACCCACGCAGTCGGCCCCGGTGCCCGCGCCCGCGAGCACGGAACCGCTGGCGCTGGCGGTCACGCCCGCCGAAGCGGCCAAGAACCAGCCGGTGAGCGCCGAGATCGGCACCAAGGTCAGCGGCGGCGAGGTGAAGTCCGTGACGATGACCGACTCGGTCGGCGCCAAGGTGGCGGGCAGCATGCGCGCCGACGGCTCGTCATGGGTGCCGAGCAAGCCGCTCAAGTACGGCAAGAAGTACTCGGCGACGGTCGTCGCGGTCGGCCCGGACGGCACGACCATGGAGAAGAAGACGTCGTTCACGACGATGGGCAAGCCGGGCAAGACGACCGGCGCGGGGCTCTACCTGTTCTCCGACCGCACCTACGGCGTGGCGATGCCGGTGGTCATCGAGTTCACCAAGCCGGTGCCGGTGTCGGCGCGGGCCGCCGTGGAGCGCCGCCTGTTCGTCAAGGTCGAGCCGCCGCAGCCGGGCATCTGGCACTGGTCGAGCTCGCTGCAGGTGATGTACCGCGGCCCGCAGTACTGGCAGACCGGCACGAAGATCACCGTGCGGGCGGCGCTGGAGGGCGTGCCGATGGGCGACGGCCGCTACGGCGACGCCGACCGCTCCGGCGTCGGCAACATCGCCAAGGAGAAGATCGAGCTGATCGTCGACAACGCGAACAAGCGCATGCAGGTGTTCAAGAACGACGTGGTGGTCAAGACGATCCCGGTCAGCCTGGGCAAGACGAAGACGCCGTCGTCGTCCGGAACCATGGTGATCATGGACAAGCAGCGCAAGACGGTCTTCGACACCACCGACGACCCGGGCAACGTCGACCGCTACGTCGTCAACATCGAGTACGCCCAGCGCCTGACCTGGGGTGGCGAGTACATCCACGCCGCGCCGTGGTCGGTGCAGCACCAGGGCGTACGCAACGTGTCGCACGGCTGCGTGAACGTGTCCACGGCCAACGCCGTCTACCTGTTCAACCTGACCAGCATCGGCACGCCGGTCACCGTGAAGGGCACCGAGCGCAAGATCAAGCCCGCCAACGGCTGGACGGCGTGGTCCGTGGGCTGGGAGGACTACATGAAGGGCAGCGCCCTGCCGATCCCGCCGGAGCTGGCCGCGCTCGGCTCCCCCGACCCGTCCGCGTCGGCGCAGCCGTCGCCGAGCGTGTCCCCGACGGCGTGACCCGGGCCACCTGACTTTCGTCATACGCAGGTCCCGACCGACGCCAGCTGCGGTCGGGACCTGCTTTTACGCACACTGGAACACGTCGGCCCGGGTTCGCCTCAACGGCGCGGTGAACCGGGGCCACCCAGAACCACCCGTCCCCGCCCCCGCCCTCGGGTCGCCTCCGGCACCGAGGGCGGCCCCGTCTCCGGGTCCGGTCAGGGTCGCGTCCCTGATGCGGGCCCCCGGCGGCAAGGGCGAGGCTGGGCCGCATGGCACGCAGAAGTGGGCAGTGGGGGCGGCAGACGCTGGTATGGCTGCACGCCGTCACCTCGATCGGCTGGATGACCCTGGCGCTGTGCCTGTGCGTGCTGCTGATCACCGGAACCCCGGCCGGTCACGAGGCTGCCCGCGTCCTCGACAAGCAACTGCTGGCGCACCTGGCGACCTCGTCGGCGTTCACCGGCCTGATGTTGTCGGCCCTGACGGCCTGGGGTTACCTGCGCTACTGGTGGGTGCTGGCCAAGTTCGCCGTCACCCTGACCCAGCTGTACGTGGGCATCGCCGTGCTCAGCCCGCGCCTGGACGCGCTGGCGGGCGGCGCGACCGCCGACGCTGGTCCACTGATCGCCGCGTCGGCGCTGATGGCCTCGGCGATCGCCGGGCAGGCCTGGCTGTCGGTCGCCAAACCCTGGCGGCACACCCCGTGGGCCGACCCGCGGTGGCGCACGCCGACCTTCCCGACCTGGCTGTACTGGGCCGCGGTCGCGGTCCCGGTCCTCGACTTCGTGCTCTGGCGGGCGCTGTTCGGCTCACCCGCGCCGCTGCTCTCGCTGGTCGTCGTGCTGGCCTTCCCGCTCTACCGCCGCCGTCGCCTGCTTCCGTGACGGTCAGCGGGCCGGTCAGGGCACGTCGCCGGACGCCCCCAGCAGCACCCGGTTGCCCAGCGGCTGCGCCAGCCGCACGGTGTACAGCGCGGTACGCAGCATCGCGTCCCGTACGCAGCCCTCACCGCCCGCGGTGGCGGCGGGGGACTTGGCGGCGATCCGCAGCCGCACGACGGCGGCCTGCGCCGACTCCACCACCTCTGCCGTGTACTCCTGCACCGGCTGCCCGGGGCAGGGCGGGCCGGGGGCAGGCAGGCGCAGGGTCAGCGTCACTCCGTCCGCGGCGAGCCCTGCCGGGTTCAGCACCCCGTCCGCGTGCTCCACCGGCCAGAACGCGGTGTCGGCCACAGCGGCGACGGCCAACGGCTGGATCGACTCCGGCGCGGTGAACAGCCACGCGGGCAGCATCCGCGTGCCGCGGTCGGTGCCGAACTCGGCCGTGCCGAGCGCCACCTTCGTGATCAGCAGCGGCGGCGGGCTGACATCGGGCGCCGACGCGGGGTCACCGACGGCGGTGAGCAGGTCGTACGCCTGCCGGGAGCTGATCGCGGGCAGCTCGAAGGCACCGTCGGACAGCACTGCGCTGACCGTCGCCGGGCCGTCGGGCAGCTGCGCCTGCAGCTTCAGCCGCCCCTGCGACACGGCGATCTTCGCGTCACCGGTGGTGTAGCCGTACTCCCGTACCCGGCCGCCGAGCAGCAGGATCGGCCGCGGTCTGCGGTCCACCGGAAAGCCGGCGAACCTGGCGAGCTGTGCCGCGGCGTCGGCCGCCGGGGACGCCGCGCCGACGAGCGGCACCGTGCCGGCGGGTTCGGGCGACGGCACGGGCGCGCACCCGGCGAGCACGAGCAGCGCGGCGAGTGGACCCGCGGCGAGATGGATCGATGGGCGGTTCATGAGCGCTCCCCCGGTTCGGCGGTGCATGTCATTTCATCGACGCATCGTGGTGGGTCCCGGTTGCCGCCTTAGCCGACATGATCTCCCGAGCCGGGCGGGGTGGCCACCCGCCAGTACTGCCGGCGCTGCTCGTCGCGCACCAGCACACCCAGCCGACGCAGCTCCTCGCGCAGCACCGCCGACTCGGTCTCCTCGCGTTTGGACAGCGCCTTCGCGCGGGCCGTCAGCAGCGCGCCCGCGCCCGCGGGCAGGCCCGGCAGATCGGGCACCCAGAGCCGGAACAGCGCGCCGTGCGGGTCGCCCTCGTCGCGCCACGGGTAACCGTGCGCCGCGAACGCCGCCCGCAGGTCGGCGGCACGCAGGTCGGAGGCCTCACGGGCGTGCTCCCAGCCGTCCGCGCCCTGCAGCACCAACTGCTTGCCGTCGACGAACACCGCGGCCACGTCGGCGCGGGCGACCGTACGCGACGGGCCGTCGACGCGGGCCAGCACCGCCGTCCCGTCGGTCACCGTCACCGTGAGCCGCTCACCGATCGCGGTCAGCACCAGCAGCAACCCGGCGACCAGGCCCAGCACGAGCGCACCGATCGTGGCCCACGGCTCGGGGATCTCCGCGACCAGCTTGAACGGACCCTGGAACGGCGCCCAGGACAATCCGGCGATCCAGCCCGCGGCGGCCTTGAGCAGCCAGCCGAGGGCCATACCCGCGCTCGGGAAACCCCAGGCGATCAGCGCCCGCTCCCCCGCCGGCACTGTCACGACCGTTTCCGCGCCACTGCGCGACATCTCGCCCCCTGCCCGCCGGATGATCCGGGCCGCGGCCGGCTCGGCGGATCCGCGGCGTCGTTGCCGAGCGTGGCACACGACGGGCCGCCGCGCATCGCCGGGCACCGTGGGACGCGGTTCGTCGGCTTCGGATCGAGTCGGCCTGCCCGGGTCGGCCGCCGGACAGCGTCCGGGCGGGTCCCGGTGGACCCGCCCGGACGATCGGTCTCAGTTCGGGGTGCTGTGCTTGTCGAAGCCGATGTACAGGCGGGCCTCGGCGTTGCCGCCGAGCGCGGTCATCGTCTCCAGCTCACGCAGCCGCAGCAGCGCCGGGTGCTCGGCGTACACGGCCGCGGCCTCGGCGAGCCGGCGCAGCGCGTCGACCTCCGCCTCGACCCGGATGCGCTGGGCGGCGGCGTCGGCCTCGGCGGCCAGCCGGGTCGCCTCGCGCTTGCCGGCGGCGGTGACCTGGTCGGCCTCCGCGCGGGCCCGCGCCTCCAGCACATCCTTCTCCGCCTTGGTGCGCGCGTCGACCAGCTGCGCCTCGGCGAGCCGCTGCGCGGCCAGCACCCGGTTCATGACCTCCTGCAGGTTGCCGGGGAACACGAGGTCCTTCACGTCGGCGCGCAGGATCTCCACGCCGTACCCGGCGGCGGCGCCCTGCACGTCGCGCAGGATGTCCTCGGACAGCTGGTTGCGGTTGGTGAGGATGTCCTCCAGCGTCATCGACGCCAGCGACCGGCGGGCCGCCAGCTGCACGTCGCTGTACACGCGGTCGGTGTAGCTGTCCACCCGCTCGACGGCGGCGACCGGGTCGACCACCTTGAAGTGGGTCAGGATGCTCACCCGCAGCGCGACCTTGTCCGAGGTCAGGATCTCCTGGCCCTTCAGGGTCAGCTCGCGCTCGCGCATGTCCACCAGGGTCACCTCGACGACCGGGCCGCGCTTGCCGAACCGGCCGCTCGCGGCGGGCAGCTCGTAGCGGCCGGCCTCCAGCACGCCGGTCAGCCGGCCGTCCTCGTACCGCAGGCCGCGGTGGGTGTTCTTGATGATGATCTCGGTGGTGGCGCCCATGGCGATTCCTCATGGTGAAGGGAAGAGGGTCGCCCCGGAGCGGGTCCGATGGCTAGGACGGGTATCAGGCGAAAGAGGCCTGTCAGCATGGAATGACGATTCCAGTGCACTTTGTCTGGCAGACACCCGCTATGAGCCCGCCGGGGCGAGATCACTTCATCACGGACCCCGTTGCCCGGCAACGGATTTTCGAGCTCCCATGGCGGCGTGCGCGGCCATGGCCGATGCTGGAGGCGTGTACGACGTCGCGATCGTCGGGGCCGGGCCGGCCGGGTCGGCCGCCGCGCTCGCCGCCGCGCGGGCCGGGGCGAAGGTGCTGCTGCTGGACCGCGACGTGTTCCCCCGTGACAAGGCCTGCGGCGACGGCATCGCCCAGCAGGGCCTCGCTGTGCTGGCCGGGCTCGGGGTCACCGGGCTGACCGACGGCTACCCGCCGATCCGCTCGCTGGGCCTGACCGGGCCCGGCGGCGCGCAGGCGGCGCGGGAGCTGCCCGAGCCCGCGTACGTCATCCCGCGCGCGGTTTTCGATGCCCGCCTGGTCGCCGCGGCGGTGCGGGCCGGAGCCACGTTCCGGCAGCACACGGTACGCGGCGTCACGGTGCGCCCGGACGGCGTCGAACTCGGCGGCGGTCTGGCCGCACGGGTCGTGATCGGGGCGGACGGCGCGAACTCCACCGTGCGGCGCGCCCTGGGCCTGCCCCGCAACCCGCCGGACCGGCTGGCCGTCGCCATCCGCGCCTACGCCCCCGACCCCGCGCCGCGGCCGGAGCAGCGCATCGTGATGACCGGGCAGCGGTGGCCCGCCTACGCCTGGTCGTTCCCGATCGGCGACGGGCGGCGCAACGTCGGCTACGGCGAGCTGGCGTCGAGCGGCCCGCTCAGCCGGACGCATCTGCTGGAACGGATGCACGACCTGCTCGGTGACACCGGCCCGGCCGGGTTGTCCGACGCGCGGGCGCATCACCTGCCGCTGTCCACCTGGCGGCCCCCGTCCGGGCACGGGCGGCTGCTGCTGGCCGGGGACGCGCTGTCGCTGATCAACCCGTTCACCGGCGAGGGCATCTTCTACGCAGTGCTGTCCGGCGCGCTGGCCGGGCAGGCCGCCGTCTCGCCGGGCGGAACGTCCGCGGGCCGCGCCTACACGGTCTCGCTGCGCCGCCGGCTGGCCCGCCACCTGCGGCATACCAGCCTGGTCGCCCGACTGACCGCACGACCGTGGGTGGTCGACGCCGGGATGCGCGCCGCCGCCCGCGACCAGCGCGTCTTCGACGGCTTCGTCGGCCTCGGCCTCGGCGACGGCCTCCTCACCCCCCGCCTGCTCGCGGCAGTGGCCACCGCCGCCGTCCATCGCCCCTGACCCGCCCCGTCGCTGCGGGACGAACCGCCGAGCGGCGTGCAGAGGCGCCAGGTGGGGTGCTTCATCCAAACGTTGTATTGGCGGGGGTCACGGTATGGAGGCGGAAGACTACATTGGACCGGCGCCGTCCAACTACGTGAGGACCGCCGATGACTGAGACCCCTGCTCGGCCGCGGTTGCGGCCGCTGCTGACCGCGACCGCGGTGACGCTGACGATGCTGTTGGCGGGCGCTGCGGCCTGCGGGCCCAAGGACAACGCGCCGACGACCGTGGACGACCTGTTCCGGAAGACCGATGTGTACGGCCAGCCGAGGATCAAGATCGGCGTGGCCGAGGACCAGCCGCTCATGGGAAAGATCGTGAACGGGCGCTTCGAGGGCTTCGACATCGAGATCGCGCGCTACCTGGCCGAATCGCTGGGCTTCCAGGGCGACAGCCGCATCGAGTGGGTGCCGCTGCAGACCGAGGACCGCGAGAACGCGCTCGTGTCGGGCCAGGTGCACCTGGTGGTGGCCAGCTATTCGATGACCCCGGACCGGGAGAAGGAGATCGACTTCGCCGGGCCGTACTTCGCCACCAAGCAGGAGCTGCTGATCCGCACCGCGGACCGCGACAAGATCCGCAACCTCAACGACCTGGCCCAGCCGGGACGGGAGACCTGCGTGGTGGGCGGCTCCACCGGCGAGCGCCAGTTCACCGACCGGGGGCTGAAGGTGTACCCGGCGGCGACCAACCGCGAGTGCCTGGAGCGGCTGATGTCGGGCAAGTCGCACGCCTACTCCACCGACGAGACGATCCTCGCCGGATACCTGTCCGAGCACCCGAAGGACCTGTTCATCGTCGACGTGCCGATCGGCGCGAACGAGCGGCTCGGCGTCGGGGTGTCCAAGCAGGACCCGGAGCTGCGCGACCTGGTGGCGTTCTTCCTGCGCAAGAGCTACGACGCGGGCCGGTCGACGGGCACCAGCCCGTGGCTGGCGGCGTACCGGCGCACGCTGGGGCCGTGGCTCGGCGACGACACCACCCAGCCGCCCATCGACGCCCCCGACCTGGTGGACTACGACGAGAAGGCCCGCAAGCCATGACCGGGTCCGGCGAGCCGGGGCCGCCGCCGCTCCGCAAGCGTTCCGCGTGGCGCGCCGGACAGGGCTTCTGGACGGTGGCCGTCGGTGTGCCCGCCGTCTTCTCGGTGATGCGGCTGTGGATCGAGGCCGGCGGGGAGCTGCAGACGACGCTGCTGCTGGTCGCCAACGTCGGGCCGGTCAACCTCCTGGCGGCGCTGTTCACCACGGCCACCCGGCTGGTGACCACGGGGCTGGTCGCGGTGTTCGCGCTGGGCTCGGTGCTGGCCGTGAGCACGGAGGGCTGGCCGCGGCGGCGGCCGCTGTTCGCGCGGTGGTACGCGATCGCCCCGCCGTGGTTCCTGGCGGGGCTGTTCGCGATCGCGCTGACCACCTGGCAGATCATCTACCTGCCGCTGCTGGTGGTCGCCGCCGTGGCGGTGTTCCAGCGGGAGCTGGCCGCCCTGGCCTGGCCGCGCTGGCGGTGGGCGGCGACCGTGGCGGTGGCGCTGGCCGGATACGGCTGGCTGGTCGCGCCGACGGTGCTGCAGGCGTGGCGGACCGGGGAGTTGTTCGCGATGGCGCTGCTGGTCGTGCCGCCGCTGCTGGCGCTGGGGGTGAGCGGGCCGCTGCCCCGGTGGCTGGTGCTGCCGGCGGCGGCGCTGGCGCAGCCCGGCATCGCGGTGGTGCTGCTGATCGCGGCCGTGCCCGTGGTGATGACGCCGGTGCTGCCGATGACGGTCACCACCGTGGCCACCCCGGCCGGGGTGCCCGAGGAGGTGCGCGGCCACGTGATCAGCACCGATGACGTCAACACGGTGATCCTGCAGGAGCGCGGGGGTGTGCGGTACATCGACAACGACGACATCGCGGCGCGGGTGCTCTGCCCGACGGCGGAGGAGCTGGTGCGCTACCGGTTGTGGGTGCGCGAGTTCCACGTCGAGGACTCGCTGCTCGGCGCGCTGGGACGCCGGGTGCGCCCGATGGCCCCGGTCAGCGCGGTCTGCCGCATCCCGACCTGAGCGGGCCGCGGTGCGGTCAGCCCGCCACCTGCCAGACGAGGCAGAACGGGTGGCCGATCGGGTCCGCATACACCCGGAAGGTCTTGCCGCCGCCGGGCAGCGGGGTCGCGCCCAGCGCGAGCACCTGCGGCTCGGCCTGCTCGATGTCGTCGACGCGCACGTCGACGTGCATCTGCTGGGGGTGGGCCGGGTCGGGCCAGCGCGGCGGAGTGAAGTCGGCGATCCGCTGGAACGCCACGCCCGGCCGGTCGGGCGCGTCGCCGATGACGACCCAGTCGCCCTCCTCGTACACCCGCTCCATGCCGAGCAGCTCCTGGTAGAACCCGGCCAGCGCGCTCGGGTCCGGGCAGTCGATGATGAGGCCGTGCCAGCGTCCGATCACGGCGACCATCATGTCGCACGGGTCCGACCGATTCCGTGAAATACGGAGCGCACGGCCGGCCGCGGGCGGATGTCCGGCGACGGGCGTTGGATGGGGAGCGGACGTACCGCTCCCCATCGTCGTTCGACGAGATGTGGGCGCGGCTGTCCGAGGGCGGTGAGGAGGGCCAGTGCGGCCGGCTCAAGGACCGCTACGGCGTGTCCTGGCGGATCGTGCCGAAGGTGCTGGCCGAGCTGATGGGCGATCCCGATCCGCAGAAGGCGAGCCGGGTCATGCACGCCACGCTCGGCATGACGAAGATCGACATCCAGGGCCTGCGCGACGCGTACGACGGCAGGTCCTGAGCCTGCGGTGATGGGAAGGGCACCTGCTACAACGCGGAGCGTTGTGAAGGTGCCCTTCCTTTCCTCTCAAGAGCGGGTGGGGGTGCGCCAGAGGGCGTACGCGAGCCAGAGGCAGCCGGCGGCGACGAGCACGCCGTGGCCCACGCGGACGGCGGCCGGGGTGAAGAACTGCGGCAGGAACGTCGCGAAGCCCACGGCGAAGAGGACGCCGGACAGGCGCGGCAGGACGCCGGAGCGGGCGATCGCGACGGCGGCGAGGACCGCGCCGACGGCGAGCAGGATCAGTCCGATGCCGAAGGTGGTCACCGCTGCGGGCAGGTAGCGCACGCCTTCGGCCAGGCCGAGCAGGTCGAGCGGGGCGCCGCCGGTGCTCTCGGCGGCCAGCACGTGCAGGGCGAAGTCCTCCGCGCCGTAGAACGGCAGGGTCAGGCCGACGCCGATCCAGGCGGTGACCGCGGCGGTGAGCGCGAGCGGCTCGGCGCGGGTGCCGTCGACGACGCGGCGCACCGCCAGCAGGGCGAGCGGCACGAGGATGAACCCGATCATCGCGAACAGGTGGGTGGCGACCCACCAGGGCGAGGACATGGCTTCCTGCGCGCCCCGCAGGGTGGTCTCGTCCCGCCACGGGCGCAGGCCCGGATACAGCGCGAACAGGATTCCGGCCACGGCCAGCGCGGCGGCGGCCAGGCGGATCCGGGTGAGGGGTGCGGACACTGTCTTCTCCTCAGGGGTGGGCCGGCAGGGAGCCGAGGAAGGTGGCGATGAGCTGCTGGTAGGTCTCTTCGAGGTCTTCGGGCAGGCCGAAGCCGCCGGCGGACTCCAGCGAGGCGAAGCCGTGCGCGATGACGCGCAGCTTGCGGATGGTGTGGACCTGCTCGGCCGGGTCGAGCCGCCACGGCCGCAGCGCGGCCTGGATGACTTCGAGCTGGCGGATGCCGGCCGAGGCGAGTTCGGGGTGGTGCAGCGGGTCGACAGGCATCGCGGCGTAGCGGGCGGGGTGGGCCACCACGTACGCGCGGTAGGCGTGCATCAGCGCGATGATCGCGTCCGCGCCGCTGCGGCCCATCGCCGCGGCGGCGAACCGGTCTCCGAGTTCGTTGAGCACGCGCACGCCGACCTGGGTCTTCAGTTCGGCGAGACCGCCGACGTGTTTGTAGAGCGAGGGAGCGGCGACACCGCAGCGCGCCGCGACGGCGGCGAGGGTCAGCGCGGCGACCCCGTGCTCGTCGATGACCTCGACGGCCGCCTGGACGACGGCCTGAGTGGACAGTCCGGCCCTGGGCATGTTGCCACCTCCTTCCACGATGCTAGCCTTCGTAGCTTTAAAGCTACTACCATTAGCCAGATGGCGTCAAGCGATGCTGCGCGGAGCGGTCAGGCACGGCGGATAAGCGGGCAATTATGGACATTAAGGACTAAATCCGATACAAAGGGCATACCTGATCGAGCGCGTGGCGGGGATGCGCTCCAGGTGTGCCGGCGACGGCTCCCCCTGACACCTGTGCCTGCCGCTACGCCTCCAGCAGCAATGTCCATGGTCTACGAGTCGGCTCGGTCGATTCGGGTTCGGAGGCTGGCATGTCGTTTCGAAGGTCCCTGGCGGCAGGCGCGGCGGTGGCCACCGCTCTTCTGCCGTCGCTGCTGAGCGCCACGCCCGCGCAGGCGGCGGTGATCCCCGGCGTCGGCTCCGCGCCGCTCGTCGCGTACGCCGACCGCAACTTCACCGGCGCCAAGCAGTCCTACGGGACGGGCGTGTTCGACGCCGCCAAGAAGGAACTCGGCGTCGTCGGCAACGACGCCATCACCTCGCTCTACGTCGCCTCCGGATATCGGGCCCTGGCCTGCGACAACGGCGGGTCCGAGGGCAACGTGAACAAGGGCTCGCTGGGTGCCTGCCGCTACTTCGACGCCGGGCTGCACCAGTTCGTCGGCGACGGCCTCAACGACAAGATCTCGCTGCTGGCCGTCATGGGCAAGCCGGTCAAGGGCACCGCCGTCACCGCGTTCCAGAACACCAAGTTCACCGGCACCTCGCTGCCGCTGGGCTCGGGCGGCTTCGGCCAGGTCGCCGGCAACCTGTCCACGCTGGCCGACTCGGTCAAGTCGCTGAAGGTCACCGACGGATACCGCGTCGTCGCCTGCGACAACGACGCCAAGCCTGGCACCGCCACCCTCGACCTCGGCAAGTGCCGGCTGTTCCGCGGCGGCGAGCACGCCACCGTCGGCGGCGACATGGAGACGAAGATCTCCCTGATCGCCGTGGGCACACCCCCGCTGATCGCCGCCGCCGACGCCGACCTGGGCGGCCTGCGCCAGTCCTTCAACCCGGGCGTGTACACCGGGCTCGCCAACGAACTGGCCACGGTCGGCAACGACAAGATCAGCTCGCTGCGCGTCGGCGACGGCTGGCGCGTGGTCGGCTGCCGCAACGACAGCACCGGCCCGAGCGGGCAGGGCGACCTCGGCCTGTGCCGGATGTTCGGCGCCGGCGAGACCAACCTGGGCGGCAGCGCGCTCAACGACGGCATCTCCACCCTCGTCGTGCAGGCCGGCCCGGCCTCGGGCAGCCTGCTGAACGTGTACGCCGACCGCGACTTCAAGGGCGCCACTGCCACCTTCGGGCCCGGCATCTACACGGCCGCGGACCTCGCCCCGGTCGGCAACGACGGGGTCAGCTCGCTGCGCGTGCCCGGCGCGGGCCGTGCCGTGCTCTGCGACAACGACTCCGGCCAGAACCTGGGCACCTGCCGGCTGTTCGTCAAGAGCGACCACCTGTACGTCGGCGGCGACATCAACGACAAGACCTCGCTGATCGCCCTGGCCCCGTAACACCCGGCTTAGAGCGACGCGGCCCGCGCCACCTGGCACGGGCCGCGTCCGCGTTGCCGGGACGGGCAGCGGCTCAGCCGGCCGGCTCGGACTCCCGCCGACGCTGCTGCTCGGCGGCCACCTGGCCCAGGTTCGAGCCGAGGATCTGGTTGCGGTAGAAGTCCGTCGAGTCCTCCCGCGTCAGCTGGAAGCAGGCCACGGCCAGCAGCACCACCTCCAGCGTGGTCAGCACACTGCGGGCCGTCGAATGCCAGCCCGGCAGCAGCCCCAGGTCCGCCAGGGTGTACACCGGCATGCTGACGTCCGACGGCGGCGCGTACTCCAGGCCCACCGCGATGCCGCAGACGAGCACGACGACGAACGGCACGGCCGCGACCCACGTCAGGACCCGCCCGGCCTGCCACGGCCGCCGGATCGCGACCGCCAGGACCGCGAAGGCCACCACTGCCAGGGCCGCGACCCCGAGGTCGAACCACAGCGACTCCCGCACGACGTCGACGACGTCCGCCGGGTCGGCCACCTGCGCGGCGCGCGCCGAGGACAGGAACGCGTCAGCCGCGTCGGCGAACCGGACCAGCGAGACCAGCGACACGACCACGTCGGCCACGCCGACGGCGACGAACGCCGCCAGCGCGGCGCTCGCCACGGTGACGGTACGCGGCCGGACCTCATTGCTGACCATGCTTCTTCCCTCCGATGACGACGGCGTCGCACAGTGTGCGCGATCCGCCCGGCCGCGCGTGGCCCCGTCGGGTCACGATTCGGCCGCTCGTCGCAGGTGGAGCAAACGCGGGTCAGGCGCCGGTGACGCCGTCGACGCCCTCACGGAGGAAGTCGGCGTGGCCGTTGTGGCGGGCGTACTCGTGGATCAGGTGCAGCATCACGAACCGCAGCGAGACGTCCTGTCCCCAGCGGGGGTTGTGGGCGACCACGTCCAGCGACTCGGCCTCGCGTTCGATGCGCCGCGCATGCTCGACCTCGGCCTGCCACGCGGCGAACGCGTCCGCCCGGGTCGCGCCGGTCGGGTCGTACGCCACCTGGTAGTCGTTGTCCGGCGACCAGACCAGCGTGATGTCCTCCCCGGCGATGACCTTGCGGAACCAGGTGCGCTCGACCTCGCACATGTGCCGGACCAGGCCGAGCAGGCTCAGCGTCGACGGCGGCATGGACCGCTCACGCAGCTGCTCGTCGGTCAGCCCGTCGCACTTCCAGGCCAGCGTGGCCCGGTGGTAGTCGAGGAACTGCCGCAGCATCTCCCGCTCACCGGCGATCAGCGGCACATCGGGGCGCTCGGTGGCCATCACGAAGATCCTTCCGTCGGAAGCCACCTTTGTACCAGGCCGTGCGGGTTCACGCGGCCGGCAAGATCGCCGTTTCGGGTCAGTAGGCGTGGTCAGAACACAGATCATGGCCGCAAACAGCGATCTTGCCGGCCACCCGGTCCACGACGGACAGCCACCGTTAGCGGGGTGGACACCGCGTCTTCGTGGCGCGTTGCGCCCGTTTTCGTACGGTCCGGGGCATGGCCACCACCTCACTGCGTACCCCCTCGTGGCGTAGCCGGACCACGGCGGCGCTGGCCGCCCTCGCCCTGTGCGGCACCGCACTGGCCGCCGCGACCTCGCCGGCCGTCGCCGCACCCGGCGACGTCGTCGTGTCGGCGGACTTCTCCTCCGGCACGCTGCCCGCCGGATGGCGGGCCGTGGACGGCACGTGGACCGTGCAGAACGGCCGCCTCCACGGCACGGCTACCAGCTCGTCCGCCAACAACAAGATCACTTTTGGGCGGAACCTCGCCCACTTCCGGTTCGAGGCCACGGCCCGGTTCGAATCCGTCACGGCGAGCACCCGCTGGGCCGCGCTCGGCCTGGACGTGCCCGCCGACGGCGCGACGCCGTGGTGGATCGCGACGATGCGCAGCGGCACGACCGCGAGCAACGGCGTCGAGTTCGCACAGCGCACCGCGGCCGGCGCGTGGAACGTCACGAACACCGCCGCCGCCCCGTACGCGGCGGGGACCGGCCGGGACGTGCGCATCGCCGCGGAAGTGCACGGCAGCCAGGCCCGCTGGCTGTTCGACGGGGTCGAGGTGCTGCGGACCACGAGCCTGCAGCGCTCGACCGGCGGCGGGCAGGCGCTGTTCGTCAACGGCGCCACGGTGTCGTTCGACGACGTACGGGTGACCGAGCTGGCCCCGGCCAACGCCTACCTGCGCGGGCCCGGCGCCCCGGTCGCCGTCATCGCCCACCGCGGCGCGTCGTCGGCCGCCCCGGAGAACACGCTGGTGGCCCAGGAGATCGCCCGGCGGGCGGGCGCTGACTGGATCGAGAACGACGTGCAGCCGTCGTCCGACGGGGTGCCGTTCATCCTGCACGACAGCACCGTCGACCGGACCACCGACGGGACCGGCGCGATCCGCGGCATGACGTCCGCTCAGCTCAAGGCTCTTGACGCCGGTTCCTGGTTCGCGCCGCACTACACGGGCGTGCGGATGCCGACGCTGGCCGAACAGCTGGCCGACCTGCGCACCCGCGGCGGCAACCTGCTGCTGGAGATCAAGGGTGCGCACACCCGCGACCAGGTCGCGAAGATCGTGCAGGTGATCCGCGAACAGCAGATGACCGGCCGCGTGTTCATCCAGAGCTTCGACGTGGCGTCGCTGCAGTACAGCCACGAGCTGGCCCCGGAACTGCCCATCGGCCTGCTGCGCAGCACGCTGGACGCCGACCCGGTCGCCCTGGCCGCACAGCTGCACCTGACCGCGTACAACCCGGCGGGCTCGGCGCTGCTGGCCCGCCCGGCCCTGGTCGCCGACCTGCACCAGGCCGGCGTGGCGGTGATGGCCTGGACCATCGACTCCGCTGCCCAGTGGCGCTCGCTGGACCAGCTCGGCGTGGACGGCATCATCACCAACCGCCCGGCGGAACTGGCCGGGTGGATCTCGGCAGGCTGACCCGGTCGGGGCTCGCCTGGCGAAGCCGGCAGGCGAGCCCCGCTCAGCGGTCGGTGCGCAGAAACGTCATCGACCTCAGGTGGTCGATCAGCGCCTCCATCTCGGCGAGTTTGTATCCGGCCTCTTCGCGCAGCTCGATGTCCATGCTGTGGTCGACCACCGAGCGCAGCGAGAAGCTGATGCGCGACATCCGGTTGAGGAAGCGCTCGCGCAGGTCTTCGGCGAACGCCAGGTGCCGATCGGTGATCTCGCTGTCGGTGTTCAGGGCAGCCGCCCCGGCGAGTTCGAGCGCCAGGCTCGCCTGGCCCCCGAATACCGAGGCCATCTCGACGTCGACGGCGTCGAAGCACGACTCGCCGGGCTTCTTCGACAGCAGGATCGCCCCGAGCGCGGCCTCCTGCCCGGTCAGTGGCGCGATCATGATCTGCGAGGGGTGAGCGGTGCCGAGCAGGTCCCGCAGGCGCGGATCGGCACCCGGTTCGACGACCAGCACCCGGCGCTCGCACCTGGCCAGGGTGCACACCGACAGCAGCGCGTCGGGGGCGTCGATGAGCTGTTTCAGCGTGCCCATCGCCTGCACCGCGGTCACCTTGAGGCCGTCGGGCGAGACCAGCGCGACGCAGGCCCCGTCCGCCCGGTCGGCCTTCTCCGCCTGGCTGATGAGCTCGGCCATCAGCGCGTCGACGCCCACCCCGCCGAGCACCCGCTCGGTGATCGTGATCATGGCCTCCTGCCAGGCGTGGCGGCGGCAGGCCTCGGTGAAGATGCCGGCGTTGCCGATCGCGGCCGCGGCGATCCGGGCGAAGTCGGTGATCAGTTCCTCGTCGGCGGCGCTGAACTCGGCCGCCCCCACCTTCTCGGTCAGGTAGAAGTTGCCCAGCAGGCGGCCGCCCGAGGCCAGGACCGGCACCCCGAGGAACGACTTCATCGGCGGATGGTGCTCCGGGAAGCCCACCGAACACGGATGACCCGAGATCTCGGCCACCCGGACCGGACGCGGTTCGGCCAGCAGCAGCCCGAGCAGTCCACGCCCCTCAGGCAGGTGCCCCATGCGGTCGGCGGTCGCCGCGTCCATGCCGTCGAAGACGAACTCGGTGATGCGGCCGTCCTCGACCACGCCGAGCGCCGCATACCTGGCGCGCACCAGGTGCCGTGCGGTCACCACGAGCCGGTGCAGCACCTGGGCCAGGTCCACCCCGTGGGCCATCTCCAGGTTCGCCCGCAGCAGCGCGCGGATGCGCTCCTCGCCCGCGCCGAGCGCACGAGCCCGCTCGATCAGCCGTTGCAAGGCGAGGTCGAGTTCCAGTCTGCCCGCGTGCGTATACCGAACCGCCGAGCCGAGGCTGCCCTCTGCCAGGTCTCTCGATCCGATCATATTCACCGCGAACGGCTCACCACCGGCCATACTTCACAGCCTTCCTGAACGGAGGCATGTCCGAAGCCCTGGCGGAGGCCCTTCAAGAAGCATATTCCCTGTTCAAGGCGTTGCGTCGGTTGACGGCGGCTCGGCTGGACCTCGGGTCAGCGCCGGCCCCCCGCGCCGGCGGCCTCACGCAGGGCGGCACGGGCGGCGGTGTAGTCGGCGAGAACCGCGGTCGCCGGGGCCTCGACCAGTTGCCTGACCACACCCTGCACCGACGCGCGCAACCGCTTGGCGGCGCGGCGGCGGCGGGCGCGGGCGGCCAGCCGGACCACCGGGCGCACCAGCACCGCGATCAGGAACCCGGCCAGCAGGCCACCTGCCAGCAGGGCCGTCGGCATCGGCAGCCAGCCGTCCACCATGGGCGTACGCAGCGGCGGCAGCGCCAGCGCCTGCATGCCCAGCCGTACGCCGAGCCACAGCAGCCCGACCAGCGCCACTGCGGTGACCAGCCATTGCAGCAGCCCGACCGCGCGCCACCACCAGCGTTTGCGGGCGACGCCGAGGTCGGTCTGCGCGACGGCGCGGTCGAGCGCGTCGGGCAGCTCGTCGCGATGCGAGCGCACCGCCGCGAGCATGGCGTCCTGCCACGGCGCGGGCAGCGGCGCGCTCGCCCGGTCGGCGGCCTCGCGCAGCGCTTTGGAGACCGCGGCCGTGGCGGCGGGTGAGGCCGGGGCCAGCGAGGTCGCGGCCGGCACGGCGGCCCGGTGGTCGCCGAGGTGCAGGCGCTCCAGCGGATCGGGCCGGGTCCGGCGGATCCAGCGCAGCAGCGGCCAGCCGGTCATCTTGCGGGCCCGGTGCACGTAGGCGTTCTCGACCGCGGCGGCCACCGTCGGCACCGCGGCGGCCTGGGACAGGGCGGCGGTCAGCGCCTTGCTCGCCTCGGCGTCCAGGGCGGTCTTCGGCGGGTCGGCGGCGACGGCCGGGGCAAGCGCGGCGGTGACCTCGTCGAGGTCGGCGGCCAGCCGCCGCACCGCGGCCTGGCGGGCGACCACCGCCTGCCGGATCGCCTTGACCAGCGGGTCCAGGCCGGGCGGGCCGACCGTGGAGGTGGTCAGCACGGGCAGCCCGTCGAGGCCGTCGGCGGCCAGCAGGCGGCGCAGGTCCGCCGTGCAGTCCTCCAGGTCGGCGGCGGACAGCAGGTCGGCGGCGTTGAGCGCGACGACGGTGATCTCGCGGTGGCGGTGGAACCGGGCCAGGTAGCCGCTGTGCACGATCTTGTCGGCGTACTTCTGCGGATGCAGCACCCAGACGATGAGGTCCACCACGGACAGCAGCCGGTCGGCCTCGGCGCGGTGCGCGGCCTGCACCGAGTCGTAGTCGGGCAGGTCGAGCAGCACCAGGCCGGACAGGTCGGGCTCGGTGCCGCCGTCGCGGGTGTAGCGGCGGTCGACGCCGAGCCAGTCGAGCAGCGGGTCGGCGCTGTCGGATCCCCATACGCAGGCGTGCGCCTCGCCGGTGGTGGGGCGGCGTACGCCGGTCTGCGACAGCGGCACCCCGGCCAGCGCGTTGAAGATGCTGGACTTGCCGGTGCCGGTCGCCCCGGCCAGCGCCACCACCGTGTGCAGCTGCGACAGGGCCAGCCGCTCCCCGGCGCGCCCGATCAGCGCGCGGGCCGGGGCCAGGTCGCGTTCGGGCAGCCGGTCGGCGGTCGCGGCGGTGAACCGTTCGAGCGCGGCCATGCGCTCGACCACCGTCGGCGCGCTCACCCGGCGGCCCCGTCCTGGGAGATCGGGTCGGCCCGGCGGGCGGTGTCGACGGCAGCGGCGGCGGCGCGCAGGCGGTCACCGTCCTGCGTGGACACCCCCGTGCCGTCGAGTACGGCGTGGAAGCGGGCCGCCTCCTGCTGGAGCAGCCCGTCCACCTTGGCCAGGAAGTCCTGCCGGGCCCGTTCGGCCAGGCGGCGCACGGCGTCGTCGCCGAAGATGGCTTCGAGGACCTTCTGCGCCGCGACGGTGGCCCCGGCCCCGACGGCGATCTCCGCACCGGTCGGGATGAACGCGGTGGCCGCGAACACCAGGATCATCAGGCACAGCCCGAGCGCGTTGACGGCGTACGCGCTGAACTTCGCGGCGAACAGCTTGCCGCCGGACTCGTCGCGGACCAGGTCGAGCACCCCGCGCTGCCAGTCGCGCACGACCCGGTCGGCGCGGGCGTCGATGTCGGGGCCGACCCGGGCCAGGCCCGGGTTCGCGGCGAGCAGCTCACCGCCTGCGGGGTGGGCCCGCCAGGCGGCGGCCGCGTGCTCGGCGGCGTCGGCGGCCGCGCCGTGCACGAAGACGACCAGTTGCGACTCGATCGCCGTGATCAGTTCGTCGGCAGGGCGGGGCCGGCCGGTGATCGCGCTGACGAGCTGGTCACGCAGCCGCCCGACCCGAGCCTGCAGACTACGCATGAACTCGCCCGTGCCGACCAGCTCCTGCCAGCGGGCGAGCACCTCGCCGCGGAACATGGTGCCGTCGCGGATGCCCTGGTCGACGGCGTTGGCGGCCTCGCGGTAGGCGTTGTCGACCGACGCGCCGAGCGCCGTGACGGCCTCGGCCTGGGCGTCGGCCTCGGCGGCGAGCCGGGCGGTGGCCGGGGTCAGCGCAGCGACGGCCCCGTCGACGGTCTGGCGCACCACGGCCGCGCGGGCCGCGGCGGAGCGGGCCAGTTCGTCCAGCCATTCGCGCAGCGGGGCGACGGCCTGTTCGGACAGCAGCCCGTGCTGGTCCAGGCGCTGCTCGTCGAGCACGAACATGCGCACCCCGCCGAGGCCGTGCTCGGCCAGCATCTCGGTCAGGTGCGGCGTCACCTCGGCGTCGGCTCCGGGTGGCACGCGGTTCAGGATGATCGACACTGCGGTGCCCCGGTCACGGGCGGCGTGCAGCAGCTCCCACGGCACCGCGTCGGCGTAGCGGACCGCGGTGGTGACGAACAGCCACAGGTCCGCGGCGGCCAGCAGCTGCTCGGCGAGCGCCCGGTTGTCCTCCTCGACGGAGTCGATGTCGGGCGAGTCGAGCAGCGCGACCCCGGGGCTGAGCACCGCGACCGGCATGACCAGCAGTCCGATGCCGCCGCTGTCGGCACTGCCGGTGCGGCCCAGCCGCGGCAGCAGGTTGGCCTCGCTGAACCAGGCAGCGTCGGAAGGATGGCAGACCAGCACCGGCGCCCGCGTGGTGGGCCGGCGCGCGCCCGCGACGCTGACCGGGGCCCGCACCAGGCTGTTGACCAGAGTGGACTTGCCCGCGCCCGTGGAGCCGCCCGCGACGGCCAGCAGCGGCGCGTCCAGCCGGGCCAGTCGCGGGATGAGGTAGTCGTCGAGCTGCCCGGCGGTGGCCTTGGCCAGGCTGGTGGCGGCGGCCGCGCCCGGCAGGGCCAGCGGGTAGCGCACCCCGGTGAGCGCGTCGCGCAGCCGCGTCAGTGCCCCGCCCAGCCCCGCGTCCGTCATTGCCACCACATATCCAGCATGGCGGAAACTATGCCCCGCGACGGGCCTGTGCCGGAAACACGATCATCGCGCGCCGTTCCCGCGCCCCGCCGGGCAGCCTCAAACGACGGACCCGCCCCGGCCACCGCCCGCCGCCGATGCCGTGAACGCGGCGGCCGCCCTGGCGGCGGCCAGGCACGCGCCGTAGCCCTCGGCGCGGGCGGTGATCCGTCCGGACACGACGCGCACCGCGGACTCGGTCGCGTCACTGACGGCGTCCACACCGGCCGCCGCGGCGAGCGCGCCGCTCTCGTCGTACACGATGCGCAGGCCCGGCCACGCACGGCGCGGGAACGCCGCGGACAGGCAGCGGCGGAACTCGGCGAGCATCAGCCGCGCCAGCGGCATCAGCTCTCCCGGCGCGCCGCTGACGAGGACCGCGGTGACCTGGGCGCCGGGCGGCGCGGTGCGCACCGCGTCCTCGATCGCGGCCAGCCGGTGCAGGCCGAGCACGGCCACCACCCCGTCGGCGCGCAGGTCCACGGGCTCGCCGTGGACCGCGTCGAGGGGCGCGGACTCCTCGCCACCGGCGGCGGGCCACGGCTCGTCGGCCGGGCGCGGCGGGGCGACGTAGTCGGCGTACAGCGGCTGCCAGCGGTCGTGCAGGTCGAGTTCGCCGAGGTGCTCGCAGGTGGCGACGACGTGGAACGGCTCGACGAAACCGGGCGAGGTCTGCGCCAGCACGCTCGCGCCCTGCAGTGTGGTCAGAGCGGCCTCGGACACCCGCACCCGCCGCTGCGCCGGACCCGGCGCGCGTTCGGCGGTGAGCCGCTCCAGGGCCAGCCCGAGCAGGATCGCCTGGAGCTTGAGCAGCTGCGCGTGGGGCCGCCGGACCCGGTCGTCGTCGAGCACCTCGGGCACCAGGTCCAGCGGGGACGGTGCGCCGGGCGCGCGGGTGGCCACCGGCAGGCGGGCCAGTGCCGCCCGGGCGTACGCCCCCAGCGCCTGCCCCGCCGTGCGGGCCAGTGCCGGCGGCGGCTCGGGTGCGCGTTCGGCGTCATCGGCCAAAACAGCGAAGTAGAGGGCCCGCTTGCCGGGGAAGTTGGAGTAGACCGCGCCCCGGGTCAGCCCGGCCCGCTCGGCGATGCCGTCGACGGTGGCTTCCCGGTAGCCGCGGGCGGCGAACTCGGCGCGGGCGGCCGACAGCACGCCGGCGCGGTTGCGCTGCTGCGTCTCAGCCCTGGTGAGGCGGCTCATCCCTGCTCCCGTGTCCGTCCGGTTAGCAAGATAACGCGGCACTCGAATGTTGTCATCATCTGGCGGTATCATCTGAGGGTCGACGACCCCCGAGGAGCGCCCGTGACCCGCAGCGACGTGCTGGCCTGCTCCTTCTGCGCCAAGACCCAGCGGCAGGTGCGCAAGCTCATCTCCGGCCCCGGGCAGGTCTGCATCTGCGACGAGTGCGTCGGTCTGTGCAACGAGCTGATCGAGGAAGAGGCCACCGAGCAGGCGGCGGCCACGCTGCTGCGCCCGCCCACCCCGCGCGACATCCACGCCGCGCTGGAGCAGTACGTCGTCGGCCAGGAGACCGCGAAGACGGCGCTGTCGGTGGCGGTCTACAACCACTACAAGCGGGTCGCCGCCCGCGGCCCGGCCGTCGCCGGCGAGCAGCCGGTCGAGCTGGGCAAGTCCAACATCCTGCTGATCGGGCCGACCGGCTGCGGCAAGACCTACCTGGCGCAGACCCTGGCCCGCACCCTGGGCGTGCCGTTCGCGATCGCCGACGCGACCGCACTCACACAGGCCGGATACGTCGGCGAGGACGTCGACAGCATCCTGGTCAAGCTGATCCAGGCCGCCGACGGCGACCTGCGCCGGGCCGAGACCGGCATCGTGTACATCGACGAGATCGACAAGATCGCCCGCGGCGGCGCGGACCGCACCGCCGTGCGCGACGTCTCCGGCGAGGGCGTCCAGCAGGCCCTGCTCAAGATGCTCGAAGGCACCACGGTGCGGGTGCCGCAGCCGAACTCGCGCAAGCAGCCCGCCGAGGAGTTCCTGCAGATCGACACCACCGACGTGCTGTTCATCCTCGGCGGGGCCTTCGCCGGCCTGGAGGAGATCATCGAGCGGCGCTCGCAGCGGCGCGGCATCGGCTTCGGGGCCAGCATCCAGGCCGCCGAACCCAGCCTCGACGAGGTCATGCCCGCCGACCTGGTCACCTTCGGGATGATCCCCGAGTTCGTCGGGCGGCTGCCCATCGTGACCACGGTGCGCCCGTTCGACCGGGCCACCCTGATGCGCATCCTCACCGAGCCGCGCAACGCGCTGATCAAGCAGTACCAGCTGCTGTTCGAGCTGGACGGGGTGGAGCTGGAGGTGACCACCGACGCGGTCGCGGCCATCGCCGAGCAGGCGCTGCTGCGCCGCACCGGCGCCCGCGCGACCCGGGCCATCCTGGAGGAGATCCTGCTCAACGTGATGTACGAGGTGCCCAGCCGCGACGACGTCGCCCGCGTCGTGATCGACCGGGCGACGGTGCTGGACAACGTCAACCCGACCCTGGTCCCCCGCGACCATCCCGCCCGTCGCCGCGCCCGCCGCGCCGACACGGCCTGACCGGCGCGCTCAGCCCAGCAGCTCGCCCGTTTCCAGGTCGTGCAGGCAGACCACGCCGCGCAGCGCGGGCGAGGCGTCCGGGAACTTGGCATTGACCTTCACCGTGTACGCGGGCACGCCCGGCAGCAGCCCCGGCATGAGGCAGGTCGCGGTCCCCGGTCCGGGCAGCTCGGTGCGCACCCGCAGCGGCGGCTGCACCGGAGCGGGCGCGCGGAAGCCCTCGCCGAGCACCTCCAGCACCTCGTCCACGTCGACCGCACGCTCGACGTCGGATCGGGTCAGCAACACGGTCACGTCTGGAACGCTGGTCCGCGCGGCCCGACGCGATGGTCGTTAACAAACTGATCACGTCGTGAACTGGCGTTTCAGCCGACCTGCGGATGACCTTGGGTGAAAGGTTGTCCTGATGCGATACGTGATGCGCCGCGGGCGGCGGTTGGCCGCGATCCTGACGGCGGCCCTGGCCACCGCCGCCGTCCTGGGCGGCGGCCCGGTCCACGCCGACCCCGACCGCGAGCGGCAGACCCGGCCGAACGTGCTGATGGTGGTGCTCGACGACGCCCGGCCCGAGGGCATGGCCGCGCTGCCGCAGACCATGGCGTGGCTCGCCGACGGCACCGCGTACCCGAACACCGTGGCGGCCACACCGAGCTGCGGCCCCAGCCGGGCCACTCTGTTGACCGGCCAGTACGCGCACAACCACGGAGTGCTGCACCAGGCGGACGTCGGCATTCTCGACCACACCCGCACGCTCCAGCACACGCTGCACGACGCCGGCTACGCCACCGCCGCCGTCGGCAAGTTCACGAACAACTGGGCGCTGGACGAGACGCCGCCCGGCTTCGACAGCTCGGCGCTGGTCGGCGGCGGGTACACCGACGCCCGGTTCGTCGTCGACGGCAGGCAGCGGCGCGTGCCGTACTCGACGACGTTCATCGGCCAGCAGGTCAACACCTACCTCGACGGATTCGAGGCCGACGACGCCAAGCCGTGGTTCGTGTACGCGGGCTTCACCGCCCCGCACGCCCCGTGGACCCCCGAGCCGCAGTACGCCAAGCGCGCTTTCGACTGGCAGCCCAGCCCCGCCGTCGGCGAGGCCGACCGCTCCGACAAGCCGGCGTACGTGCGCCGCCACCGCGCGACCCGCGCCGAGGGCGACGTCATCCGCCTCGGCCAGCTGCGCACCCTGCTCTCCGTCGACGACACGCTGGCCCGGGTCCGCGAGCGCCTGGACCGCCTCGGCGAACTGCGGGACACGCTCGTCGTGCTGGTCTCGGACAACGCCAAGTTCTGGGGCGAGCACGGCCTCGACGAGAAGTTCATGCCGTACGCGGCCGGTTACCGGGTGCCGCTGTACCTGTCCTGGCCCGGGCACATCCCGCGCGGGTCCGACGAGCGCCTCGCCTCGACCGTCGACGTCACCCCGACGGTGCTCGCCGCGGCCGGGCTCACCGCCGGCTACCCGCTCGACGGACGCGACCTGCGTGGCGGGGTACGGCGGGACGCGACGCTGCTGGAGTACTGGCAGGACTCGCACAACGGCGGCTTCCCGACCTGGGCCTCCCGCGTCGCACTCGGCGACCGCCAGTTCACCCGGTACACCGACCTCGCCGGCAACCCGATCTCGCAGGAGTACTACGACCTCGCGGCCGACCCGTGGGAGCTGGTGAACCTGCTCGGCGACGCCGACCGGGGCAACGACCCCGACGTCGGCGCCGACGCCGCGACCCTGGCCGCCTGGCAGCAGTGCGCGGGCGCGACCTGCCCCTGACCGGCGTCAGCCCCGGGCGCGCCAGGCCTGGTAGCGGTGCCAGGCCTGGAGCCCGTCGGGCACCCAGTCCCACTCGCCGAGCCGGGCGGCGAGCTCGTCCTCGGTCAGGAAGGCGTGCCAGGCGACCTCCTCGACCTGCGGGTCCACCGGCCCGTCGCAGCGGACCTCGTACAGGGCCGAGAACCAGGAGTGCTCGGGGGTCTCGTAGAGGAAGGTGAACAGCGGCCGCGGCGCGGGCAGGCCGGTGACGCCGAGTTCCTCCTCGGCCTCGCGCAGCGCGGCGTCGTCGTAGGTCTCCCCGGCGCCGACCACCCCGCCCACGAACATGTCGTAGCAGGACGGGAAGACCAGCTTCTGCGCGGTGCGCCGGTGCACGAACAGCCGCCCGTCGCCGGTGCGGGCCAGCACGAACACGCAGCGGTGGGTGAGCCGCCGGGCGTACGCCTCCGCCCGGGTCGCCTGCCCCACCACCCGGTCCTGCGCGTCGACGATGTCCAGCAACTCCCCCGCCGACCGCGGCTCCTGCTCACCCATGCCGCCCATTCAACACGTACGCGGGCCAAGGGTGCGCGGGCCTGTCGTACCCGCCCGATACCGTCATGCTGATCTTCAGAGAGCGGGTGGCCAGCATGTCGGTTCCGGTGTTCCAGGTCGGCCAGGGAGACGCCTCGTCGCCGGTGGTCCTGCACGTGCCGCACGCGTCGCGGCAGATCAGCGGGCCCGCGCGGGCCTCGATCGCGCTCGACGACGCCGCGCTGCTCACCGAACTCGACCACATGACCGACGCGCACACCGACCTGATCGCGGCTCGGGCGGCCGGGGCGGCCCGAGTCCGGCCCTGGACGTTCGTCAACGAGTGGTCACGGCTGGTGGTGGACCCGGAGCGATTCCCCGACGAGCGCGAGGAGATGGCCGCCGTCGGCATGGGCGCGGTGTACACGCACACCTCGCACGGGCAGCGGCTGCGCCCCGACGACCCCGCCTTCGCCCAGCGGCTGCTCGACGCGCACTTCCACCCGTACGCCCAGGGCATGACCGACCTGGTCGACGAGCGGCTCGCCGCGACCGGCCGCGCGATCGTCGTCGACGTGCACTCCTACCCCGCGCTCGCGCTGCCGTACGAGCTGCACGGCGACGGCCCGCGCCCGCAGATCTGCCTCGGCACGGACCTCGCCCACACCCCGCCGTGGCTGCGCGACGCCGCCGCGAAGGCCTTCGCGGGTTACGAGGTCGCCTTCGACACCCCGTTCGCCGGCTGCTACGTGCCGCTCAAGCACTACGGCACCGACGAGCGGGTGTCGGCGCTGATGGTCGAGATCCGCCGCGACCTGTACCAGTCCGAGCCCGGCGGCGACCCGCACTCCGGCCTGGACCGCCTGGCGGCGTCGCTGGCCACGCTGGTCGACGCCCTGGAGAAGGCCTGACGCGCGGGTCAGGCCGAGGCGCGGCGGACCAGGCGGGTGGGCAGGATCAGCGGGTGGGGTTCCTCGCCCGCGATCAGGCTGAGCAGCATCTTCGCCATCTCCCGGCCGAGCCCGTGGACGGGCTGGTGGACAGTGGTCAGCTGCGGGTCGGTGTGTAGCGCGGTCAGCAGGTCGTCGAACCCGACCACGGCGACGTCGCCGGGCACCGAGC
This sequence comes from Catellatospora sp. NPDC049133, assembly GCF_040648455.1. Taxonomy (NCBI): domain Bacteria; kingdom Bacillati; phylum Actinomycetota; class Actinomycetes; order Micromonosporales; family Micromonosporaceae; genus Catellatospora; species Catellatospora sp. NPDC049133. The sequence continues at coordinate 138,338 of NZ_JBEZDT010000018.1, forward strand.
GCCCGTGTGCCTTCAGCGCGCGCAGCGCGCCCGCGGCCATCGCGTCCGACCCGGCGACCACCCCGTCCACCTCCGGATACGCCGCCAGCAGCCGGGTCATCGCGGCGGCGCCGGCGGGTTCGGTGAAGTCGCCGTGCTCGACCCGGGACGGGCTCAACCCGGCCACCGCCATCGCGTCGAGGTAGCCGCGGTGCCGGGACGCGCCCGCGTCGGTGTCCAGCTGGCCGGTGATGACGGCGATGTGCCGCCGGCCGAGGCCGATGAGGTGCTCGGTGGCCAGCCGGGAGCCGCCCCGGTTGTCGGCGTCGACGTACCAGCGGGGCTCGCCGTGCAGCGGGCGGCCGCCGAAGACGACCGGGACGTCGTGCTGGTCGGCGAGCGCCGCCAGCGGATCGTCGCCGCGCAGCGCCATGAGCATGACGCCGTCGGCGCGCCGGGACTTGAGGATGCGCTGCAGCCGGGCCTGCCCCTGGGTCGTGTTGGCCAGCACCAGCAGCAGTTCGAGGTCGGTCTTCTCCAGCTCCGCGTTGACGCCCAGGATGATCTGCGCGAAGAACGGATCGGTGAACTGGGCCGGGTCGTGGTGGGACAGCGCGAGCACCACCGCGCCGACCTGCTGGGTGGCCAGCGCCCGCGCGGTGGGGTTCGGCACGAAACCCAGCTCGGCGACGGCCCGCTCGACGGCGTCGCGCTTGGCCTGGCTGACGTGCCGGGCGTTGTTGATGACGCGGGAGGCGGCGGAGCGCGACACACCCGCCCGTGCCGCGACCTCGTCGAGCGTCGGCTGACGCTTGGGACCCATGGAGCCGTGACACCCCTCTGCGGAGACGGTGGCAAGAGCGTACGCGTCACCGCAGGGTTATTGGAAGCGCTCCCGGGCCCTACTTTCCCACCGGGACAGGGAGCGGCGCACAGGACACACGGCTGATGTCACCGAATCCCGTGCTGCGACGGCTCATGCCCAGCACACCGGCTTGCCCGGAAGCCGGGGAAAACCGGGAGCGCTTCCAGTTGCAAGATAGGAGTGTCGCGTTAAGACGTCAAGACAAGTGTCCGAAACTCTCGCCAGCAACAACCGAACAGTGGTAGGCACCTGCCGCATGTAATTTTCAGCCGACTGGAACCGCTTCCAGCCATGTCGATTTCCCGCGCGACTACGCGTCGGGAGATAACCGCAGGACGGGCGGTGGGGCGGCTGGCAGGATGGCCGGGTGACGTACGAGGTGCGCCCGTTGGGGCCGGATGACAACAAGCTGGCTTGGGACCTGGGCAGTCTCGCCTTCGGCTACCACGAGCAGCCCATGCCCGAGAACTGGAACTCGAACTCGCCCGGTCGCCGCACGCTCGGGGTGTTCGACCCGGCCGGGCGGATGGTCGCCAAGGCCGTGGACCGCGAGCAGGGCCAGTGGTTCGGCGGGCGGGTCGTGCCGACCAGCGGCGTCGCGGGCGTCGCCACCGCACCCGAGCTGCGCGGGCGCGGGCTCGGACGGCTGGTGCTGTCCCGGCTGCTGGAGGGGGCGCGCGAGCGCGGTGCGGTGATCAGCACCCTGTTCGACACCACCCCGCTGCCGTACCGGGCGCTGGGCTGGGAGGAGGTCGGCGCGCTGGTCTACTGGACGGTGTCCACCCGGGTGCTCGGCGCGATCCGCCCCGACCCGAAGACCACGCTGCGGCCCGCGACCGAGGACGACATCCCGGCCGTGCACGAGATCTACCGCCAGGTCGCCCGCGCGGGCGCCGGCCTGATGGAGCGCTCCGGCCCGGCGTTCGGCGCGACCCCGGCCCAGCTGCTGGCCGACTACCACGGCTTCACCGTCGCCGTGGACGACACCGGGACCATCGTGGGTTATGCGAGCTGGGATCGCGGTCCCGGCTACGACGCGAGCGGCCGGCTCACCGTCGACGACCTGATCGGGCTGACCCCGGAGGCGACCCGCACGCTGCTGGCGATGTTCGGCGGCTGGGCCAGCGTCGCGCCGACCACGCTGCTCCGGCTCGGCGCGACCGACCCGGCCTGGTCGCTGATCGCCCGGATCGACGCCAAGGTGCACACGGCGCAGCCCTGGATGGTGCGGGTCGTCGACGCGGCCGGGGCGGTCGCGGCGCGCGGCTGGCCGCGGCACCTGACCGGCGAGGTTCACCTGGACCTGGTCGACGACGTGTGCCCGTGGCAGCAGGGCCGGTGGCGGCTTTCCCTGTCCGGCGGTGAGGGCCGGCTGGAGCCCGGTGGCGCGGGCACGGTGCGGCTCACCCCGCGTGGCCTGGCCGCCTGGTACGCCGGTGCCGCCACGCCGGAGCAGTTGCGCCGCACCGGCTTCCTGACCGGCGGCGACCCGGACACCGACGAGCTGCTGCGTACCGCGACCGCGGGTCCGCCGCCGACGCTGCACGACTACTTCTGACCGGCGCCAGCAGGCTGCCGCACGTGCTACTCGACCGGCGGCAGCAGGATGCCGCCACGTGCTTCTGGGCCGGCGACAGCAGGAGCCGCCACGCCGAACGCCGCGTGCACGCGGCAGAGGTCCAGCGTGCGCCCGCCATCGCGAGGGGAAGGGCACCTTCTACATCGCTCAGCGATGTGAAGGTGCCCTTCCTTCACGCGGGGTGGGTGCCGTCTGCCTCGGGGTGGCGGCGGGCCAGGGACAGGAGGAGGCCGCAGGTGGTGAGGGACAGGCCGGCGTAGGCGGCGTAGGTGGGCAGGTCGGCGGGGATGCCGAGGTAGACGGTGATGCCGAGGATGCGGGACAGGCCCCAGGGGAGCAGTGCCAGCTGGTCGTTCCAGACGGTGAGGGCGCGTTCCAGGCCGATGGCGGCGATCAGGCCGCCGATCAGGCCCAGCGGCACGCCCATCGCGGCCAGGGTGAGGCCGACGGCGCGGCGGCGCAGCAGGCCGTACCGGTCGCGCAGGACGACGGCGGTGGCCACGAACAGCCAGCAGAACGCGGCGAACGCCACCGTGACGTAGACCGAGCGTTGCGCGGGCGAGGTCCAGAAGGCGAACCAGTACCTACCCGGCCCGCGCCCGGCCAGCGCCGCCAGCAGCAGCACGCAACGCAGCAGGGCGACACCGCCGATGACGGCCCACAGGTGGAACGGGTCGCGCCGGCCGACGACCAGCCGGGCCACGGCCGCGAACAGCAGCCAGCCGCCCAGCGTCACCAGCAGGTGCGCCGGGGCCGCGAACCAGGTGTACACCGCCCGGCTCGCCACCAGCACGAACGCGGGCACCAGCCAGACCAGCACCCGGTCCAGGCGGGACGGCGGCGACTCCAGGCCGGCGACCCGCCACGGGCGCACCGCGCCGAGCAGCAGCGCCCGCGCGGCCCGGCCGCCCCGGCCGCGTCCCCGCAGGCCGAGCAGGAACACGACCAGGATCAGCACCAGCAGCCCGCGAGCGGCCCAGGCCATCGCCGGGTCGCGGTCGGCCCGCACCGCACCGAGGTCGGCTGCGGTGAAGTTGTAGGCGGGCAGGTCCAGGTCACTGCCGTAGCGCTGGGTGTGCACGTCGCGGGCGCCGCGGTAGACGATCTCGGCGTCGCGCCAGCCGTCGTAGGCGGCCTGGTCGCCGGTGTCCAGCCACTGCGCGTGGCGCAGCACCATGGCGCGGTACGCGCCCAGCGTCTCGAACAGGTTGACCTGGTAGTCGAGGGTGCGCGTGAACGACGTGCGCAGCCGCGGATCACGCCAGGTCGCCGGGTCGGTCACGGCCACCAGGTCGCGCATGCGCCGGGCCAGCACGGCGGCCTGCTCACCCTCGGCGATCGCCTGGTCGACCCGGCCGCCGGTCACGGCGTAGATGCTGTCGAGGGCGGCCGAGTCGCCGGTCGCGATGTCCCACTCGAAGATCCACATCATCGGCGGCGGCTCCAGGCCCAGCGCCTTGACCGTGCGGTCCGCGTACGGCCCGATGTACAGCCCCTTGGTCAGCGCCTCCCGGGACAGCGCCATGGCCTGCCCGATCGCCGCGACCGTGGCCTGATCGCCGGAGAACGTGCGGTACGCCCAGTCGGCCGTCAGCTGTGCCGGATCGGCGTCGGGGTCCCAGGCCAGCCGCGCGACGGCGTACGTGTTGAGGTCGTACAGCTGCCAGAAGCCCGCGCGCAGGTAGAGCGACATCGGGCCGGCGCGCAGCGGGCCGCCGTCCTGCGTCCAGTTCCAGACGCCCTCGACCTTCGGGTTCGCGGCCAGGAACTCGCGCAGCGCCTGCCGGTGCAGCACGCCGAGGTCGTTGGGCAGCGAGCCGAAGCCCTCGAACTCCCGCCGGGCCTGGAACTCCACGATCCGGCGATGTTCGCCCGCCAGCAGCGTCGAGTTGAGCGGCAGGTGGCTGTAGAAGTCGCCGAGGGTGTACTTGGTCGACACGATCAGGTGCGGGTCGTCGAACCCGCCCAGCACCTGCCGGTACGAGTCGGGATTGGTGTGCAGGTCGCCGACCGCGCCGACGCCGACGGTCCAGGTCCGGAAGATGACCTCCCGGTCGGCCCTGCCCGCGGTGTCCAGCAGCGCCCGCAGCATCGCGCGCACCGCGTCGTCGGTGGTGACCGCCAGCCGCGACGAGTAGTCCCAGCCGTTCTGGGCGTACACCTCGCCGCCCTCGCCGATGCGCACCATCAGCCCGTCCACGAACGGCAGGCTCTCGAACAGCTCGGCCAGGCCCGCCTGGTAGACGGCCCACAGCCGGGGGTCGGCGACGTCCAGCCCACCCACGGTGCGCTGCAGGTACGCCTCCAGCGGCGGCGACACCGCGAGCATGTCCGTGAGCAGGAAGACCTTCATGCCCATGTCCTCGGCGTACCGGAAGACCGGCCCGAACGCGGCGACCAGCGCCCTGGCCCGGTCGACGTGCGTGTCACCCGCCGGATACACAGCCCGGCCGTCGCCGACCTTGGCGAACGTGACGTACTCCAGGAAGCCCGGCACGACCACGCCGTTGTAGCCCTGGCCCGCGGAGTGGTCCACGAACTGCCGGAACTGGTCGCCGATCCGCGCCACCGCCGCCGCGTCGACCCACGGGGCCTCCGGCAGCAGGGCCTCGCCGACCACGTCGGTGTTGAGGTTGTAGTCGTCGCCCGCGGCGAACGCGGCGGCGTCGGGCTCGCGCCCGACCGAACCTGCGTCGGTCAGCCGCAGCCCGAGGCGCGGCGTGATCACCCGGCCGTCGTCCCCGGCGGGTATGACGGCGATGCCCGAGCGGATACGGTCGGCGACCCGGTAGAGGCCGTCCGCCGTCCCGGCGACGTCGGAGCCGTCGACGGCGAGCTCCGCGCCGCGCGCGGTGAGCCGGTAGGAGTCGGCAGCGGGCGCGAGGGTCGCCAGCACCCCGGCACGCAACGTGGTCGCCCGGGCTGTCGCGGGCGCGCCTCCCGCGGGTGCCCCCGTCGCTGGTGTCGCGGTCGCGGGGGTCGCCCCGGAAGTCGCCCCGTTCGTGGTTGTCCCGGTCGCGGTTGTCGCGTTCCCGGTCGCGGCGAGCGCCGGCGTGCCGGGCAGCGCAGACATCCTGGTGATCGCCGGGCGGGGCAGGCCGCGAGAGGCGAGGGCGTCGGCGACCGCGTCGGCTGCCTTGGTGAGGCGCAGCACGTCGGGCACGACGATGGCGGCCAGCGGCGGCGCGGGCACGGCCTCGCGCAGCGGTGCTGCGGCCGCGTCCTCGCGCGGGACGGCGGCGGGGGTGTGGCTCAGGCCGAGCGCGTCCCCGACGCCCCAGGCCACGCCCGCGCCGAGCAGCAGCAGGACGACCGCTGCGGCGAGCAGCGGATACGGTTTCCGGGCGCGGGGAACATGAAACACGCTCGCATCGTAGTGGCTGTCCTGCCCCTGCTTTGATCACGATTTTCCAACGGAACCGCCCCGTCACCGGCCGGCTGGTTGCGGCGGGGGCGGCCCGCTGACGCGGTCACGCCCGGCCCGCTTGGCGTGGTAGAGCGCGTCGTCGGCACGTTCGAACAGCTCTTCGCCGGTCCGGGCGTGCCAGGGGTAGCAGACGACGCCGATGCTCGCGGTCACCAGGACGGTGGCCGTCGCGTGCACGACCGGGCAGCGCGCGATCGCGGCCCGCAGCCGACCGGCGACCGCAGTCGCGTCCCGGTGGCCGATGCCGGGCAGCAGCACGCCGAACTCCTCGCCGCCGAGGCGCGCCGCCACGTCCACCGCCCGCAGCTCCCGCACCAGTAGCGCCGCCACGGCGCGCAGCACCTGGTCGCCCGCGGGGTGGCCGTACCGGTCGTTGACCGACTTGAAGTGGTCCAGGTCCAGCATGAGCAGCGCCACCGGGGTGCCGGTGCGGTCGGCGTACGCCAGCGCGCCGGTCAGCCGCTCGGCGAAGGAGCGCCGGTTGTGCAGGCCGGTCAGCGGGTCGCGGCCGGCGAGCTCGGTGAGCGTGGCCTTCTGCACGGCGATGCGGTCGGCCATCGCGTTGAAGGCACCGGCCAGCTCGCCCAGCTCCCCGCGGCTGCCGACGGTGGCCCGCGCGCTGCCGTCCCCGGCGGCCAGCAGGTCCGCGGCCCGGGTCAGCCGCCGCAGGTCCCGGACCAGGCCGTGTGACAGCAGGAAGCCGAGCGCCAGCGCGGCCGCCATGCCGGTCAGACTCGCGGTGACGATGAGCTGGCGCGTCTCGCCCCCGGCGGCGAGCAACTGCCGGTAGAGCGGGGTGTACTCCAGCAGCACCGCCCCGACGATCTTGTTCTGCGCGGCCCGCATGGGCACTGCCACCAGCTCGATCCCGGCCGGGAAGTCGGCGTTCAGCTCGCTGAACGCGCGCGGCGTGCCGTCGCGCATGGTTGCGGCGACCTCGCCACCACGGTCCTCGGCGAACAGCTTGCCCTGGTTGGCCGGGATGGCGTCGGCGAGCACCCGCCGGTTCAGCCCGACGATCTCCAGATCGCGGTTGCCGTCCCGATTGACGCCGCTGACATAGTGCTGCAGTTGCGACGGCTGCCGGTAGAGCAGGACCCGCCCCGGCCTTCCTTACTCTCCCTAGCCCACCAGCACCCGCTGCTGGACGGCCGCGACGTCGTCCGCCGGGGCCGGCGCGGGCCGCAGCTCGTCGATGCGGACCAGCACCACGCCACCGATGATCAATGCGCCGCCGAGCAGCTGCACCGGCACCGGCAGTTCGCCCAGGAACAGCCAGGCGATGAGGACCGCGAACAGCACCTCGGTCAGCCCGACGAACGACGACAGCCGCGCGCCGAGGATCCGGGCCGCGCCGATGCCGGAGACGTACGAGATGACCGCGGCCACCAGCGACAGCCCCACGATCGGCACCAGCCAGCTCATCCGCTCACCGGCGAAGGTGACGTCACCGAAGGTCGCCCGCAGCGGCAGCGCGCCCAGCGCGCCCAGCGCCAGCAGCACCACCGCGCCGATCGCCATGCCGCTGCTGGCCATGGCCACCGACGGCAGCCGCTCGTCGACCCGCGCGCTGAGCACGAAGTACGCCGCCAGGCCGACCGCCGCGCCCAGGCCCCACAGCACGCCCACCGGGTCGAAGCCGCCGTCACCGGTCAGGTCGAGCACGAAGAACAGCCCCAGCATCGCCGCGGCCGACCCCGCCAGGGTCAGCGCACGCGGCCGCTGGCCGTGGCGCGCCCACATCCAGAACACGACGAGGATGATGCCCAGGTATTCCAGGAGCAGCGCGACACCGATGGGCAGGTAGCGGACGGCGTTGAAGAAACCGACCTGCGCCCCGGCGACGGCGAGCAGCCCGAAGACGCCGATCGAGCCGAGATTGGCGCGGAGCACGTGCCACTTGCCGCGCAGCGCGAGAACGGTCGGCACGGCCAGGATCAGGGCGGCGATGCCCACCCGGGCGGCGACCGCGGCCTCGGCCGACCAGCCCGCCTCGATCAGGGACCGGGCGAAGGTGCCGGAGGTGCCGAACGTCGCGGCCGACAGCAGGGCCAGACCGAGGCCGACACCGGCGGAGCGTTGGGTCTGCATGGAACTCACCTCGGAGACTGCCTTGAACGTCATGAGTAAAACAGGTTTATGCTGATGACAGTAGACCGGTGGGATGACAGGAGTCAAGATGCTTTTTGCCCATGACACCGAAGTCGCGCTGGTGGCCGCCGCCGCGCTGGTCAACACCACCGGCTCGGACGGCGAGAAGCTGCCCGACCTGGCCGCGCTCGACGACTTCTTCCGGGCGTACGGCTGGACCGGCGGCCGCGAGCACACCGAGGCCGAGCTGCGCGCGGTGCGGGCCCTGCGCCCGCGGCTGCGCCGCATCTGGGAGGCCGACGAGGACGAGGTCGTCGAGATCGTGAACGCGCTGCTGCGCGAGTCGAACGCGCTCCCCCAGCTGGTGAAGCACGACGAGTGGGACTACCACCTGCACGCCACGCCCGCCGACGCGCCGCTGGCCACCCGGATGGCGGTCGAGGCGGCGATGGCGCTCGTCGACGTCGTCCGCGGCGGTGAACTCAGCCGGCTGCGCATCTGCGAGCACCCCGACTGCGGGGACGTCGTCGTCGACCTGTCCAAGAACCGGTCCAAGCGCTTCTGCGACGCCGGGTGCGGCAACCGCGCCGCGGTCACCGCGTACCGCGCCCGCAAGGCCGCCGCCCGCGCCTGAACCTCAGGTGAGAAGCTGGAACATCGCGATCAGTCCGATCACGACGATGAGGGCGCGCAGGGCGGTCGGGGGAAGTCGGCGCCCCCAGCGGCCGCCGATGAGGCCGCCGACGACCGAGCCCGCCGCGATCAGCAGGGCGGGCTGCCAGGCGACCATGCCCAGCGCGATGAAGAGCACCGCGGCGACGCCGTTGACCAGCGCGGCCAGCAGGTTCTTGATGCCGTTGACCCATTGCAGGTCGGTGGAGAGCAGCACCCCGAGCAGGCCCAGCAGCAGCACGCCCTGGGCCGCGCCGAAGTAGCCGCCGTACACGCCCGCGCCGAACACGCCGAGCAGCAGCAGCGGGCCCACCCGCCGGTCCCGGTCGGGCCGGCGGGTCGCCAGCGACCGGGCCAGCCGCGGCTGCAGGATCACCAGCACCAGGGCCAGGCCGATCAGCACCGGCACGATGGCTTTGAACGCGCCGGGCGGCAGCCACAGCAGCAGCACCGCGCCGAGCAGCGCGCCCAGTGTCGAGGCGGTGCCCAGGCGCAGCAGCAGCGGGCCGTGCCCGGCCAGCTCCCTGCGGTAGGCGTACGCCCCGGACAGCGAGCCGGGCACCAGGCCGACCGTGTTGGAGACGTTCGCGACGACCGGCGGGTAACCCAGGGCCAGCAGCACCGGGAAGGTCACCAGCGTGCCGGAGCCCACCACCGCGTTGATCCCGCCCGCGGCCATCCCGGCCAGCAGCACCGCCGCGCCCTCGGCGACGGTCAGCGTCGTCTGCATCCTTGCCGCGCCTTCCCCGGGCCGGTCGACGCCGACAGGTCGCCGCCACCCGGATACTCATGATCCGATGACGCGAGCCTAGGCGGCCCGGTGGCGGCTTCCGCCACGATGCGGCGAAGGTCACCGCGTCGATGTCGCCGGCCGGAAGGCGGGACCGCGCGCACGGTCAGGACGCCCCATTACAGCTCAGCGGAAGCCGAACATCTGGGTCCAGTAGTAGCGGTAGGTGCCGCCGGTCGCCCGGCCCACGCCCATGGCCTTGTAGGAGCAGTTCAGGATGTTCGCCTTGTGGCCGGGCGAGTTCATCCACTGCTGCATGGTCGCCTTGGCGGTGGCGTTGCCCGCGGCGATGTTCTCCGCCGACGGCTGGTCGTAGCCTGCCGCCTTGGCCCGGTCCCAGGGGCTGACCCCGTCCGGGGTGGTGTGCGAGAAGTAGTTGCGCTTGACCATGTCGGCGCTGTGCAGCCGGGCGGCCTTGTCCAGCTTCGGCTCGGCGCGCAGGGCACCGCAGCCGGCGCTCTTGCGGGCCTGGTTGACCAGCGCCAGCATCTGCCCCTCCAGCGTCGACGGGGCGGCGGCCTTGGTGGGGCTGGGCCGCACCGACGCGGCAGCCGAGGGCGAGACCGACGGGCTGGCGGCCGCTGACGGCGACGCCGACCCGGAGGCCGAGATCGAGGGCGACGCGGAGCCGGGGGCCGCGCCCGCCGCGGCGGCGGCAGCGGCGGTCCCGGCCCGGTCGGCCGCCGGGACCTCCAGGGCCAGCGGAACCAGCGCGTACACCCCGGTCGCGGCCAGCACGGTGGCCGCCGAGCCGAGCGCCAGCTTGCCGGGCAGCCGCAGCCCCCGGGCACCCGCGGCGGCGATCGCGGCGGCCGGACTGGTCGGCGTCGAACCGCCCGGCACCGGCCCGTCGGTGAGCGCGAGCAGCGCGGCGAGCACGGCGTACGCGCCGTTGCGGGCCGACAGGCGGCGGCACCGGTCGCAGCCGCGCACGTGCCGGTCGACCTGGGAGCGTTCGCGGGAGGTCAACCGTCTGCGGCCGTGCACGATGGCGTCGAGCCCGGCGCAGCGGCCGTGGCGGCGGGCGATGAGCACGGTGCGCACCGCGCTGCCCAGCGCGGCGCGCGAGCGGTGCACCAGCACGGCGGCGTGGGCGGTGCCGACGCCGAGGACTTCGCCGATCTCGCGGCTGGACAGCTCCCAGCGCACGTTGAGTTCCAGCACCGCGCGCTGGCGCGGTTCGAGCCCGTGTGCGGCGGCCCAGACCAGCTCGTACGCCTCCCGCTGCTCAGCCGCCTGCTCGGGGTGGCGGCCCGGGGTGTCGTCGACCAGCAGCGCCGGATCGGGCAGCGGCGCGGGCGCGACCCGGGCCGCGGCCGACATCGCCCGCTTGTACGCGATGGAGAACAGCCAGGTCCGGATCGCCTCCGGGTCGCGCAGCTTGGCCAGGTCACGCCAGGCGACCAGGAACGTCTCCTGCACCACGTCCTCGGCGGTGTGCCGGTCGCCGACCTGCCGGGACACGAAACCGAGCAGGCCCGGCCGGTACAGCCGGTAGAGCCGGTCGAAGGCCTCGCGGTCGCCTGCCGCGGCGGCCCTGGCGAGGGACGTGTCTGACCGCATGACTGCCTCCCGAGGTAGCGGTGTCACTGATAAGTCCCGCTACCGGTCGCGCCATTACACCCAACGCGAGAATTTCTGTCCACGCGAGCGGCGAGCCCGCTCGCGTGACGGAAATCGAGCCCGCCCGGTCGCGTCCCGTGACCGGACGGCCGCACCGAGCGGCGGACCTGCGGCGCGTCAAGAAGGGCACCCTCCACCACGCATGGCGATGTGCAGGTGCCCTTCCTTTCAGTAGACCGAGAGGTGGACGTGGTCGGTGTGGTCGGCGGAGGGGGAGTCGCCGCAGCTCGCGCCGGTCGGCGAGTATCTGTGCCAGCCGCCGCCGGTGGCGGTCCAGACCTGGCAGAACCAGATGACGTACATGACCCCGAGCGCGCTGGCGTTCTTCACGAAGTACGCGGCCAGCTTGTTGCCGTAGGTGCGGTCGCCGCCGGAGGCCGTGCCGCCGAAGCCGCCCGCCGCGGCCGAGAAGTCGCAGGCACGGCCCTTGGGGTGCTCGTACATGTCGCCCGGGCGCCAGCATGACGTGTACCGCTTGAACCCGTCCTCGCGCGCCTGCTCGTAAGCGTGCAGCGTGCGGGGCGTGATGCAGGCGCTCGACGAGGGCCGGGTGGGGTCGTTGATGCTGCAGACCTCCTTGGGCCAGGTGCCGTCGGCGTTGCGCTTGGCCGGGATGGCCAGCGGCGAGTCCGGGTCGACCCAGCCACGGGTGGCCTCGCCACCGAGCGCGCTGAGCGCCTTGTCGGCCGCCTTGCGCAGTTTCGCCATCTCGGCGAGGTGCTTGGCCTGCTCCCGCACGGAGGCGTCGACGGCCGCCTTGGCATTGTTGATCTCAGTGCGCACCTCGACCAGTTCGCTGATGCGGGCCTCGTCGCGGGCGGTCAGCTTCTCGAACGCCGCGGAGCGGGCCAGGAACTGGTCGGGCGAGTTCGCGTTCAGCATGACGCCGATGACGCCGAGCCGCCCGGACTTGTAGGCCTCGGCGGCGTACTTGGCGACACCGGCACGGACGCGCGTGTACTTGTTCTCCGCGGTGAGCAGCGTCTGGTTCATGGACGTCTGCTCTTTTTTCGCCTTGGCCAGCGCCGCCTCGGCCTCCAGGTACTGCCCGGCGGCGCTCTCCAGGTTCTGGCGCGCCTGAGCGACCTTGGTCGACGGGATCTCGTTGGGCTCGGCGTGAGCGGGCGTCCCGAACGTGGTGACCAGCAACACAGCGGCCACGAGCAGGGCGAACAGGGATGCGGGGCGGGGGCGGCGCACCGGGGTGGGCACGTGCGGAATCCTTCCGTCGTCCGCCGCGCCGGACACGGGCACGCGGCGGCGGCCGCCAGGGGTGAGGGGAACTCTGTACGGGCGCGGCCGCCAGGCAGATTACCGCGCCACGACGGCGCGGGAAAGTCTCCGAGGTCGCGGTACGTGACGGAGACGCCCGCAGAAGACGTCAATCCCGCTGGATCTCCAGGTCACGGGAGTAACGCATGCCGGGACGGTCACCGAGAGTGATCGGCCCGTCGACAATGAAGTCGTTGCGCCGGAGCACCGCGGCCGAGGCGGGGTTGTCGAGGGTCGTCACGGCGGTGAGCCCGCTCAGCGCGTACGCACCGGCGGCCAGCGCGCAGACCTGCGCCACCATCGCCGTGGCCAGGCCCTTTCCGGCGGCGCTCGCGGCGATCCGATACCCCAGCTCGGCCCGGCCGTCGGCGACGTCGACCAGGTTGACCCGGCCCACGATCGCCCCGGACGCGTCGACCACGACGTGGAAGTGGTGCAGCCCGGCGGCCTGCTCGGCGAGGATCGCGGCGTGCCGCTGCGCGAAGTGCGCGAAGTAGTCGTCGCCCCGGTCGGCGATGCTCCGGGCGAACCAGGCCCGGTTGGCGGTCTCGAACGCCAGCAGGGCCGGAGCGTGCGCGGCCGTCAGGCGCTGCAGTTCACCCATGCGCCGGGACGCTACCCGAGCGGCCCGCAGCCTCGCCTCGGGTTATCCGCGGACACACGAATGCCGGCGCCGGTCTCGGGGACCGGCGCCGGCATCGGCGATGTCGGATCAGCGACCGCGCTTGGTGCGGACCTCGGCGAGCCGCTCGTTCAGGATCTCCTCGAGCTCCTCGATCGAGCGGCGCTCCAGCAGCATGTCCCAGTGGGTGCGCGGGGGCTTGACCTTCTTCTGCTCCGGCTCGGTGCCGTCGACCAGCCGCGCCACGGCCCCGTCGAACTTGCACTCCCACGTCGAGGGCACCTCGGCGTCCACGGCGAACGGCACCTCGAACCGGTGCCCGTTGACGCACGAGAACTCACGGGTCTGCCGGGGCGCGAACTCGGTGTTGCGGTCAGACTCGTAGCTGACGGCGCCAAGTCGGCTTCCCCGCAGCACGCGCTCGCCCATACCAGCTCCTCACAGTTGAAATGGCCTCTGGTGACGCAACGACGCGCACACCCGTCGTGTTTCCCCAGCGGCAGACGACAGTACGCGTCCGGCACCAGCGCGACAACCCGACACGTCAGGCCCCGGCGGCGTCCAGGCGCGCGGCCTGCTCGTCCGACAGCACCACGTCGAGTGCGGCGTGCGCCGTCTCATACTGCGCCAAGGTGCGCGGACCCACCAGTGGAATCGTGGTGGGCGAGGCCCGCAGCAGCCAGGCCAGCACCACCTGGTTCGGGGTGGCGCCCAGCTCCGCGGCGACCTCGGCGACCGCGGCCAGCCGCGCCTGGGCGTCGGGGCCCTCGTAGTTCGCCATGGCCCAGTGCCCGTCCCGCTTGGCCGCCGAGTCGTAGACGCCCTTCAGGATCGGCGAGTAGGCCACCAGCGACAGGTCGTCGTGCTCGCGCAGGTAGTCGAGCTGCTCGTCGTCCACGATGGAGGCGGAGTCCAGCCCCGCCTTCGGGCGCAGGTAGGTGTGCTGCTGCTGCAGGGCGACCGGCGCGGGCCAGCCGTTGGCCGCGCACAGTTGCCGGATGCGCTCCAGCCGCCAGGTGCGCACGTTCGACCAGCCGATGTACCGAGTCTTGCCCGCGGCGACGATGCCGGCCAGTGCCTCCAGGGTCTCTTCCAGCGGCGTGGCCCGGTCGTCGACGTGCACGTAGTAGAGGTCGACGTGGTCGGTGCGCAGCCTCCGCAGGCTGTCGTCGACGGCCTTGGTCAGGGTGGCCGCTCCGGCTCCTTCGAACCTGGTGCGGGCCAGCGGCCAGTCGGGCTGCCCGTCGCGCCACAGGCCGTCCTGGTCCGGGACCATGGCGCTGCCCTTGGTGGCGAGGAAGACCCGGTCCCGGCGGCCAGGCAGCCATCGTCCGAGCAGTTCCTCGCTCTCCCCGCCGGGGCTGCCCTCCCCCGCCCACCAGCAGTAGCAGTTGGCGGTGTCGATGAAGTTGCCGCCGGCGTCGAGGAACCGGTCGAGCATCTCGACGGAGGTGGGCTCGTCGGTGCTGGTTCCCATGATCATGGCACCGAGAGCGAGCTGGCTGACCTGCTCGCCGGTGCGCCCGAGTTCTACCGTTTTCATTCCTTCACGCTAGAAGCTGGAGCGCGCTCCAGGTCAAGCGGAAAGACACGGCGCGGCCCCCTCGCCGGGCACGAGGGGGCCGCGCCGCTGATCGGGGCGGGTCAGCTGGTCGGGAAGTTGTCCGCGGTGCGGATGCGGTTGCGCATGAAGTTGCCGGACTCGGTCAGCACCGAGGTGCCCGCGTACTGGCCGCCGTTGCAGGTGCCCGGCTTGAACGCGGCGCTGCCCTCGTTCGCGTCGGAGTACGTCCAGTTCGCGTACCCGATCTTGAGACGGTCGAGCATGTCCAGCCAGGCGGTGCTGCTGGACTGGTCTACCGCACCGCCGCCGGTGTAGGTGACCGTGCCGAACTCGGTGACGAAGATCGGCAGCGCGGCCGCCGCCCGCTCCACCTCGGCCCGGTAGTTGTCCTTGTGCGAGGCGGCGTAGAAGTGGAACGCGTACATGATGTTCGTCGCGTTGACCTTGTTGTTGATGATCTCGGTGGAGTTGCCGCCCTCCGAGACACCCAGCGACGACCAGCCGCGGGTGCCGACGATGACCACCGCGTCCGGGTCGTTCGCCCGGATCACCGGGATGACCTGCTCGGCGTAGTTCTTGATGGTCGACCAGCTCACGCCGTTGGGCTCGTTGGTGATCTCGTAGATCACGTTGTTCTTGGCCGCGTGGCGCGCCGACACCGCGGCGAAGAAGGTCTTCGCCCGGTCCAGGTTGTACATCGGGTCACCCGGGGTCAGCGTGTGGAAGTCGATCATCGCGTACAGGCCGCGTTCGGTGGCCTCCTCGACGAGGTTGTTCACCTGGTTGGTGAACCCGGCCGGGTTGGTCTCGTAGCCCTGCTCCTGCACGTACATCGACACCCGCAGCAGGTCGGCCTGCCAGTCGCTCGCCAGCGCGTTCAGCGAGTTGTCGTTGTAGCAGTTGGCGAACCACTGGATGCCGTGCGTGCTCATGCCGCGCAGCTGGATCGGGCGGTTGAACCGGTTGCACAGGTTCACACCGCAGACGTGCAGCTGCCCGTTGATCGAGACGGGGGTCCCGGTCGGCTGCGACGGGCTCGGCGAGGGCGACACCGACGGCCGGGGCGACGCCGAGTTGCTCGGGGCCGGCGAGCTGGGAGTCGTGGAGCCCGTGCAGACGGTGCCGTTCAGGGTGAACGAGGTCGGCGTCCCGTTGGCGGTGGTCCAGCTGCCGTTGAAGCCGATGCCGGTGGAGGCGTTGGTGGCCAGCGAGCCGTTGTAGTCCATGCTCCTGGCGGTGACCGCCGCGCCGCTCTGGGTGTAGGTGGCCGACCAGCCCTGGGTCACCTGCTGGCCGTTCGGGAAGGTGAAGCCCAGCGTCCAGTTGCCGATCGGGTCGCCGAGGTTCTTGATGGTGATGTTCGCGGTGAAGCCGCCCTGCCACTGGTTGGTGGTGTACGTGACGGCGCAGCCGCTGGCGGCCATGGCGTTGACCGCGGGCAGCGCGATCGTCACGCCCAGGGCGAGGGCGCCGATCGCGCCGGCCGCGATCAGGGCGCGCCGGGACGCGCGCGGGAGGAGTCTCATGACGAGCCTTTCGTCGGGATCGGGGTGGGGGCGCGCCGGCCGGACCCTCATCGGGCAATGAGGAGGCTGCAAACGCCCTGGCCAGAGACCGGGAGCGCTCCCATCGACGGAAGCTTAAGGCCCCGGAAACCCCTTCGCAACATCTCCATCGATCGAAGCCTCATACCGGCGCAGAGCGACTGAAACTTTCATAAAGTCGCCCTGTCGTGATCGGATGTACCTTCGCCGCCGCGAACCCGGCGCGGCAGACCACGGGGAGGGCAACCATGGGCAGGATGCTGTGGCACGTCACGATGTCGCTCGACGGCTTCATCGCCGGGCCGGGTGGCGACATGTCCTGGCTGGCCGGATACGGCGGGCCCAATCCCGCCGTCGACGAGGTCCTCTCGCGCATCGGTGCGGTCCTGATCGGCCACCGGACCTATTTCGGCCCGCACAGCCCCGCCACCGCCGAGGGCCGGGTGTACGGCGGCGCCTGGACCGGACCCCAGCTGGTCCACACCCGCGACATCCCGGAGGACCCCGACCCCGGCTTCATCTTCGTCGACGACCTCATGGAGGCCGCCGCCTCGGCGAAGGCCGCCGCGGGCGACGGATACGCGGTGGTGCTCGGCGCGGCCACCGCCCGCCGCTGCCTGGATGCAGGCCTGCTGGACGAGGTCCTCATCCACGTGGTCCCGACCCTGCTCGGCGACGGCACCCCGCTGTTCGACCGGCCCGGCGGCGACGGCACCCGCCTGGAGCAGATCAGCGTCACCCACACCCCGGTCTGCGCCAACATCTGGCTCCGCGTCCCCCACTGACCCCTCCCGCGCCCAGCCCTTGATCATCCGACTTGCCAGGCACCTGTACGTATCTTGAGCCCGCTTTCGCCCGAGTGCCAGGCAAGTCGAACGACCTTGGTGCGTCCGGCGCCCGGCTCACTCCCACGCGCCGCGCCGTGCCGCGAGCGCCGGCACCACCTTCGCCATCTCGCCCACGAGCAGGGCGAACACGAGCTACATTACGCAAACCAGGGCAATAGGGTGAACCACCTGAAGGGCCGGCGCTGCGGCGTGATGGGACGGCGAGCAAGATGAGTGAGGCTTCCGGAAGGTTCTCCCGCCGCACGGCGCTGCGGGCGCTGGCAGCAGGGTCGTTCGTCGCGTTGCCGGGGCTGTCCGCGTGCAGCCGGTCCGCGCCGCCGGCTCCGCCCGCCGCCGGCCCGACGCTCAACCGCTACGGCACCGCGCCGAACGACTACGCGCTGCTCAACCTCAAGCCCGACACGTTCTACGCCTGGGAGGACGGCTTCCGCACCGCGGACACCAACACCGACCCCCGGACGTACGAGTGGTGGCACACCGAGCTGACCGGCGACGACGGCATCGTGGTCTCGTTCACGCTGAAGACCCGCCCTGGCGACGGCCTGACCGCCGAGTCCGACCGGCGTCCCGCGGTCAACCTGCTGATCACCACGCCGTGGGGCAACGAGTTCAGCGTGTTCCAGACGTACAGCTGGGACGAGTTCGCCAGCGCCAAGGACCGCTGCAACGTCAAGGTCGGCCCGTTCACGCTCACCGGCGACCTCAAGAGCTACCAGCTGCGCGGCACCGCCAACGACATCACCCTCAACCTCGACCTGACCAGCACCGCGGCCCCGTTCCGGCCCGGCACCGGCCACGTCTACCTGGGCGGGCCCGACCAGTACCAGGCGTGGTTCGCCGCGGTGCCGTCGGGCAAGGCGCAGGGCCACATCGTCTTCTACAACGAGAAGCGCGAGTTCATCGGCACCGGCTACCACGACCACACCTGGGGCAATCTGCCGCTGCCGCAGTTCGTGGACCGGTGGCGCATCGGCATGGGCGTCGCGGACCGCTACTCCGTGCTCGCCCGCGACATCCACCTGCGCGGCAAGTACGACTCGACGGACCTGACCGTGCTGCTCATCGACGACACCGAGGCGGGCAAGAGGCTGGTGGCGGCGTACAACGACGACACGCTCAACGCCACCGAGATGCAGACCGGCGAGGACGACGACTTCGCCGAGGTGCAGTGGAACTACACCGGCGAGAACTCGGCGATCGTGACGATGTCGGCGACGGACCGGATGGTGCCCGGACGGCCGTACGTCAACCAGACCGGCTCGGTGCTGCCCGCCTCCCGGGAGAAGGCCCCGCGCAAGCGCTGGTACATCCGCAACGAGGCCGAGGTCGCGCTGAGCCTGGGCACGATGGGCCCCGGCTACCGGGTCACCGGCAAGGGCACCCTCGACAACGCCCAGTTCGGGCTTCTGTCGGGCCAGCAGCAGACCCCGAAGCCGAAGCCGTCCTGACGAACGCCGATCGGCGACGCTGAACACCCGCCGGTAGACACTGTCTACGCCTTCTGGTAGACAGTGTCTATGCCCGACCCGGACACCACCCTGCGCGCCCGCCTGGTCGAGGTGGGCGTGGACCTGCTCACCCGCGAGGGGCCGGGCTCGCTGACGCTGCGCGAGATCGCCCGGCGGGCCGGGGTCTCGCACGGCGCGCCGCGCCGCCACTTCCCCAGCCACCTGTCCCTGCTGTCCGCCATCGCCCAAGTCGGCTACCACGATCTCGGCGGGCGCATCGCCGGGCTGCGCGAGCACGCCGACCCCCGCGCCGGCCTGCTCGACCTGGGCCGCGCCTACCTCGACTTCGCCCGCACCCAGCGCGGCATGTTCGAGCTGATGTTCCGCCACGAGCTGCTGCGCGGCAACCAGATCGGGCTGCGCGACGCCAGCCGCCAGCTGTTCGGCGTGCTCGTCGACCTGGTCACCCGCGCCCGGCACGGCCTGACCGGACCCGACCCCGTCGTCGTCGCCGGGGCGCTGTGGGCCAACCTGCACGGCATCGCCCAGCTGTGGCTGTGGGGCAGCCTGCAGATGACGGTGCAGACCGACGACGTCGACCCGCTGCTGCGCGCCGCGCTGGACGCCCACCTGGGCCCGGCCTGACCACCGGAGGACACTTGTCGATCCAGTCCATCACCAGGATGATCCTCACGCCGCTGTCGCAGGTGGCGTTCCGGCCGAGCGTCGAAGGCCGCGAACACGTACCGCTGGACGGCCCGGTCATCCTGGCCGCGAACCATCTGTCGTTCCTGGACAGCTTCATCATCCCGCTGATGACACCGCGTCCGGTCGCGTTCCTGGCCAAGGCGGAATATTTCACCGGCACCGGGTTCAAGGGCCGCCTCGTCCGCGAGCTGATGACCGGGCTGGAAGCCATCCCGGTGCAGCGCGGCGGGCACCGGGCCGCCCAGGAGTCCCTGGAACTGGCGCTCGGCGTGCTCGAACGCGGCGGCGCGTTCGGCATCCACCCCGAGGGCAGCCGCTCACGCGACGGCCGCCTCTACCGCGGCCGCACCGGCGTGGCCTGGCTCGCGCTGGCCTCGGGCGCGCCGGTGGTGCCGGTCGCGGTGCTCGGCACCGACCGCATCCAGCCGGTCGGGGCGAAACTCCCCCGGCCCGGCCGGGTCACCATCCGCTTCGGCGCGCCGCTGCGCTTCACCCCGCAGCCCGGCATCAGCGTCGGCCGCGCCCGCCGCCAGGCCACCGACGACATCATGGCCGCCATCCAGGCCCTGTCCGGCCAGAAGACCGCCGACGACTTCAACGACCTGTCGCTGACCCCGTAGGCACGCCCGTGACGCGGACGCCGGGAAACCGGGTCGCGCCGGTGGCCGTGGGGCGGGCATGCTCGGCGGCGTGGTGGTGATTCAGCGGATCAGGGTGCGGTGGTCCACGGACGCGCGCGGGGCCGGCGAGGCCAATCTTCGCCGCGGGCTGTCCGACGCGCGCCACCTGCCCGAATCCGTACCCGCAGTGCCGGCGGCAGTGCACGACGTCTTCGCCGACCATGCGACCGGCTACCGACTCTCCGAGCAGGTTCTGTCCGGCCCCGACGCGGCCAAGTCGACGGCACTGCAGCTGACCCTGACCGGGCACGACGTGACGGTGCACGCGCTCGGCGTCTCGGCGGCGTATCCACGGCAGGACCGGCCGGTCCGCCTGTTCACGCTGGCACCCGGCGAGGTCGGGCTCTACCGGGCCAACTTCCGGTTCTGCGGATCGTGCTCCTGCTCGGCGTCGTGGTGGTACGAGGACTGGACGGTACGCGTGGCCAACGCTCCCAGCCGTCCGAACCTGTTCCTCGACCCCGCCCCTCAGCTGGTCGCCGACCGCCGGGTGCACCTCTACGGTGGGCGTTCCCGCCGCACCGCCGCCTGACGCTCAGGCGCCCTCCTCGCACCAGGCGAGTCCGCCCGGGCATCCCTTCAACGAGTGCGCCACGTACTTGCGCGCGTTCGTGTCGACGACGGCCGCGGTGCGGAAGGGCCGGCCATGGTCGTCGATGACCAGGGTTCCGCTGCGTCCCGCGCTCGTCCAGCGCAGGCGCAGCCGCCAGGTGCAGTCGCAGCGGCCGGGCTCGGCGGTGATGACGAAGATCTCCGGGTCGGACTCGGAGACGCTGAACGGGAACGCCACCGCGGGGATCTCCTTGCCCGCCGCGTCCGTCCCCGGCACCGGGACCGGCCGCGGGTTGGCGTCGTCGAGACCCACCTTGAAGAGCCGGGGAGACTCGTTGGCACCACAGCCGGAGTCGGGGTAGTACAGCCGCGTCGCCTCGATGGCCGGGCCGCGCTCGACCACCTCGATGGTCAGGTCCTGCAGCACCACGGTCTTGGACGTGCTGCCCTGCAGCGTGAGCAGGATGCGCCCCTCGGAGGGGATCGCCTCGACCCGCTGCATCCACTCGGCGACCTCGTCATCGGCCGGCGGCCGGCGCGACTCGGGATCCATCACCCGGTGCGGGCTGGACAGCTCGCCCGGATCGGCGTTCACCACGTACGGCCGGCAGTAGTCGCCGCGGGAGAGCACGTCGAGGCTGAACGGCAGCTCGTCGGCGGCGGCCGCGGTCGGCGGGGTGCCACCGGGAGTGTCCGCGCTCGGGGTGAGGTACGCCAGCGCCACGCCGCTGATCACCGACACGACCACCGCCGAGGCGACGCCGCCGAGCCAGTTGCGCAGCACCCGGTGCCGCCGCCACCAGCCCATGGCCGGGCGGGCGGCCGCGACCGGCGCGGGCCGTTGGGAAGGATCGAGTGGCAGCGTCACGTCGTTCCCCAGTCCGGTGTGGAGGCAGTACCGGACGAAGACGCTACTGAATGTCCGCACCCGGTCGCAGCGCCGCCACGGCCAGTGTTGCCCGGCCGATCGACCGACACTGGCCCACCGCGCACGAGCGGCGCGACCCGAATCCAGGTCGCACCGCTCAACTCGCGCGCGAGATCGCCCCGGAACCGCCAAGATCGCGACGATCTTGCGGGCGGATCAGCTCAGGGTCGAGGCGTCGGGGAGCGGGGCGTCGGCCCAGTGGGCGTCGAGCAGGACCATCCAGCTCGACAGTCGGCCGCGGACCCAGGTTTCGCTGCCCAGGGCCTTGCCGGACTGCGGGTCGACGATCAGGCGGGTCTGCGCCTTGGTGAAGTCGCCCTGGCGGGTCACCGCGATCGCGACGCCGGTGCGCCCGTGCTGGTCGGTGACCCGGCCGAGCGAGGTCACCCCGGGCAGCGCCGCCAGCATCCGGTACGCCGCCCCGCGCACCCGCGGGCTGACGGGCAGGTCGATGACGAGCCCCAAACCGGCGTAGAAGAGGAACTCCTGGGCGCTTTCCGCCTCCCCGTCGTTGACGTCGTGCCAGCGGAGGAGTTCTCGCTTGAGCTGCGCCGGGTCGGTCGGCAGCGCGGCCAGTTCCCGCACCGAACGGGGCATTCCGGCAAGCAGGAAGTTGTTCGCCGCCGTGTGGCCCTGCATCGGGCGGGGAGCCCAGGACCCGTCGGCGCGGCGCATGTAGGCGCTCGACGGCAGGCCCTCCACCGCGGCCAGCCACATCTGGTCCTGGCTGCGCCGGGAGCCCTCACCGTGCTCGGCGCGCAGCACCCAGTAGTCACCGTCGGAGGCGGCCACGGTTTCACTGACCAGGGCGGCGGCCAGCAGCACACCGCCCGCGTCGGTGGGCGGCTCGGCGGAGGCGCCGGCGGCCGGGGCGCCGGTGGGCTGCTGGGTGACCGCCGGGACCGTCCCGGACGAGTTGTTCAGCAGGATCGCGCCGGTCACGGCCAGCGCGACGGCGGGCAGGCCCGCGGCGAGCACGAGGCGACCGACCGGCCGGCGGGCGGTGCGGGACACGGTGTCCTCCTGGGGGTACGACATGATCGTCATCGGGTCGGCGGGTGGTGTGGTCGGGTCGAGGCTGTTCGGGCGGGCCGTGGTCAGGGCCCGCAGCGTGTCGCGGTGGCTCATCGGGAGTACTCCTGGGCGGTGAGGCGGACAGGGCGGCGGCGGTCCACCGGCGCGGTGTCGGAGATGGCCTGTTCCAGGCGTCGGCGGGCCCGGTGCAGGCGGACGAAGAAGGTCGCGGCCGAACAGCCGACGACCCGGGCGGCGTCCCTGGCGGACAGACCCTGCCAGGCGGTCAGCGTCAGCGCCTCCCGGTCGTCCTCGCCCAGTCCCGCGAGCGCGGCCAGCA
Source organism: Catellatospora sp. NPDC049133 (assembly GCF_040648455.1). NCBI lineage: Bacteria > Bacillati > Actinomycetota > Actinomycetes > Micromonosporales > Micromonosporaceae > Catellatospora > Catellatospora sp. NPDC049133. The sequence goes on from NZ_JBEZDT010000018.1 coordinate 160,884, forward strand.
TCGCCGCGCGGTCGGCGACGCCGTCGGCCACGTCGGCATCGGCCTCCACGACCCAGGCACGTAGCTCCATGGCCAGGCTCGCTTGGCGTACGTCGTCGCGGAAGCGTTCCCGGACCACGTTGCGGGCCACGCCCAGCAGCCACGGCAGCGGCCCCTCGGGCACGGCGTCCAGCCTGCGCCAGGCCACCAGGAAGGTGTCGGCGACGACGTCGTCGGCCAGGGTGCGTCCGGCGCGGCTCACCGCGTACGCGTACACCTGGCGATGATGTCGGTGGTAGATGGCGGTGAACCGCCTGCTCGGATCGTCATGGGTCACTGGCTCCTTCTCCTTCGCCGTGAAGGTGTTCCGTCACCAGGTAGTGCGCCCAGGAGCCCGATTCTTACCGCGGCGGCGGCGGAGTTCTGAACGGGTTCGGCGGCAGCTCGGGCCGCGGCGGCCGCCGCATGCCGTTGTCGAGGATCGCCACCTCGACCCGGGCCTGCCCCTGGCCCACCAGCCAGCCGGCGTACCCGGCCACGACATGGGCGGTGCCGGCCAGAACCGCCACCGCCGCGAGCTGGGCGGCCAGTTTCCAGCCGCGCTGCCACTCCCACCAAGCAGACATCGTCTTCACAGCTGCGAGAGCACCTCCTGCCCGATCGCGACGACGACCTGCCCCGCGGCCTCGGGCGCGACGTCTCCGTTCGGGGTGTACCGGATCCACACGGCGTACGAGCCGTGCCGGATCTGCAGGAGCCGGTCGTCGACCAGCAGGGCCTCGTCGCCGAGCGGCACCTGCCGCACGTCGCCGATCCACCCGTGCAGCAGTTCCAGGTTCGCCGAAGGGCTGTCGCCGCCGGCCCGGCCCACCCGGGTCACGCCGATCCACAACTCGCCCGACGCGCCACGCACGGCGCAGGTCGCGGCGAGGAAGCCCGACCCGGTCCGCTCGTTGCCGTCCTGGACCACGTCACGGGAAGGCAGGGCGATGTCCAGCAGTTCCGGCCGCAGCATGGGGCAGACGGCCTGCGGGCCCGGTTCCGGGGTGTAGGTGACGTGCAGCGCGGTCCAACCGCCCTGTCCCAGCAGGACCGCGGCAAGCAGCAGGAACAGGTACTTGCGGCCGTTGCGGCGACGGCGGGCGACGGCTCCCGGCAGTTCGGCGAACGGATCGTCGCCGGGACCGCGGACCATCGCCACGCTGGGACCCCGACCAAGATTCACGCCGGACAAGGTAGCAACCCGCGCCACCCGCCGGCGGCACGGCATCGCCATCCGCGCAGCTGGGGGGTATGCGAAAGCGGCTCCGCCCCCGCTGCCGGAACAGCGTGGGCGGAGCCGCCGACACGCTCAGACGCCGAAGGCCTCGCAGCGCGCGCCGGAGTCGACATTGTTGCCGCGTCCCGCGCGGGCGGTGTCCGTGCCCGCGCCGCAGTCCACGACGTCGTTGCCGCTGCCGGTGGTCACGGTGTCGTCCCCGGCCGCGCTGTTGACGGTGTTGTTGCCGTCGCCCGCCTCGACCCGGTCGTCGCCGCCCGCGGTGTTGACGACGTCGTTGCCCGAACCGGTGCGTACGACGTCGCCGCCCTCACCCGTGCCGACCACGTTGTTGCCGCCGCCGGCGTCGACCCGGTCGTCGCCGCCCGTGGTGGTGACCACGTCGTTGCCGCTGCCGGTGACGACGCAGTCGCCGCCGCCGTTGCCGTTCACGACGTCGTTGCCGCCCTTGCCGAGGATCAGGTCGGCGCCCTCGGTGCCGCTGATCGTCTCGTTGCGGGCGGAGCCGACGAGCACGTTCTGCACGGCGGCGCACAGGTCCTGCGGCACGCCCGCCGCGGCGACGGTGACGCCGCCGGTCGACCGGATGCCGAGCAGGGCCGCCAGCCCCGACTTGACCGTGACCTCCGGATAGGAGACCCAGCCGCCGGCCGCGACCGTCACCGTGACCGCTGTTCCCTGCACGGCCACCGTCGCGACCGCCGGCTCACCGCCGAGGACTGTGACGGAGCCGGTGCCGCCGAGCACGTACGCACCCTCGCCGAGCGCGATCGCCGCGGTGCCCCCGTCGAGCGCGACCCGGGCCGGGGCGGTGCCCGCGCCGACGGTCACCAGCACACCGCCCGCCGTGTCCGCGATCGACACGGACCGCCCCGCCCGGTCCAGGATCCGGCCGGAGGTGCCGTCGTCGTCGGAGAACGTCCCGTTGCCCGGGTCGGCGGGCAGCGGGTCGGCGTCGTCGGCGATGCCGTCGTCGTCGGCGTCGAGGTCGGTGCAGGGCAGGGTGCCCCCGCGCAGCGCGTGGCCCGCGTCGTTGCTGTCGTCGGACCAGTACACCGGCTTGCGGCCGGCGACACACGCGGTCTGCGGGGCGATGGCGAAGCCCTCGTTGTTGAAGTTCGGCATCCCGGCCGGGCGCTCGTACACCGCGCCGACCGCGAACCGGCCGGACGCGTCGACGCCGAGGGTCGCGGTGCGGCCCCGGCAGGTGTCGTCGCAGACCGCCCACAGGTGCCCGGTCTCCGGCTCGAACACCAGGTCCATCACCGCCGGGAAGCCGCTCGCGAAGGCCGAGACCCGGGTGTACGCGCCGCTGCCCTGGTCCAGGGCGTAGGCGTAGACCTGGCCATTGGCCTCCAGGCCCACCAGGAACAGGCCGTCGCCGTGGCCGGGGTAGGCGGCCGGGTCGTAGGCCTTGCCGGTGCGCTCGTCGGCGAAGCCGTGCGCGGTCAGGTAGGCGTCCGGGATCCAGGTGATGCCCTCGATGCCGCTGTTCGCGGCGACCGGCGGCAGGTCTGCCGTGAGGTCCCAGGCCATCGTGGCGTTCAGCGCCGTCCCGGCGGCCGCCGGGTCGAAGCGCACGATGCGCGGGCGGCTGACGCCGCTGTCGGCGTTGTCACGCTCGGTCGACACGAACACGCCACCGGACGGCCCGGCCGAGGTCAGCGTGACGCCCTCGGCGTCGAGGTCACCGGTGCCGTCGGCGTAGTGCAGCGCCTTGCCCGCGGCCCAGCCGCCGGCCGGGTCCGGGGTCCAGGCCGCGCCGTCGCGCACCAGCCGGTAGAGCGTGCCCGGCCCGTTCTTGACGGCCCACAGCACACCCTGGTCCTGGTACGCCAGCCCGCTCATGTTGCCGCCGAACAGGTTCGCCGCGTCGGCCGTGGTCACCTCGGCCCCACCGGGCCACACGGCCGCGGGGACCTGCCCGGGGCAGGCGTTGCCCGTGCCCTTGGTCGGCGCGGTCGTCGCCGCGAAGTCACCGGTGCCGTCCGGGCAGCGGCCGTACGTGGTCGCCGCGTGCGCGGTCCAGGTGTACGAGTCGACGAGCGTCGCCCCGTCAGCCTGGAACAGCCGCGCCGAGTCCGCGCCGCCCAGCCCGAACGCCGTCTCGACGTCGAGGACCAGGAACGCGCCCGAGGCCACGGTCGTGCCGGCCGGGATCGCGTACACATGCGTGTCGTCGTTGTCCTTGACCAGCCAACCCGACACGTCCACGCTGCTCACGCCGTGGTTGACGATTTCCACCCAGTCACCGGGCGTGCCGCCGTTCGACTCCACCTCGTTGATCCGCACCGGCGCGCCGCAGTCGTTGGCCGCGCCGCGCGTCGAGGACGTGGTGGTCGTGAACGCCCCGGTGCCGTTCGGGCACCGGCCGTATGTGGTCGCCGCGTGCGCGGTCCAGCTGTAGGTGTCCACCAGCGTCGTGCCGTCGGACAGGTAGAGCCGTGCCGAGTCCGCGCTGCCCAGGCCGAAAGCGGGCTCGGTGTCCAGGGCCAGGAACGCGCCCGGGGCGAGGGTGGTGCCCGTCGCGATAGTCACCGTGTGGGTGTCGTCGTTGTCGCGGAACACCCAGCCGGACACGTCCACGGCCGTCGTACCGGTGTTCACCAGCTCCACCCAGTCGCCGGGGGTGCCGCCGTTGGACTCGACCTCGTTGATCCGCACCGCCGCCGCGGCGGTCCCGCAGTCGTTGGCCGCGCCCCTGGTCGAGGTGTTGGTCGCGACGAACGCGCCGCTGCCGTCGGGGCAGCGCCCGTATGTCGTCGCGGCGTGCGCTGTCCAGGTGTAGGAGTCGATCAGCGTGGACCCGTCGGCCTGGAACAGGCGCGCCGAGTCCGCGCCGCCGAGCCCGAAGGACACCTCGACGTCCACGGCCACGAACCCGCGACCGGCGATGACGGTGCCGGCCGGGATCGCGTACGCGTGCGTGTCGTCGCTGTCCTTCACCACCCAGCCGGACACGTCCACGGCGGCGGAACCGGTGTTGACCAGCTCCACCCAGTCACCCGGGGTGCCGCCGTTCGACTCCACCTCATTGATCTTCACGACGGTCGCGTTCGGAGCCGAGCAGTCGTTGGCCGCGCCGCGCGTCGAGGACGTCGTCGTGGCGAACGCGCCGCTGCCGTCCGGGCAGCGGCCGTAGGTCGTGCTCGCGTGGCTCGTCCAGGAGTGACTGTCGACGACGGTGCCGTCCGCCGCGAACAGGCGGGCCGAGTCGGCGGTGCCCAGACCGAACACCGGGTCCACGTCGACGGCCAGGTAGCCGCCCGCGGCGAGCACCGTGCCCGCGGGCAGGACGAAGGCGTGCGTGTCGTCGTTGTCCTTGACCGTCCAGCCGGACACGTCGACGTCGGCGGAACCGGTGTTGACCAGCTCCACCCAGTCGCCGGGCGAGCCGCCGTTGGACTCGATCTCGTTGATCCGCACCGACGCCGCTTCCTGCGCCGACACCGGCGTACCGGGGATCAGCAGAGCGGCGGCGCAGAGCGCGGCGAAGGCCAGCCGCGTTCTTGTTTGCCGAGGTGTACGCACGATGGGTCCTTGTCGCGGAGGCGGTGAGGGACGGGGAGCAGCGCTCCTCGCCGCAGCCTCCGGCACACCGGCGACCGCCAGTTGAACACGCGGCGAACACCAGCGCCGACCCAGGCAGGATTGCCGGGCAGTCAACCTTGATCCGGCCCTCCGGCCGATCCGCGCCCTCCGTTCGGCGGACGGTCCCCGCGTCAGTGCGGGCGGATCCCGCACCAAGGTCGTTCGACTTGCCTGGCAACCGGGCGTATGGCGGGTCAAGATACGCACAGGTGCCAGGCAAGTCGAACGATCAAGGGCGGCGGGGGACGCCGTCACCCGTCGCAGACGCGGTCGGCAGGGGCGGCTTGTGGATTCTTGGGTCATACTCGTAAGCACCGGCTCGCAGCGAGGGGCAGGAGCCAGCCGTGACTGTCGCGTCCGACCGAGAGAAGATCGCCGAGCTGCTCTCCTGCGTGGAAGAGCTGGAGGACATCGCCCGCACGCTCGACGACGACCGGCGCGCGCGGCTGCTCCGCGTCGCCCGGCAGTGGCTGGCCACCTGCGAACCGATCCGGCCGGTGATAGCGGCCGAGCTGCTTGATCTGAGCGAGCCGACGGTACGGGAATGGGCCCGCGTCGGCGTCTTCGCGATCGTGCAGGTCAACGGGCAGCCGCGACTGGAACCGCGCCGCTTCCATGAGGTATGGCACCTGGTCAAAGACCTGCGCCGGGCCGGGCAGACCCGAGGGCTGCTCGACGCCGTATGGCGCTACCTGGAGGACACCGCGCTGCTGGAACGCGACGACCTCCGGGAGAGCCTCGCGCAGATGCAGCGCGGCGAGGGCAAGGCCATCGACGTCCACGAGCTGCTCGCGCGTACGCGGCAGAGCCCGGCCTAGGCAGGTCACGTGCCCGTCACCCTCGACTGGACCCCCCGCGCCGAGCAGCAGTTCGACGGCCTGCGCAGCCGCCAGCAGCAGCAGGTCGCACAGTTCCTGCGCCACCTCGAAGCGGAGGGCTGCGCGGCGCTCGGCTACCGCCTCACCGGCGGGGCCCCGCTCGACCACCTGTGCGTGAAGCACGTCGGCGACCTGCGCATCGTGGTCGCGTTCCGGTCCGGCAGGCAGGCATGCGTGCTCCTGATCGGACGGCACGACGAGGCCGACCCGGGTGCCGACGTGTACGCGGCGCTGTACGAACTCGCCGGGGTCAAGCCGCCGACGGACCCGCGTACCAAGCCGCCCTGCTGCGGCGACGGCGGGCTGCCGCCGGAGATCGGCGCGGCCGTCGACGAGCTCGCCGACCGGGCGATCCGGATCCGCCGCACCCGGCGTGGCGAGGGCCGGGCGGGCTAGCTCGTCGCCGCATTGGTACGGCCGGTCAGGCGCTCGTGGCGCTGCCGGGCCGCCTGCGCGGAGCCGAGGCCGAGCCCGAAGGCGATCGCCTGCCAGGTCAGGCCCCGTGCGCGGGCCAGGTCGAGCAGGCCCGCCTCCAGGGCGTCGAGGTCGGCCCGCACCCGCGGGATGAGGGTGAGCGCGGCGGTCAAGTCGGTCTCGTCGAACGGCTCCTCGGCGGCCTCGGGCTGGGCCGAACCCGCCGCGAGGGACACCGACAGAGCGACCGCCTCGTACGGGTCCAGCACGTACGGATGCCGCCAGCGGTCGCGCCTGCTCGCGGTCGCGCCGTGGCGCTCGGCGAGCCGGGTCAGGGCGGCGAAGTCGCGGTGTGCACGGGCCCGCCCGGCGTCCGGCGGAACGAACGGGTCCTCATCGTGGATGTCAGCCATGGGCACAGCCAACCAGATAAACGGCCCGTTGTAAACATAATGTTGAACACGTCATGTTCAACCGCGTTCAAAGGTAGTCGAAGAACCGGTCCCACCAGCTCTGCACCCGAGGCCACGCACCGTCGTAGCGCTGCCACAACGGCTCTTCAGGGATGAGCACATACCCGAGGCTGGCCAGCGCGTCGCCGATCCGGCCACCGTCGTCGGAGTGGAGCAGCTCGGCCGCCTCCTCGTCCGTCCATACGCCCGGATTGTCGACGGCGAGCACCGCCATCCCGCCGAAATTGCTGATCGAGACGACGAGCCGGCTTCCGGTCGCGGTGAGCGCGGCAGGAACCTCGATGCGGCCGTGCAGGCTCGCGACCTGCACGTGCCGGTCCACCTCGCACGCGCCGCCGAACGCGGCATCCAGCCGCTGCGCGAGCTGCTCGAACCGGGCCCGCTCGCGCCGACCGTCGTAGCCGGTCGGGAACTCCAGACCCTGTGGATCGTCCAGCGAGCGCAGCAGTCGCCACAACTCGTCATGATCGCTGAGCATGCCGTCACGCACCGGGCAGTGCGATGTGCTCGTAGGCCAAGGCCTTCTCCAGTGCCTGCTCGTCGGTCAGGTGCGGCGTGTGGTGGAACAGGTAGCCGACGACGTGCGGGCACTCGGTGATGCGCTCCAGCTCCTCGACCTTGTCGTCGACCTCTTCGTCCGGCGTGTGCACCAGCTCGGCCATGAGCGCCAAGGCGCGCCGGCGCTGCTCGGGCGTCAGGGTCCGCATCTGCTGCCCTCCCGGGCCGGTGTCGCTCGTGGCCATACCGGCTGGATGGTAGTGCTTAGGATGGGCCGCGCCATCGGACGTCTTCGCGGGGGAGTCAGGGACGTGACCTGGTTTGAGGGGCTTCTGCGGCGACGGCGACGGCAGCGGACGTGGTTCCGGATCGTGCTGGTGTCGGTGGTCGTGACCGGGCTGGTCGCCTTCTTCGGCTGGCCGCACTGGGTGCAGTACCAGGCGCGGCAGGAGAAGCAGGCACGCCAGGCGGCCATAGCCGAATACAAGCCGTTCGTTTTCCCGGCGATCCGCGCCCTGCTGGGATACGACTACCGCGACTTCGACGGTTCCGTCGCGCGTGGACAGTCCTTCCTCACAGGACCGTTCGCCGCCAAGTACACGGCCGCCATGGCCGCGCTGCGCCCGAGCGCCCTCGCGGAGCAGGCCGTTGTCACCGCGGAGGCCCGCAGTGTGGGCCTCCGCGAGTACGGGCAGCAAAGGGCCGAGGTGCTGGCCCACGTGACTCAGCGACGCATGACGAACGCGCTGGCCGGGGTTGAGATCACCGAATGCGAGGTCGTGGTCGCCCTGGAACGTGTCGGGTCGGAGTGGAAGGTGGCGAGGTTCGCCGTCCAGCCGTATCCCAACGTCCACCTCTCGCCCACGTCCACGCCGCGACCATCGCCCTGACCGGGTCGCGCTGTCGTGCCAGCACAGCGTCGGTGCTCTCACCGGGGTCTGGTCGCGTGGCACTCGTCCAGGGCTGCCAGCAGGTCGGTCAGCCCGGACGAGGTCATCGAGACGCCGTTCGGAGCACGTCGATATTTGAGCTGTGCCGGGGTGGGGTAACGCGCGCCGTCAGTGAGGTCGATCCACAACACGGCGGCCCGTTCACCGTCCGGCCTGATGGTGAATTTCTCCACCTGCGAGAACGCGAACACCCGGTTCCGATGGCCGTCGCGTACGTGCAGGTGGGTTCCACTCGTCCAGATGCCGATCCGCAACTGCCCGCGGAACCACAGCGCTCCCCCGAGAAGCAGCAAGAGCCTGCCGATCCCTGCCTCGCGCACGCCGATCTCCACGATCCCGTAAACCGCCAGGGCCGCACAGATCCAGAACCCCAGCAGGCCCCCCAGCCGGCTGTCGGGGTCCGGTGTCAGGCGGCGCAGGGGCGCAAAGTTGGTCCGCATCAGCACGAGCGACATTCTGCGGCAGGCACGGATCAGCCGTCTGCCCCGAACCCGGCTGCCATGGCCGACGGGCTACCGGGAGTTCGCCGACGTCGAACGCCCACGAACCCCCGGTAGCCGTCAGCCGAGCAGCCGCTGCGCGCTCCATGCGGTGTCAGAACGTCTGAGCACGGATCAAGAGCGCATCAGCGGGACCATCAGGTGCGTGCCGAGGACATCGTTCATGACGGGCGGGGTCTGGGTGTCGTACTTGCCGGTGCCGGAGCGCACCGACAGGAGCATCCGGCCCAGCGCGCCCGGTGCCGTCTCGTACGCCTGCAGCGCCGAACCCCGGAAGATGACCGGCTTGTCGTACTGCGCGGCCAGCCGGACCATCACCCCGCCGATGAGTTTCTGGCAGGTCGAGCACGGGGTGTTGGTCTGGTGCGCCTCGATGATGACCGCGAGCGTCGTCTCCTGATTCAGGTTCACGGCCGCCGCCTCGACCCAGGCCAGGAACGCCTGGAACTCGGAGTGTGCGACGCCGGAGACGCCCGGGAGTTTGTGCGGCTCGACGGTGTCCTTGGCGGCGGCCGACTCCTGCTCGATCGCCCCGCCGACGCGGCGGACCACGGTCAGGCCGGCCAGCAGCGAGTTCCCGGACGCGCCGCCGGGCAGGGCCGTCCGGTGCAGGGCGGGGGCGGTGACGGTGTAGTAGGTGGTTGGGGCGGTGCGGAGCAGCACGTCGAGGGTGTCGGAAACCGCCCACAGGCTGTCGCCGGTGTGGGTCTGGCCACCCGCCTCGTACTCGTACCTCTCCCCGGTGAAACTCAGGTGATTGGGCATCTGCGCCTCCTGTGTCGGTCGGACACCGGTTAAGAGGCGCGACCCGGGCCGGTGATACGCGGCCTCGTCACGGCAGCCGGGTCGGGTGTGCGACTCCGGCCAGGCCGTCCACGACACAGACCAGTCCGGCGTACGAGCAACCGCACGCGATCCATACTGAAAGCGGAAAAGCATCTCCTACGGCGGGTAATCGATGGCTGAGTGGCTGTTCGTGGGCGTGTTCGGCGTATTCGTCGGGCACCACGGGAACTCGGTGGTGCAGCTCCCCGACGCCGAGGAAGACCGTCGGCATTCGCAACTGCACCACCTCCTCCGAGTCGTCGGCGCGCGAGTCCAGGAACTGGTTCAGCTACGGCAGTGGCAGGCCGCGGGCGGGATGAGCCGCCAGCAGGTGATCATCGATCCGATCCTGACGGAGACGGACCGTCCCGTGGTCGGCCGGATCCGGCAACGCGACGAACCGGGTTACGAGGGAATCTGGTGCGAGTTGCTGCTACCCCGCGCCTGGCTGAGCCAACCGGTCGACGGGCTGCGCGCCGTGCAGGCGACCCGCGCCGTCCTCGCGACGCTGGACGCCGTCGGTTCGCAGTACGGGCTGGGGGTCATACCGGTGCGCAATCCCGCATCCGCCGGGGACGCGCCGGACGACCCGTTCGCCGCCCCACCCCGGCACCGCAAACAGGCCATGGCGTACGCATCCGAGTGGCTGGGAGAACTGCTGCAGGTCCTCGGACCTGACGAACTGCTGGTGGCGACCCGAACCGAGCGGTCCGGGCGGACGGCGGCAAAGCTCGACCGATTCATCGAGAACATGGGTGAACTCGTCGAACACGACGATCAAACTCTCCCCGACGGCAAGAAAGTCATGACGTGGAAAATCCGCGCGAACTGGTGAGCTGGTCGGTGAACGCCCCCGGACTCGGACGGCGGCACCAGCGGTCACTGCAGGACGCCGCGGCGTCGGCCGCGTCCTGGATCGAGCAGTGGCCGGGATGCGTGAGCGCGACCGTCTCCGGGCCGATCCGGTTCCGTGTAGAGGTGTCGGCCCCTGGCGACGTTGCACTGCAACCGCCGGCAGCCGAACTGATCGACGGGGTCGTCGAGGTCTCCATCACCGTTGATCGGCAGGCACTGGAAGGGTCCACGCCGCTGCTCCGTCGGCACGTCCTCGATGCCTTTCTGACAGGAATCGAACTGGGTGCATCGGTCGCGCCGCACCAGCCGCCGATCGAGGTGTGGATCGAGCCGGAGGACGAAGAGGAGGCCGAGAAACTGCACCCGCTCGACGTTCTCGGCGCGGAGCTGTCGATGCTCGCCGAGGGCGAGGTGATGGTGATCCGGCCCCTCTGGGAAGGCGCGGACGGGCTGAGGCGGTACCACGAACTCGACGATGCCCTGGTTGCCCGGTTGGCTCGGTCGAAGCTGGGCGACCTGCTGGACACCTCGTCGCACCCCGGCGCCGTCAGCTGGACCATACAGATCAGCCGCTCCCGATAACCGGGCCGACTGCACCGGACCGGGAGGAGCGCTGGTCGGCAACCGCGAGCCAGCGCATGATCCAATGGGCCGATGGAACTCACCAAGCAGTTCAGCGAGCAGCAATACCGTCAGGCGCTGGACTCGTGGACCTGGCTGGATCTGGGCGGTAAAGCCCCGCGTTTCACCTCGCTGTTCGGTGATGTGTTCCTGGAATCCGCGGACGGGGCATGGTGGCACCTCGACACCTTCGAAGGGGAACTCGTACGAGGCTGGAACACCCGCGCCGACCTCATCGCCGAACTGGAGACCGAGGCCGGCCAGGACAGGTACCTGCTGGGCGCCCTTGCCATGGGCGCATTCCACCGGCGTGGGCTTCGTTTGGAAGCCGACCAGGTCTACGCCTACGCCCCGCCGCCGATCATCACCGGCAGTTTCGACGTCGACCACATCGCCGTCTTCGACTTCGTCGTCGTGGTGAACATCGCCGGCCAACTCCACCTGCAGCTAAGGAGCAAGTCCGCATAGCAGCCCTCTGTGCGGGAGACGGCAAGGGCACCTGGTCATCGGAACCACAACTCGTCAAAGACGGTTGGCCTGGTGCTGACCTAACGACCGGACATCTGTAGCGACAGCGCCAGAATTTGGCGACCGTTCCCAGCCGACAGATGCCCGGCTGATGGGTTCTTGCCGCAGTCTGACCTGGTTACCGTATGCACTTCATGACCTTGGGTAGCGGCGTGGAGGCACTGATGTCTGGTTACCGGTTCAACCCTCCGCCCGGCTGGCCCACTCCCCCGCCCGGATGGTCGCCACCGGCAGGGTGGACGCCGGATCCCTCGCTTCCGCAAGCCCCTCCCGATTGGCAGTGGTGGCTCCCCGAGGTGCCCACTCCGCCGGTATCGCCCGCTCCCAAGGCCGTCATCCCCGCGCAGCAGGCGGCAATGGCGGCAGCCCCGACTCTTGTAGCACCGGCGGCCGGAGGACCGGGTAGCAGCCTTTTCGGACGCGGCAAGAAGCGGCTTGAGGACGAGAACCAGCTGCTGCGATCCGAGATCACCAGGCTGATGGGGCTCGACACCAGCGCGATCGCGGCGGAAACCGCCTCGTTCCAGACAGCCCTGCAACGCGCTCGGGGCGAATACCAGCAACTGCAGGCACAACTGACGAACGTGCGTGCCGAGCTCGTGCGATCCTCCGCGGAAGCCGAACTGCAAGAGGTCGCCATCTACGAGTACCGGCACCCGCTGGCCGATGCCGTCGCCTACAAGGAAAGGCTCGCCGACCTCAACGTCCGGATCAAGGATGCCGCCCGCACCGGCAACGCGGTGCAGGCCGCCACGGCGTGGACCGTCAACGGATCCCAGGCCGAGGGTCGAAAGATGATCAACGAGACCTCCAAGCTCATGCTGCGCGCCTACAACGCTGAAGCGGAGAACTGCGTCGCGCGGGTGCAGCCGCATCGGCTGGACTCGACGATCGAACGGCTGACCAAAGTGACCGAGACCATCGCCCGTCTGGGCAAGACGATGAGCATCCGCATCTCTCCCGAGTACCACCAGCTACGCGTGTACGAACTCCGGCTGACCGCCGACTACCGCGCGAAGGTCGAGGAGGAGAAGGAGCGCATCCGCGAGGAGCGTGAGCGCATGCGCGAGGAGAAGGCCGCGGCGGCGGAGTTCGAGCGGGAGAAGGCCAGACTGGCCAAGGAGCAGTCGCATTACCAGGCGGCGCTGGCGAAGCTCACGGCAAAGGGCGACCTTGCGGCCGCGGCTGAAATCGAAGCGAAGCTCCAGGAGATCGGCGAGGCGATCGCCGGAGTCGAGGCCCGCGAGGCGAACATCCGGGCCGGCTACGTCTACGTGATCTCCAACATCGGCGCGTTCGGTCCTGGCATGGTGAAGATCGGCATGACCCGGCGGTTGGACCCCGAGGACCGGGTCCGTGAACTCGGTGACGCATCCGTGCCCTTCCGCTTCGACGTCCACGCGCTGATCTTCAGCGAGGATGCCGTCGGCCTGGAGGGCAAGCTGCACGCGGCGCTGAGCGCCAAGCGGGTGAATCAGGTGAACCTGCGCCGCGAGTACTTCTACGCCACCCCAGCCGAAGTCCGGGAGCTGCTGAGCGAGATCGCCGGTCAGCACCTGCTCGAGTACCACGAAACTCCCGAAGCCCTGGAGTGGCGAGCCAGCCACGCCGGCCGGGCGACGGATGATCCAGCTCGTTAGGCCGAGTGTTCATAGTGGTGCGGGTGCACCAGCGGGTCGCTGAGCACGACGAAGTCGACGACCTCCCAGAACTCCTTCACCCGAGGATGGGACAGGGCCTCCGCGCGCGTGAGCTTCTGCCCGAACATCGGATCGTCCGGGGCGACCTCGGCGGCGTCGACCGCGGTCGCCGCCGGGGCGTCGCTGCCCGCGACCGGGCCGAACCGGCAGCCGAAGGTCACGTGGTCGTGGTAGTCCCCCTGGCCCCAGGTGCCGAAGACGACATCGATCCAGGTCTCGCGCTCGTGGCCGTGGTCGTAGCAGGCCGCGAAGAACACCGCGTACGGCTGGTCGTCGCGGTTGACCATGGTCCAGGTGCGCCGGCTGGCGTTCCCGCAGCAGTCACAGGCATGGGTGGTGCCGCCGCGCCAACCCTCATCGAACGTGAGCATGCCGCGCATTCTCACCCGCGAGAAGATCTTCCGCAAAGCCCGCACCGGGAAGCACGTGAACCTGAGGCGCAGGTCGGGGGCTGTCGCCTTCAGGCCCCTGACCTGTGCGTCAGGCGGATCAGCTGCCAGGAAGGGCAGACCCCGAACCCGGTTGGCTCTCGTACCGGCCTGCCATGCGCAGCTCGGCACGGGCCTGCCGCGCGCCGAGGCAGTCGGGTTGCAGGCAGATGCGGCACCGCCCGGAGCGCTCGCCGTTCCGGTGGCGGTGCAGCTCACGGTGCAGGAACTCCGCACGCTTGTCGCTGATCGGTTCGATGTAGGACCGCACGGATGCCTCCTTCGGTGATCGACGGATGTTCACGGGCCGCCGAGGCAGGCGGACACAGCCCGTGAACTGGGGATTCACCGAATGGCAGACGCCCGGTATCGTGCCGCGCATGACGACGGGGGATGTGCCGGGCGAGGTCCGGCGGTGGAAGCTGATCGCGCTGGTGAGCGCGCTCAGCGCGGTGGCGGCCGCGGCCGCGCTGGTCGGTTGGACCGCCCGCGGATGGGGTGGCGATGCCGCCCCCACGAGCGCGACGTTCACCGGCGGCGGTCAGACCACCAGCAACATCTGCGAGCCGCAGCAGGGCACCTGGTTCCGGAACGGGGCCATTGTCAAGATCCTCAGTGCTGAAGGCGAGCAGCTCGCCACGGGCAGGATTCTCAACGAGCCGGTGTGGGGAAACGGGGGTTGCCATCAGGAGTTCGTCGTGGACGGCATCCCCGAACGGCGCAGCGTGTACGTCGTGGAGGTCGGGCGCTGGCGGCACCCGGTCACGGAGGAGCAGCTCCGCGCGAATACCGCTGAAGTCATGCTGATCTAGCAGCGACACCGCGCACCCACGAGCGCGCTTGGGTCGGCCTGCCTTCGCACGCCGCCGCCAGTGGTCAGCAGGCTGTATGGGCTCGCGACGAGACTTCCGTGCCGTGGCGCTGAGCCGCGAACGCCGGTTCTTTCGGTCGAGTGATCGCCCGAGGTTATTCATGACGCCGCTCGGTCCGCTTGCGCCGACGACCATGCTTCGATCACCTGCCGCAGATGTTCGGCGGCACCGGCGGTGAGCTTCACCGTCAGCCGGCGGCGACCTCTGACGAGTTCCACAATCCGTGCGTCGAGCAGCAGGTATACGACAGCACGAGCGGACTCCGCGGACACTCCGGCGTCGGCCAGTTCCTGGTGCAGCTCGCCGATCGACCATTCACGCGACGGGTCCGCGATCATGTGCGCGTAGATCGCCGCCCGACTCGGGCTGCGCCTGGCGAGCAGACTTCCCGCCGAAACCATTGTTGATGACCCCCCTTTCGACCTCTATGGTCTTGGTAGGCAGCGAGGCGGACGGATCTTCCCATCACCCCCGCCTCGCGCTGACCCAAGCTTGAAGGGCCGGAGACGGTCTTCGAAGGGGTTGCCAGATGGCTCGACAGCCTGGCAACGCATGCGGTGGACTCGATGGGATGGGCATGAGCACAGAGTCATTCGGCGAGAACCTGCGGCGGATACGCATGGAACGTGGATGGTCGCTGCGCCGACTCAGCGCGGAGTCCCACATCGACAAAGGCCACCTCAGTAGAATCGAGCGCGACAAGCGCCCACCGTCGGGGACCGTCGCCAATGCTGTGGACGTCGCGCTGGAGGCGAACGGGGTTCTGATCGCCGTCGCGCAGGTTCAGCAAGTCCAGGAGATGCGAGCGGCGGTAACGTCTGATCCCATGAGGCGACGCACGCTCGTCACGATGCCGCTGGCCGCTGCTGTGGCGAGTCTCGGCGGAGTCGATAACGCCACGCAGCGAGTCGGCCAAGTCGGTGTCAGCGACGCCGAGCGGTTGCATCGGGCCGTTGCGCGACTGCGCGCACTCGGTCACCAACACGGCGGCGAAAACCTATGGCAGGCTGCGGCCGGTGTCGCCCGGGAGGGATATCACCTCCTTGAGAACGGGACCTACAGCGAGAGCGTCGGAGACAGAATCCTGGCTGCCACTGGCCGCGCGCAGATGTGCGCCGGCTGGCTCGCCTTCGACTCGGGTCAGCAGGACATCGCTCGCTCCTGCTACAACGAGGCGCTTTCTCTGGCTAGCCAGTCCGCCAACCCCGGGATCGAGGTTCACGCCCTCGCCAACCTTGCGTTCCAGAGCAGCTTCCTTGGTATGCCGCGGCAGGCGCTCCGGTACGCGGAAGCGGCCAGCCGCATCGCCCACGGCTACGACAAGCGTGGGCGGATCGCGGTCGTGCCGCTGATCCGCCAGGCCACCGCACACGCCATCGCCGGTAACGAGGCAGAGTCGGCCAAGGCGGCGGCAGATGCTAGGCGTCACCTCGATAAGGCACACGAGGAGGGCGACGATTGGTGCACGTTCGTCAGCTCCGCAGAACTGGACGGCATCGAGGCAACGGCAGCGATGAAGCTCGGCTACGCCGCCCGCGCGGAGACGCTCCTCGAACGAGCCGTGACCGCTCACGGTGCAGGCTTCGCGCGAAACCGTGCGTTGTACCGCGTGCGCCTCGCCAGTACACGGCTTGACCTGCGCGATGTGGTCGGCGCGGCGCTCGCCGCGAACGACGCGCTGGACGACCTTGGCAGTGAGGTCGCCAGTTGGGTTGTCACCAGTGAACTGCAGAGCGTCGCTCAGCGCCTTGCACAGCATCCCGAGGAGAATGAGGTCGGGCGCTTCCTCGCTCGGTACATCGCATCGGTATCCGCTGGTCAAGGAACAAAACGATGAACGTTCGCACAGGTCTCGTCCTCGAAAAACACGACGCGTCGGTGATCTCAGAGTTTCGCGACGAACTTCTCGCCGTCTATCGCGAGGCTTACGCCGATAAGATCCAGAACCCCTTCTTCGCCGAGAACCGGTTCTGGGAAAGGATCGAGGCCTACGCGGCGCGGGACGGATTCGAGCTGGTCACCGGTCGGCTCGGCGGGCAACTCGTGGGCTACGCGCTCGGCTACACGCTGCCCGAGGGGTCGGCTTGGTGGCGAGGGTTCCTCAATGAGGTCGATCCAGAACTTTTAGTCGAGGACGGCGCGCGGACCTTCGCACTGAACTACATCATGGTTCGCCCATCGCAGCGGCGACGCGGCGCGGCAGAGGCCCTGCATGCTGTCCTGATGAGCAGTCGGCCGGAGGCCAGGGCGACCCTGCTCGTCTTGGCACACAACACGGCGGCATTGACCGCCTACCAAAAGTGGGGATGGCACAAGCTCGGCGAACTGAAGCCGTTCGAGGACTCACCAGTCTACGAAGCCATGG